>NZ_JAATEK010000014.1:0-181760 GCF_012034195.1 Microbispora sp. CL1-1
GGCGGCGACCACGGCCGCGATCGCCGGCCAGGGGACGACCAGGGGAACTGCCGCGCCCGCCTTCTGCGCCAGCCCGGCGCGCATTCCGAGCAGCGCGGGAACGGCCACGACGAGACCGAGCCCGGTGCCGATCGCGGTGACGAGCGCCGCCTCGGCCGCCACCGCCTCGGCCGCCGCCGCCTCGGCCGCCGCCGCCTCGGCCGCCACCGCCTCGGCCGCCACCGCCTCGGCCGCCACCGCCATGGCCAGGCCGCCCGCGACCGACACGGCGCCCGTGATCCACCACGCCGACGACCACCGCCGGGTGCTCGCCGTGCTCGCCTACCTGCGCGCCGCCGTCTGAGCGCGTTCCGGGGACGGCGCGGGCAGACGCCGGGCGGCGCGCCGCTTCCTGAGCCATCTCACCAGCTCGGCGACCGCGGTGATCGACAGCACGATGCCGAGGCCGAGGAGCAGGCCCTTGATCGGGTCGTTCTCGAACGCCATCCCGCCGAAGAAGCCGATCAGCCCGGAGTACACCGCCCACGAGCCCGCCGCGATCGCGTCGAAGAACGTGAACGAGCGCAGCGGATGCCGTACGGCGCCCATGGTGAGCGTGGTCGCGGTGCGCCCGCCGGGGATGTACCTGGCCACGACCAGGACGAGACCGCCCCGCTCGGCCAGCGTGTCGCGCGCCCAGACGAACGGCTTCGTGTTCCGCAGCCTGCCCGCCGACCTGCTGCCGATCAGATAGGAGACGTGGTCACCCGCGCACGCACCGAGAGCCGCGACAACGATGACCAGGGCCAGGTTGGTCTCGCCCGACGCGGCGAACACCGCGGCGGTGATCACCGAGGTCTCGGCCGGAACGACCGGGAAGAACCCGTCGAGCAGCGCCAGGGCGAACAGCGCCACGTACAGCCAGGGCGATGACATCACCTGGTGGACCAGGTCGAGGATGGCGTGCGTCATGGGCGTGACTCCGATCGTTGGACACCCGTAAACCGTGTCGGCCTGGGGGCATCGGAGACATCCGGGAGATCCCGGATCGGACGCGGGCCCATCCCTCAACCGGGATCAGGGCCGGCACCCCGTGAAGCTGGGAACGCCGCAGGTCACGGCACATCGGACTGCACGTCACCGCCTGCATCCACCTGAAGGGCGGGCGGCGGCCCTGCCGGACGGGCCGTCGGCGAGGTATCCCGAAGTCGGCTTCTGGTAACCGGACGAGCGGCCGGAATCAGCGTGCGGCGGCCGGCTCGGGGGTGGGCATGACGCGCCGGACCTGCTCGCGCATGCCGGGCGCGAGCTCGGCCGCCATCTGCCCCTTGTCGGTGCGCAGCCGGTTGAGCGCGAAGGCGAGCGCGGTGCCCCACAGCAGGTGTCCCGCCAGCAGCGCGGCCTGGCGTCCGGGGCGGTCCTTCGGGACCGGCGGGTACGCGCCGATGCTCGGCGCCATGCCCTGATAGCCGAAATACCACACCAGCAACCCGTACGCCGTGCCGATCGGGACGGGCACCCGCTGCCCGGCCGACAGCAGGCCGAGCACAGAACCACAGGAGGAGCCGAACGCGAAGTGCGCGATCGTGCCCAGCACGTTCTCGCCCCTCCTGGGCTTGTCCCGCCCGGAAAGGGACAGCCGTGCGAACCGCCGCGGCGGCGGCTCCTCCAGCAGGCCGGCCCTGTCCGCCGCCATCAGCATCGCGCTGTACACCGCCGTCGCAAGCGCGCCGCCGACGGCGCCGTTCACCAGGTTGCGCATCATGAGGAGGCTTTTCCCACCCGGACCGGATCACCTGCCCTCGCGGTGCCCCGTTCTCGGTAAACAATCAAGGCCCAGCGGCGCGGTCACGATTTCACGGACGTCGCGTAGAGCGCGCGGGCGACCCCGACACGATTGGACACGCCGAGCTTGGCGAAGATCCGCGACAGGTGCATCTCCACGGTCTTCTGGGTGACGTAGAGCCGATCGGCGATCTCCCGGTTCTTCAGCCCTTCGCTGACCAGCCGGGCGATCTGCCGTTCGCGTTCGGTGAGGAGGGCGGCGCCGGGCAGGCCGCCGGGCGGGCCGGAGGGCATCAGCGACTCCGTGACGACGTGCTCGGTCACCGCTGCGGTCATGTCTGTGGCGCTCGTCGGTCGTGCGGCCGGACCGGTGAGCACAGGCTGTTCCCGGCCGCACCTGTTCGCCGCCTCCGCGACGCCTCTGGCCCGCGCCGCGTCCCACGCCAGCCCGGCGGCGTCCAGCGTCGCGGCGGCTTGGAACGCGGCCTTCGCCCCGGCCACCGCCTCGGCCGCCGCATCGGTGGCGGCGAGGACCTGTGCCCGGGCGAGCAGCGCGACGGCCGCGGGCACGGGGGAGTCGAACCGCGCGGCGAGAGCCTCGGCCGCGGTGGCCCATCGGGAGGCCACGTCGGGCCGCCCGGCGTCGAGCGCCGCGCGGGCGAGCAGTTCGTATCGCCGCACCGTCGGACCCGCCGCGCGGTCGTCGCCGGCGATATCGAGCAGACTCCGGCAGCCGTCGGGATCGCCCGCGGCCAGCCTCGCCTCCGCGACCATCTCGGTGGCCAGTGCCCCGGGCCAGCCTCGCACGACCGGCGGGCCGGACGCCGCCAGGCGGCGTCGCAGGGTGTCGAGGTCGCCCACGCGGGCCGCGACCAGGCAGCGCGCCGCCTGCGCGTAGGAGCGGAGGGCGGTGCTCCCCGACAGCCAGGCCGCCTGCGCGGCCTCGTCGGCGCTCTCCTGGGCCGCCGCGAGCCGGTCGCCGGCGCACAGCGCCATGACACGCGCCACCAGCGCCTGGCATTCGACGGCCCACCGGCCCGTCGACCGGCTGACGGCCACGGCACGATCGAGATGCCGAATCGCGTCGTGGGGGCGTTCGAGGAGAAGCGCGGCCCAGCCGATCCAGAGCGGCGCGTCGGGCCGCGCGGCGAGCTCGTCGTCGGTGAGGGCGCCGAGGACCGCGGCGGCCCGGGGGAGTTCGCCGAGTCCTCCCGCCGACGGCGTCGCCGAGAGCACGGCCGCGACGGCGAGCGTCCCCCGGGCCGCGCAGCCCAGCAGGCGAAGGCCGAGCCGATCGGCCATGCGGCAGGCGCGTGCGGCGTCGTCGCACGCCACGGCGGGGTCTCCGCTCGCCGTTTCGAGCCACGCCTGCTCGTACGACAGGATCGCGCGATCGGCCTCGTGCCGGGTGTGCGCGAGCTCGGCGCGTACGAGGATGCGCGCTTCGCCGGATCGGCCCACAGCGTGCAGAAGATGGGCACGCTCCGCGACCACCGTGGTGCGCAGGCCGGAGACGCCGGGCGGGAGCGACCGCAGGGCCTCGCCCAAGGCGTCGGACGCCGGTTCCGGCTGCCCCGCCGACACGCAGGCTCTGCCGAGCGCGAGCAGCAGGCCGACGCGGCCGTCGGGATGATCGTCGTCATCGCCGGGAAGCAGGTCGAGGGCCGCCCGCCGCCATTGGGCCGCCCGCCGGGGACATGTCGCCTCGATCTCGTCGGCGGCCACGGCGAGCAGCGCGACCGCCGTGCGGTCGCGCGAGGTGGCGATTCGCGTGACGTGCGGCGCCCTCTCGACCGCCCTCTCGACCGCCCTCTCGACCGCCCTCTCGACGGGCATCCCGGCGGGCATCTCGGCGGGCATCCCGGTGGCGACGGCGGGCGTCCGGCCGCCGGTCAGCAGGCGGGCCACCCGTGCGTGCGCGGCGAGCCGCCAGCCGGGGCTCACGCCGTGGTAGACGGCGCGGCGCACCAGTGGGTGCCGGAACCCGAAACGTCCGGTGCCCGCCACGAGACGGATGAGGTCGTGGGAGGCGATCTCGTCGATGGCAGGATAGGCGTCGTCCTCGTCGAGCTCGGCGACCGCGGCCACCAACGGCACGGTGAGAGGATCGCCGAGCACCGAACACGCGGCGACGACCAGCCTGCTCGTGTCCGACAGGCGGGCGACCTCGGCGGTCACGCCCGAGGCGAACCACGGCGGCACCGGGGCGATGTCGGCCTCGTCGATGCCGGGCGGGCCGCCGTCCAGCAGATCGGTCAGGGCCGCGAGATAACCCGGATTGCCCTCGCTCGCGCGGTACAGATCCCTGCGCCATCGCACGGGCAGGTCCTCGTCGATCAGCGCGAGGGCGTCGCTCTCCGCCAGCGGTTCCAGGTGCAGACGGGTGAGCTCCCGCGCCGTGTCCGCGGCGGCGCGCAGCCGCGGGGACGCCTGCCGGGGCCGGTGCGCGAAGGCCAGGAGCACAGGGGCGCGCGGCGGCGTGGACAGCAGCCGCGACACCACGTCGATGGTGCCCGCGTCGGCGTGATGCAGATCGTCGAGGACGAGGGCGATCGGCCGCGACGCGGCGAGAGTCTCCAGGAGCATGCGTACGGCGTGGCCGGCGCGGCGGGGCGCGGCGGCCTCCGGCGGCGCGCAGCCGCCCGCGGCAAGGGAGGGAAAGACAGCCGCCAGCACGTCCCCGTGGACCGTCGTCAGCCCCTCTGGCCGTACGCTCCGCATGGTGGCGGAGAGCGGACCGTCCAGAGCGTCGACGATCGCTCCGAACGCCAGATCGCCGTCGGCCGGGTGCGGCCGTCCGGTGAACACGGCGGCTCCCGCCGCCTGTGCGATGCGGGTCACCTCGGCGAGCACCGCGGTCTTGCCGATTCCGGGATCTCCGCTGATTTCGACGAGAGCGGAGCGGCCCTCCGACAAGCGGGAAACGGCCGCTTCGATCTCCCGGTGTTGTGCCTCCCGTCCGATGAGCGGACCCGCCGACCGACATCGATTCGGCGCCGCAGCGGTCGTGTTTTCGGGTGCCGGATACCACCCTGACAGCGCACTCATTTCTGTCACTCAATGGCCTCGCACTCTTGTCGCGGTGCTTGCTAACCGGATTTCGGGCACGGTTGTGAAACGATCGGAGGGGTTGTGGGAGCGCTCCCACAATGTTTACAGAATTGTCCGCGGAATGTCAGTGGCCGCTGAGTGGCAAGAAATGTCCTGGCAGGTTGTTGTCAGCCGCCTGCTTTGGCCTGCGTCGTGAAAGTGGCGCCGCCGCCCGCGCGTCCACGCTCCGTAAGGGTGCGGCGACGTGGTGTGGGACCGGTCCACAAGTCCGCCGACATGCTCCGGTTGCCAAAGCAGATGGCAACCGGAGCCGCGGAGACGGGTCGGCGGGCCAGCCTTAATATGACGGGTGTCCGGCAGGCTGCCGCGGCCTTCTGTGCCGGATAACTGCCATGTGACGCGGTACAGCGATCTGCCGGCGGTGTACGAGGGAAATGGCATGTGGATTCGCAGGCATTGCCGTAATAGCGTGTTGCAGGGTTTCGGTTTGGACGCGACCAGCGAATCGGTTTACCTCACCATCCTGGCCGAGCCCGACAGCACGGTCGCCGACCTGGCGCTGCGGCTGGACCTGGACGAGGATGACGTCCGGGCCGCGCTGGACTGTCTGCGACGGCTCTCGCTGTTGCGGCCGTCGCGGGATAGCCCGGGGGCGTTGTGCCCGGTGAGCCCGGAAATCGCCTTGGAAGCCCTCGTCAAACACCAAGAGGCCGAGCTGGTCCGGCAGCAGAACCAGATCGCGGAGAGCCGGGCGGCGATCGCCGTGCTGGCGGCCGAGTATGCGATCACGCGGCACGCGTCCGGCGACGTCCTCGAACGCCTCGCGGACATCGACGCGGTCCGTGAGCGGTCGGTGCAACTGGCGCGTGACGCGCGCCACGAGTTCCTGTCCCTGATGCCGATCGGCGCGCAGTCCGCCGAGGGCATGACGGCGAGCCGGTCGGCGGACACGCAGATGCTGGAACGCGGAGTGGACGTGCGCACCCTCTGCCTCGACACGATCGATCGGGATCCGGCCACGTCGGGGTACGCTCACCGGCTCATCCGGCTCGGCGCCCGGGTGCGCACCGTTCCGGTGCTGCCCATCCGGATGATCATCGTGGACCGGGAGGTGGCGATGGTCCCGGTCGACTCGGAGCGCACCGCGCTGGGCGCGGTCCTGGTCCGCGGCGCGGGCATCGTCGTGGCGATGCGCACGCTGTTCGACCTGCTGTGGGAACGCGGCCGGGACTTCGGCGCGCCCCGGGCGCGCGACCGCCACGGCCTCACCGGCCAGGAGCGCGAACTGCTGAGGTTCCTGTACGAGGGGCACACCGACGAGGTGGTCGCGCGCAAACTCGGGATCTCCATCAGGACGTGCCGCCGGATCACGGCCGACCTGATGAACCGGCTGGGCGCCCGCAGCCGGTTCCAGGCCGGGGCACAGGCGGCGGAACGCGGCTGGTTCCACTACCCCGTGCCCGAAACCGACGTGTGCCTGGACGCGCCGTTGTCGTGACGTCACGCGTCCACCGGCCGGCGCTCCCCGGGCAGCCGGTCGCGCAGGTGATCGACCAGAGCCGCAGGTGTCGGATGGTCGAACGCGACGTTCGCCGGCAGGGCCAGCCCGCTGGCGGACGCCAGGCGGTTGCGCAATTCCACGATCATGAGCGAGTCGAGGCCGAGCTCGAACAGGGTGGCGTCCGGCTCGATCGCTTCGGCGGAATGGCCGCTGACCTCGGCGACGTGCCCGACGACCAGGTCGAGGAGGAACGCGTCGCGTTCGTCCGGCGACAGGCCGGACGGCATCGGCGAGGCCGCGGCGTCCCGCGTGGCCTCCCCTCCGGCGCGTGCCGCCGCGAGGTCCAGATCGGCCGGCATGAGCAGCGGCTCGGCCACCGTGAGGGCGTCGTCGAACAGGCCCAGCCCGTCTTCGGCCGGCATCGGCCTGATCCCGGCGCGCCGCATCCGTTCGAGATCGGCCTGCCCGAGGCCGCCGCCCATGCCGTCGGCGTCCCACAGCCCCCACGCGAGTGACGTCGCGGGCAGCCCGAGGGAGCGGCGGTGGTGGGCGAGGGCGTCGAGAAAACCGTTGGCCGCCGCGTAGTTCGCCTGACCCGCGGTGCCGAGCACGCCCGCCACGGAGGAGAACAGCACGAAGGCGTCCAGGTCGAGTGTGCGGGTGAGCTCGTGGAGATGCCACGCGCCGTCGGCCTTCGGCCGCATGACGGCGTCGACCTGCTCCGAGGAGAGCGCGGTGACCACGGCGTCGTCGAGCACGCCGGCGGCGTGGACGACCGCGGTGAGCGGGTGATCCTCCGGGACCGCGGCGAGCAGGGCCTCCACGGCGGCGCGGTCGGCGACGTCGCAGGCGACGACCCTGACCTCGGCGCCGTGGGCGGCCAGTTCGGCGACGAGCGCGCCGGCACCCTTCGCGGCGTCACCCCGGCGGCTCGCCAGGATCAGGTGGCGCACGCCGTGCTCGGTGACGAGGTGCCGGGCGAACAGCGCGCCAAGGCCGCCGGTGCCCCCGGAGACGAGCACGGTGCCGCCCGGATCGAGGTGCCGGCCGGTCCGGCCCGTGATGAGCGACACCTGTGCCGGCTCCGGCAGGTGGAGGATTCCGTTGCGTACGGCGACCTGCGGCGCACCGGTGGCCACCGCCTCCGCGATCGCGTCCTCCGACTCGGGCGCCCCGTCGACGTCGACGAGCGTGAACCGGCCCGGATGCTCGGCCTGGGCCGAGCGGATCAGGCCCCAGGACGCGGCGTTGGCGAGGTCCTCGACCGGGTCGGTGGGGAGGGCGGCGACCGCGTGCCGCGTGACGAAGACCAGCCGGACGCCGGCGACGGTGTCGTCGGAGAGCCACCGCTGGGCGATTTCCAGCGTGCGGCGGGTGGCGCGGCGGGCGGCGGCGGGCGTCATGTCGTCCGGCGGCAGCGGTACGACCACGCCGGCCGGCGGCTCCGCCTGCGCCGCGATCGCCGCCCGCGCGGCGGACGGGTCGCCACCGGGCACCGTGACGACAGGGCGCGATCGGCCGCGCGGCGGCTCGGCGGCCTGCCAGGCGATGCGGTGCAACGCCGCTCGGCGGCCGGACGAGCTTCCGAGCTGCTTCGGCGAGACGGGCAGCATGACCAGCGACTCGACGACGACCGCCGGGCGGCCGGTCTCGTCCCACGCGGTGATCGACACCGCGCCCGGGCCGGCGGGCGAGACGCGCACCAGCAGCTCGCGCGCGCCGTTCCCGGATATGGCGACCCCGTTCCAGATGAATGGGATGCGCGGCCTCGGGGTGCCGTCTCCGCCGTCGGTGATCAGGTCGATGAGCGGCTCCGGCGCGCCGTCGAGGCCCAGCCCGTGCATCACCGCGTCCAGGAGGGCCGGATGCAGGTCGAACAGGCCGGAGCGAAGGCGCGGGTCCTCCGGCAGCCGGAGCTCCGCGTAGAGATCGTCGCCGTGCCGGAAGGCGGCGCGCAGGTTCTGGAACACCGGACCCCAGCCGTAGTGGCCGCGGGCGTTGAACCGCTGGTAGAAGTCGCCGACCTCGATCGGGATCGCGCCGTCGGGGACGCCGCCCCGACCCGTCGCCGCGTCCTTGGCGCGCCGTGCCGGGACGCCGGAGGTCCGGGCAGGCCCGAGGACGCCGGTGGCCAGTTGCGACCAGGGACGCCCGCGTGAGGCGGTCGCGCTTCTGCACCGCAGGGAGAACTCCCGCCGCCCGGCCGGGTCGGCGGGCCCGGTCCGCAGCTGGAGCTCGATCCTGCCGTCCGGCGGGACGATCAGCGGTGCCTTGTGGGTCAGCTCGACGACCTCGGCGCAGCCGGTCTGCCGGGCCGCCCACGCGGCGAGCTCCAGGAACGTCACACCCGGCACGACGACGTGACCATGCACCTCGTGGTCCGCGAGCCACGGCTGCGTACGCGCCGAGATGCCGCCGGTGAACAGCATGCCGCCGTCGTCGAGTTCGATGGCCTGGCTGGCCAGGGGGTGGCGCTCGGCCGCCGGCGGTTCGTCGCCGGCGCGGCCGCGGCCGGAGGCCGGCAGCCAGAACCGGCGATCGTCGAAGGCATACGTGGGGAGGTCGACGGGCGTGCCCGTCCCGCTGGGAAGGAGGTTCCGCCACTCGACGGCCTGGCCCTGGCAGTACGCCTCCGCCAGCGCGGCGGTCAGGCCCCGCACCGCGTCGTGTGCGGGGCCGAGCACCATGACATGGCCGGTCCCGGCCTCGGTGAGCAGCCGGACGCCGTCGGAGGGCGTGGTCGCCTCCCCGCGGATCCAGTGCTCGGAGAGGGCCAGGTCTCCGGCGGTGACGAGCCGGCCGGTCGAGGGGGAGACCATCGATATGGCGGGCTCGCCGAACCGGATGCCGTCCACGACCGCGCGGAACTCGCGGAGCGCCGCCTCCTCGCCGGGCCATCGGCTGAGCCGGCCGAGGGCGGTGACCAGAGCCGCGGCGTCGGAAAGGGACAGGGTTCCGGCGACGTACGCGGCGGCGGGCGCGCCGCACCCGATGCCGAGCACGCACTCGGGCACCGGTCCGAGGTGGCCGAGCAGCCGGGTGAGCGCGACGTCGAACGCGAACCGCGCGGCGTACGCGTGGGCGGAGCGGCCGTCCTTGAGCGTGTCCGGGGCGTCGCGTAGCACGTCGCGCAGGGGCTCGTCCAGATGGACGTCCAGCGCGGCGCAGGCGGCGTCGAACTCGGCGGCGAACACGGGGAACGCGTCGTGCAGGTCGAGCGCGGCACCGGTCTCCCCGGCGCTCTCGCCGGAGTAGAGGAAGCCCGTCGGCGCCGTCTTCGCGACCCCGCGCACGACGCCGGGATGCTCCTCGCCGGCGGCGAGACGGTCGAGCGCCTCGACGCGCTCCGTGTGGGTCCGGCCGCTGACGGCGGCGCGGTGCTCGAACGCGTGCCGGGTGGTGACGAGCGCGTGGGCGATGTCATCGGGGGACAGCTCCGGGTGACGCCGGGCGAAGTCCCGGAGCCGGGCGGCCTGCGCCCGCAACGCCGTCTCGGACCGCGCCGAGACGAGCCACGGCACAGGAATCGGGACCGGGACCGGCATCGGCACCGGTTCGCCGGGTCGAGCCCCGGACGCGTGCTCGGACGTCCCTTCCTGCGGAGCCTGCTCGATGACGACGTGGGCGTTGGTGCCGCTGATGCCGAACGACGACACCGCGCCGCGGCGCGGCCGGCCCGTGCCGGGCCAGGCGGTCGGCTCGGTCACCAGGCGGAGCGCCCCCGAGGACCAGTCGACGTGCGGGGTGGGCCGGTCGACGTGCAGGGTCTTCGGCACCGTGCCGTGCCGCATCGCCATGACCAGCTTGATGACGCCGGCCATTCCGGCCGCCGCCTGCGTGTGCCCGATGTTGGACTTCACCGATCCCAGCAGCAGCGGCGTCCGCGCGTCCCGGTCCCGGCCGTACGCGGCGAGCAGCGCCCCGGCCTCGATGGGGTCGCCGAGCGTGGTGCCGGTGCCGTGCGCCTCCACGACGTCCACCTCGGCCGGTTCGAGCCCGGCGGCGGCGAGCGCCTGCCCGATCACCTGTTCCTGCGCCGGCCCGTTGGGCGCGGTCAGCCCGTTGCTCGCGCCGTCCTGGTTGACGGCGCTGCCGCGGATGAGGCCGACGATCCGGTGGCCGTTGCGGGTGGCGTCGGACAGCCGTTCGAGCAGGAGCACCGCGGCCCCCTCACCCCACGCCGTCCCGTCGGCGGCGGCGGCGAACGGCTTGCACCGGCCGTCGGCGGCCAGCCCGCGCTGCCTGCTGAACTCGGTGAAGACCATGGGGGTGGCCATCACGGTGGCCGCGCCGGCCAGCGCCATGCCGCACTCCCCGGAACGGAGGGCCCGGACGGCGAGGTGCAGGGCGACCAGGGACGACGAACACGCGGTGTCCACCGTCAGCGCCGGTCCGCGCAGGCCGAGGGTGTAGGCGATGCGGCCGGAGTTCACGCTCGCCGCCGTACCGGTCAGCAGGTGGCCGGCGACGTCCTCGGGAACGTGCCCGCCGTCGCCGCCGTACTGGTGTGACGAGGCTCCGACGAAGACGCCGGTGTCGCTGTCGCGCAGGGTGGCGGGGTCGATCCCGGCGCGCTCCAGGGCCTCCCAGGCGAGCGTGAGCAGCAGCCGCTGCTGCGGGTCCATCGCGAGGGCCTCGCGCGGGCTGATGTCGAAGAAGGCGGGATCGAACTCCCCGGCGTCGTGGAGGAAGCCGCCGAGGTTCGTGTACGACGTGCCGGGCCGTGCGCTCTCCGGGTCGTACAGGCCGTCGAGGTCCCATCCGCGGTCGGCGGGAAACTCCGACACCGCGTCGGAGCCGGCCATGAGCAGGTCCCACAGGTCCTCCGGGGAGCGCACGCCGCCCGGATAGCGGCAGGACATGGCGACGATCGCGATGGGGTCCTCGGACACGGGCGGCGCGGCGCCGGCCGGGCCCGTGACGGGGGCGCGCTCGCCGGTGAGCTCGGCGTACAGGTGATCGGCGACCGCGGCCGGCGTCGGGTGGTCGTACGCGAGCGTGGGGGGAAGCGCCAAGCCTGTGGCGGCGGTGAGCCGTTCCGGCAGCTCGACGGTCATCAGCGAGTCGAACCCGAGGTCGCGGAACGGCCGGTTCGGGTCGGTCTCGTCGGCGGAGTCGCCGCAGATCGCCGCCGTGTGGCCCAGCACCACCTGCAGAATCCGCGGGCGCCGTCTGGCGGCGGGCAGGGCCGCGAGCTCCTCTCGCAGCCCCGGGCCGGGCGTCCGGTCCGGCGCGTCCGCCGGAGCGCGCGGCGTCTCCCTGCTTTGGGCCTCCCGCGCCGCCGCGAGGTCGTCCAGCAGCGGACGGGTGCGCCCTGCGGTGAACGGCGGCACGAACCGCTCCCAGGCGATGTCGGCGACGGTCAGGCAGGTCTCGTCGTCGTCGAGGGCGGCCTGGAGGGCGGCGATCGCCTTCTCAGGCGGCATCGCCTCGATGCCGTGCCGTGCGAGGTGCCGGGCGAACGCGGGGTCTTCACCCATTCCCGGGCCCTCCCACAGTCCCCAGGCGAGCGAGGTCGCGGAGCGGCCCAGCGCGCGGCGCCGCTCGGCCAGGGCGTCGAGGAAGACGTTGGCCGCCGCGTACGCGGCCTGGCCGGTGGTGGCCCACAGGCCGGTGCCGGCGATCGAGGAGAACAGCACGAAGGCGTCGAGCGCGGTCGCGCCGAGCAGGTCGTCCAGGTTGGCGGCACCGGCCGCCTTGGAGCAGGCCGCCGCGAGCTCGTCCGCCGTGAGCTCCGCGATCGGGACGCGCCGACCGACTCCCGCCGTGTGGAACACCGATGTGATGGGGCCGTGTCCGGCGTTGACGGTGGCGATCAGATCGGCCAGCGCGGCGCGGTCGGCCACGTCGCAGGAGGCGATGGTGACGGCGGCGCCGTGCCCGGTGAGCTCCTTTTCGAGTGCCTCGGCGCCGGGCGCGGACCGGCCCCGGCGACTGACCAGCACCAGGTGTTCGGCGCCCGCGGCGGCCAGCCATCGGGCGACGTGCGTGCCAAGACCGCCGGTGCCGCCGGTGATCAGGACGGTCCCGCGGGGACGCCAGGGCTCGGCCGCGGACGTGGGCCGCGGCGCGGTCGCCAGGCGGCGTCCGAACAGCCCGGCGGGGCGTATCGCGATCTCCTCTTCGTGCCCCGGTGCGGTCAGCGCCGTACGCACCAGATGCGCGCACCGGGTGTCGGCCGGGAGGTCGACCAGGCCGCCCCACATCCGCGGGTGTTCCAGGGCGACGGATCGGCCGAGCGCCCAGATCTGCGCCTGGGCGGGATTCTCCACCGGATCCGTGGGGCCGGTGCCGACCGCCCCGCGCGTGAGCATCCACAGCGGGACGCCGAGCGCGGCGACGGCCAGGGCCCGCACCAGCGTCAGCGACGCGGACAGGCCGCGGGAGATCTCCGGGTGACGCGGGTCCGTGCGGTCGTCGAGCGCCAGCAGCGACAGCACCCCGCCCGGCGCGGCGCCGCCGCCGAGCGCGGCGCGCAGCCGCGACGCGAGCGCCTCCGGGCCGCTCTCGCCGCCGTCGTCGGCGATCACGCGGACGTCCGCGCCTCCGTCGCCGAGGACGCTCGCACACGCGGTCACCCACTCGTGGCCGGCGTACCCGGCCGGAACCACCACGAGCCAGGTGCCGCGCGGAGCGGGAGCCACCGTCATGGGGATCGGCCGCCAGACGATGCGGTAGCGCGACCCGTCGCGGACGGCCGGGGACGGTTGCGATCCGGACGTGGCGGTCAGCCAGAACCGCCGGTGCTGGAAGGGGTAGGTCGGCAGGTCAACGCAGGCGTCCGGCCGCCCGGGCCGTCCGGGCCGTCCGGGCCGTCCGGGCCGTCCTGGGCGGCCCGGGGGCAGGGTGACGCCGGCGGTGCGGGCGCGCGCCCAGCCGAGGGCCCGGTCGGCGGTCTCGGCCTCGGGGCGCCCGCGCTGCAGGACGGACATGAACTCCGGCGCCGCGCCGGGCTCGGCGGCGGGGCCGGGCTCGGCCGCCGGGGCGGCGAGAGTGACCCGCGCGAGCGGGGCGAGCACGGCGTCGGGGCTCAGCTCCAGATAAGAGGTGACGCCCTGTTCGGCGAGCCGGCGGACGCCGTCGAGGAAACGCACCGCCTGGCGCGCGTGCCGGGCCCAGTAGGCGGGCGAGCGCAGCTCCTCCGGGGTGGCGATCCGGCCGGTGAGGTTGGAGACGACGGGGATGGCGGGCGGCCGGAAGGCCAGGCCGGACGCGACCGCGATGAGGTCGTCGAGCATGCCGTCCATGTGCGGCGAGTGGAAGGCGTGGCTGACGTCCAGCCGCCGGGTCGCCCAGCCCAGCTCCGCGCAGCGCCGGGCGACGGCGAGCACGGCGTCGGTGTCGCCGGAGACGACGACCGAGGCCGGGCCGTTGACGGCCGCGACGCCGACCCTGTCCTCCTGGCCGGCGAGCAGCCCGAGCACGGCGTCCTCCGAGGCCCGGATCGACACCATCGCGCCGCCCTGCGGCAGCTCCTGCATCAGCCGCCCGCGCGTGGCCACCAGCGTGGCGGCGTCGGCCAGGGAGAGCACGCCCGCGACGTGAGCGGCGGCGAGCTCGCCGATCGAGTGGCCGATGAGATAGTCCGGGGTGATGCCGTGCTCCCGGGCCATCGCGTACAGCGCGGTCTCCAGGGCGAACAGCGCCGGTTGGGTGTAGCGGGTCTGGCCGAGCAGCTCCGCGCCGGCCGATCCGGCGGGCGCCCACATGACGTCGCGCAGCGGCAGGTCCAGATGCGCGTCCAGGTGTGCGCACGCCTCGTCGAGCGCGGCCGCGAAGACCGCGGACGCCTCATAGAGCTCACGGCCCATGCCGGGCCGCTGGCTGCCCTGCCCGGCGAACAGGAAGGCGGTCTTGCCTGCCGGGCCGGCGGCGCGGAGCACGCCGGGAGCGGTCTCACCGGCGGCGAGCGCGCCGAGGCCGGCCAGCAGGCCCGATCGGCCGGCCGCCGTGATCACGGCACGGTGCTCGAAGACGGTGCGGCCCGACGCGAGGGCGTGCGCGACGGCGTCGGTGTCGAGCCCGGGGCGGGCGGCCACGTAGTCCCTGAGCTGCTGCGCCTGCGCCCGGAGGGCCGGCTCGGTCTTGGCCGAGACCAGCCAGGCCGCGGGCGGGCCGTCGTCCGCGTGCGCGGTTTCCGGGGCGGCCGGGGCCTGCTCGACGATGAGGTGCGCGTTGGTGCCGCTGATGCCGAAGGACGAGACCGCCGCGCGGCGGGGGCGGCCGGTGTCCGGCCAGGCGGCCGGCTCGGTCAGGAGCCGGACGGCGCCGGAGGACCAGTCCACACGGGGGGTGGGCTTGTCGACGTGCAGGGTCATGGGCAGGAGCCCCGCGCGCATGGCCATGACCATCTTGATGACTCCGGCGGCGCCCGCGGCGGCCTGGGAGTGCGCGATGTTGGACTTCACCGAGCCGAGCAGCAGCGGCCGGTCGGCCCGCCGGCCCTGGCCGTAGGTGGCCAGCAGGGCCTCGGCCTCGATCGGGTCGCCGAGCGAGGTGCCGGTGCCGTGCGCCTCGACGGCGTCCACGTCCGCGGGTCCGAGCCCGGCGGCGGCCAGGGCCGCGCGGATCACCCGCCGCTGGGCGGGGCCGCTGGGCGCGGTCAGCCCGTTGCTGGCGCCGTCCTGGTTGACGGCGCTGCCGCGGATCAGCGCCAGGACCGGATGGCCGTTCCGCCGCGCGTCCGACAGCCGTTCGAGCACCAGCAGCGCCGCGCCCTCGCCCCAGCTCGTGCCGTCCGCCGCGGCGGCGAACGGTTTGCACCGGCCGTCGGCCGCGAGCCCGCGTTGCCGTCCGAACTCGGTGTACATCGTGGGAGAGGCCATGACGGTCACGCCGCCGGCCAGGGCCAGGCCGGTTTCGCCCAGCCGCAGCGCCTGGCAGGCCATGTGCACCGCGACCAGCGACGACGAGCAGGCCGTGTCGACGGTCACCGCCGGGCCGCCGAGGCCGAGCGTGTAGGCGATGCGGCCGGAGATGACGCTGCCGGTGCCACCGGTCATGAGGTAGCCCTTGAGCTCGTCGGGCCCCTCGTGCCCGCGCGGGCCGTACTCCTGCGGGATGGCGCCCACGTAGACGCCGGTGTCGCTGCCCGCGAGCGTCCCGGCGGGGATCCCGGCCCGTTCCAGGGCCTCCCAGGTGACTTCGAGCATCAGCCGTTGCTGCGGGTCCATCGCCAGCGCCTCGCGCGGCGAGATGCCGAAGAAAGCGGCGTCGAAGCCGGCCGCGTCCGCCAGGAATCCGCCCACGGCGGGGATCCGCCAGCCACGGTCGGCGGGTACGCCGGAGACGGCGCAGACGCCGGACTCCACCAGACGCCACAGATCCTCGGGGGAGCGTACGCCGCCGGGGAACCGGCAGGCCATCGCCACTATGGCGATCGGCTCGCCGGCCTCGGCCTCGGCCTTGGCCGCGGTGGTGGTGGCCGCGGTGGTGGTGGTCGCGGTGGTCGTCGTAGTCGTCGGAGCCGCCGCGCCCGGCGTCGTCTCGGCCAGGCGCCCCGCCAGATGTTCGCCGATGGCCATCGGCGTGGGATGGTCGAAGATCAGCGTCTCCGGCAGGCGCAGCCCGGTCGCGGCGCTCAGGCGGTGGCTCAGCTCGACGCCGGTGACGGAGTCGAGGCCGAGGTCGCCGAAGGCGCGCCGCACGTCGACGGCCTCCGGCGCCGAGTGCCCGAGGACGTCGGCGACCTGCGCGCGGACGAGCCCGATCGCCGCCTCGCGCCGTTGCGCCTCCGGCAGGCCGGACATCACGTGCCTCCACCCGTCGGCGTCGTCGGCCCGGGTCGGCGACGTGACGGCGGCGGCCGGCGCGATCCAGTGCGACGTGCGCTGGAAGGCGTAGGTCGGCAGGTCGACCAGGGCCGTCTCGTCTCCGAAGACGGCGGACCAGTCGACGTCCGCCCCGTGCACGTGGGCCAGGGCGATCGAACGCAGCACACCGGCGCGGTCGGGCCCGGCGGCGAGAACCGTGCCGGCCTCCCTGCCGGCCTCCCTGCCGACGTCCATGCCGTCGTCCTCGCGGGACGCGTCGAGCGCGGCCTGTATCGCGCCGCTCAGCAGGGGGTGCGCCGCGGCCTCGATGAAGACCCGGTGCCCCTCGCGGACCAGGGCGCCGATCAGAGCGCTGAGCCCATCGGGGGCGTCCTCGGATGCGGAGCCGACGTCGGCCCGGTCGAGCCGGCCGGCCGTACGCGTCGAGTAGCAGGGGATGCCGCCTGGCAGGCCCGGGGAGAGCGCGCCCGGTCCGCGCCCCGCGCCCCCGGCGATCAGCTCGGCGCCCTCGCCGAGGCTCAGCAGACCGGCCGCGCAGGCGGCCGCGATCTCTCCGTCGCGGTGGCCGACGACCGCGTCGGGGCGGACGCCGGACGACCGCAGCGTCGCGGCGAACGCCACCGCGACGGCCCACGACAGGGACCGGGCGACCTCCGGCGTCTCGGCGGGGGGCGCTCCGGGCGCGTTCCGCACCACGTCGCGCGGCGACCAGCCGGTGAACCGCGCGAGCGCCTCGGCGCACTCGTCCAGGTGGCGGCGGAACGTCCGCCCGAGGGGCGTGGCCGCGTCCATCAGACCGCCCGGGGCGGTGAGCCGGTCGAGGACGTCGCCGGATGACGTCCCGGAGAACACGAGGACCAGCTTGGCCTCCTCACCGGCGTCCCCCCGGATGAGATTCCCGGCCGGCGCGCCCTGCGCCGCCGCCGCGAGGCCCGTCAGGAACTCCGCGGGATCGGTGCCCAGGATGACGGCGCGCTCCCGCAGCGGCGCCCGGGTCATGGCGAGCGAGCGCGCCACGTCCGCCGGTGCGAGCCGCAGGTCCGCCTCGGCGAACTTCCGGAGCCGTCCGGCCTGGGCACGCAGGGCCTGCCCGGTCGCCGCCGAAAGCACCCACGGGAGAAGCAGGCCGTCGGCGGCGGCGCGCGCCACCGGACGGCGCGGCGGAGCCTCGCCCAGCACGACGTGGCAGTTGGCGCCGCCCATGCCGAACGCGGAGACGCCCGCCACCAGCGGACGGTCGGGCTTCGGCCAGGGGGACAGCGTGGTCTGGACCCGCAGGCCCAGCCGCTCCAGCGGGATCGCGGGATTCGGCGTGACGAAGTTGAGGCTCGGCGGGAGCTCCCGGTGCGCGAGGCTGAGGGCCACCTTGAGCAACCCCACGATTCCCGCGGCGCCTTCCAGATGCCCCACGTTGGTCTTGACGGATCCGACGGCCAGCCGGTCGCCGTCCGGCCGCCCCGTCCCCAGGACCGCGCCGAGCGCGGCCGCCTCGATCGGATCGCCGACCCGCGTGCCGGTGCCGTGCAGCTCGACGTACTGGACCTCGTGCCGGCCGACGCCCGCGCGGCGCGTCGCCAGGTCGATCACCCGCTCCTGTGCCTCGCGGTTCGGGACGGTCAGCGCGCCGGCGCTCCCGTCGTGGTTCACGGCGCTGCCGAGGATCACGCAGTGCACGCGGTCGCCGTCGGCCTCGGCGAGGCGCAGCGGCTTGAGGACGACGGCCGCGGCGCCCTCGCCGCGGACGTACCCGTTGGCGCGGGAGTCGAAGGTGAAGCAGCGTCCGTCGGGCGACAGCGCGCCGAACCGCTCCGCGCCGACCGTGCTCTCGGGCACGATGGTCAGGTTGACCCCGCCGACGATCGCCAGCTCCGCCTCCCCGCCGCGCAGGCTCTCGCAGGCGAGGTGGACGGCCAGCAGCGACGAGCACTGGCCGCTGTCCACGGCGAAGCTCGGGCCGCGCAGGCCGAGGTGGTGGGAGATCCGGTTGGCGATGAGGCCGCGGTTGGAGCCGGTCAGGGTGTGGTGGCTGATCCCGGACGGCCCGTCGCGGTGGAGCACCGTGTCGTAGTCGGCGGACATCGTGCCGACGAACACGCCGACCGGGTGATCCTTGATCGAGGTCGGCGCGATCCGAGCGTTCTCCAGGGACTCCCAGGCGAGCTCCAGCATGAGCCGGTGCTGCGGGTCCATGGCGGCGGCCTCGACCGGCGGGATCCCGAAGAACTCGGCGTCGAACTCGTCGATCCCTTCGAGGAACCCGCCTCGCCGGTGTTCCGGTGCGGCCTCCGGCCGGCCGGGAGGCGGATCGGTGATCGCGTCCGTGCCCGACCGCAGCAGCCGCCAGAACGCGTCCGGGTCGGGTGCCTGGGGGAGCCTGCAGGCCAGGCCGATCACGGCGATCGGTTCGACGTGGCTCACCGCTGCTCCTTCCGGCCGTCGCCTTCGGCGAGGACGGGTCTGCGGCGCCAGGCCGCCGGGTCGTCCGGATCCTCGGGAGGCCCGGCACAGATCACGTACCGGCCGGGAGCCATCGCGGTGTATCGGCCCGTCAGCATGCTCATGCAGGCCTCGTGAGCCTCCCGGGGGGTACGTACGGGGCCGCCGGCGGTGACGTAGGCGGTCAGGACGGTGCGGCCGTGGTCGTCCGGGGCGGCGAACACCCGGGCCGGCACCCGGACGGCGTCGTCGACCAGTCGCTGCACCTCCGGCAGCTCGATCCAGCAGCCGTCCACCCGCTGCCACTCCGGGCCGCGGACGACCGGTGTCAGGCCGGTGATCTCGGTCATGCGGCGGAGATCCACATCTCCGGTGGCCGCCTCGGCCAGCAGCCGGTCGATCCCGAGCAGCAGCGACTCGATCTCGGCCGCGGGCACCAGATCGGCGTGACCGGTGGTGAGGCCGAGCAGCGGCTCGCCGTCGGAGTCGATGACCCGCAGCAGGAGCAGCACCCGGAAGTACGGCGGCACATGCCAGCGGAGGGTGGTCCGGTCGAGCGCGGCCTGCGCCTCCTCCGGCGGCCCGGCCGGCCGGACCTGGCTCTCGAAGAGGTTGATGTTGCAGGCGCAGTCCCGCTGGAACAGCACGCCGCGGCGATCGCCTATCTCGGCCTGCAGATTCTGGAGCAGTTTGACGTCGTACAGCCCGTGCATTGCCGCCCGGAGCGTCCCGCTGCCGGCCCGCCGGATCAGCTGGTCGAAGCTGGTGGTGTCGGCATCGACCGCGAGCAGAGTGTCCTGCGCCAGGGTGCCGACGTAGTCGTGCAGGTCGCGGCCGATCCGGTTGTTCGCCAGCGAGGCGAACACCAGGTCGGTGTTGCCGGTGCGCCAGGCGAGCACCGCGCAGAACGCGGCCGAGAGCACCATGGGGAGGGTGGTCTGGGTGCGCGCCGCGACGTGCGGCAGCGCGAGCCGCAGCGCGGGCGAGTCGAGCCAGCAGCCGAGCGGGGCGCCCTCGCCGGAGGCGGAGCCCGGCACCGCGTAGGCGTGGCGCACGTCGCGTTCGGCGCCGCCGGCCGGCCGGGGCATCGCGTACACGCTCTGCGGCATCCGCGACATGTGCTGCCCCCAGTATCGGAGCGACGCCTCGGCGCGGCGCCGGCCGCGCGGGGAGTGCTCGACGGCCGCCTGGTCGACCGGCTGGTGCGTACGCGGCCCGGCGCGGCGCTCGGCGGGATGGCGGATCATGTGGTCGAACTGCCGCACGACCACGGCCAGGCTCTCGCAGTCGACCGCCAGGTGGTTGCACGCGATGAGGACCAGCCGGATGGCGCCGTCGTGCACGGCGACCGCCGCGCGGAGCATCGGGTTCCCCATCTCGTCCACGGGCCTGGCCTGGAGCGCCGCGATGAGATCGGTGACCTCCTCCGGGTCGACGGGCGACCCGGCGTCGGCCTTGGTCTCGTACACGTCGACGGCCACCCGGCCCGATCCCGACACGCGCTGGCGTGCCGAATCGCCGGTGACGCAGGACGTCCGCAGCGACTCGTGGCGCTCGACCAGGGCCGCGAGCGTCTCGGCCACGTCGTCGAGCGTGGTCCCGTCCGGCACCGTGACGGCCCACTCCATCATCCGGTAGAGCCCGGCTCGCGTGTCGTCGCCGAGCCATTCGAGGGTGTTGATCTGCCCGAGCGTCAACGGCCCCTCCACCGCGCGTTCTCCGGCGTATTCAACAAGCATGCGCTCGGTGAAAGTCAGGTCACCCATGCCGCCTCCTGAGAACTCAGCACCCGGGCGTTTTACGAATTTGATGCGGAGAGTAATTTTCCGGCGGACCGGCGGCATATTGGGGAAACCCCTATATCTCCCGTCCCGCCGTCCGGCGGGCAAGGGTAGGGAAAACCCCAATATTGCTCCGGGGGTGGTCGGGCCTAGCCTGTGCATCGTTTCGACGAAGTGACCCATGTGGAGGCACGTCTCATGCCCACCGCCCTCGTCCCGGCCATAGAGGCGGTGCAGGGTTTCGTCCCGAGCCGGTCGGTCGCCATCGAGGAGGTGGCCGATCGACTGGGGATCAACCGGCACCAGCTACGGGTGTTCCAGCGCGTCCACGGCCTGGCGCGGCTGCCCATGGATCCGGACCTCGACCTGATCGACCTGCTCGTCGCGCCGGCGCGGGCGCTCGTCCCGTCGGCGGCCGACCGGGAGCGGATCCGCTACCTGGTCTACGCGCACACCGCCCCTGACGTCGCGCCCGCGCACGTCAGCGCGGCGCAGGAGCTGTGCCGCAGGCTGGACCTGCCCAGGGCCACGGCGTTCGCGGTCACGCAGCAGAACTGCGCCAGCGGGCTGGCCGCCGTCGACATCGCGGTGCGACTGCTGCTGGCGGACGGAGACCCCGGCGGGCGCGCCCTCGTCGTGACCGGGGAGAAGGCGTCGTCGCGGATCTTCTCGGTGATCCCCAACACGACGGTGATGGGGGAGGGGTCGGCCGCCTGCCTGGTCGGCGTGGCGGGCGCCGGCCGGCGTATCCGGTCGTACGCGGTGCGGACCCGCGGTGAATACGCGCAGTTGTATCGCCCGCGGCCCGAGGTGCTCGCGGAATTCTTCACCTCCTATACGCCGGCCGTCGTCGAGATCATTCGCCAGGCCGTTCACGAGGCCGGGCTGAGTCCGCAGGAAATAACGATGATCGTGCCGCACAACGTGAACAACTCGTCATGGCGGGGCGTGATTCGCGAGCTGGGTTTCGGGGTCGAGCGAATATATCTCGACAACGTGCCCCGATATGGCCATTGTTTCGGATCGGATCCGTTCATCAATCTCGCCTCCATGCGTGACGAGGGCAGGCTGCGCGACGACGGCGTCTATCTGCTCGCCGCCGTCGGCCTGGGCGCCACGTACGCCGCGATGGTGATCGGCGGATAGGGGGAACACGCTGTGACACGCGAGAGCACGGACTACCTCCGGCGGCTGAAGACCGCGCTGACCGGAGACCCGGCCACGCCTCTGGCGTTCCTGTGCAACTTCGAGGTGGAGGCCCAGTGGGCCCGGCATCACGTCGGCCTGCCCGCGCCGGCGGCGGCGCCCACGGCGATCGTCCAGCGGATGGAGGAGCTCGGCATCCTGCTCGCCGGGCCCGGCGACGTCCTCGTCGTCAAACACGCGCCGGACGAGGGCTACCTCCGCTACCTGGAGGAGGACCTCGGGGTCGGCCTCCCGGAGGTGCTCGTGCCGGAGAGCACCACGCCGGACAGATCGACCGCGGAGGATCTGCTGAACTCGCCGCGCGCGCTCGACCGGCTGAGCCTTCTCGGCCGACGCGGGGCGCAGCTCATGCCGATGGGGACCTCGGAGCACGAGGAGAAACTGGCGGTCTCCGCCCAGGTGCCGCTGGCCGTGCCGGACGCGGCGACTTTCGAGCGGGTCAACAGCAAGATCTACAGCCGCAGGATCACCGAGGAGCTCGGGCTGCCCGCCGTGCCCGGATGGTGCTGCGAGTCGCTCGGTGAGCTGCGGGACGCGCTCGCCGAGGCGGCCGGCGCCTCGAAGCCGGTGGTGGTCAAGGACGCGTACGGCGTCTCCGGCAAGGGCCTGGTCGTGCTCGACACCCCGGCCAAGGCCGACCGGCTGCTGCGCATCGTGGAGCGGCGCGCGGCCCGCACCGGTGACGACCGTCTCGCGGTGGTGGTCGAGCGCTGGATCCCCAAACGCGCCGACCTGAACTACCAGATCACCGTCGACCGCCGTGGCGACGTGCGGTTCGACTTCGTCAAGCAGGCGTTGACCGAGCGCGGCGTCCACCAGGGGCATCTCATGCCTCCCGAGCTCGGCGCGGACCAGCACGCGCTGCTGCGCCGCGCCGCCGCGGAGGTGGGCGGCCGGCTGGCCGCCGACGGGTTCTCCGGGGTGGCGGGCATCGACGCGATCGTCGCGGAAGACGAGCGGGTCTACCCGGTCCTGGAGATCAACGCCAGGCTCAACATGTCGACCTACCAGGGCGGGATGACCGAGCTGTTCCACCAGCCGGGTCACGTGGCCTTGGCCCGGCACTACCCGGTGCGGTCGGCGGCGCCGATCGTCTTCGACGACCTGCGCCGGGTGCTCGGCCCGTTGCTGTCCCCGGCGCCGGGCGGCCGGGTCGTCGTCACCTGCTTCGGCACCGTCAACGCCGGCACCGTCGACGCCGGCACCGTCGACGCCGGCACCGGTGACGGCCCGCCACACCAGGGCCGGCTCTACACCCTGCTCACCGCTCCCGACCACGACCGGCTGGCGGCGCTCGACGAAGCCGCTCGGGCCGCCCTGGCCGGTGTGCTCCAGCCCAGGGAGGGCTCATGACCGATGCGTACGCCGTCCAGGGCATCCCGGTCGCGGATCTCGCCGACCGGTTCGGCACCCCCTTGTACATCTACGACGCCGACGTGCTGGCCGAGTCCTACACCGCGCTCCGGCGACGCCTCCACCCGGCCGTCGACGTCTTCTATTCGGCCAAGGCCAACCCGAACGTGAGCGTCTGCGCCGTCATGCGGTCACTCGGCGCCGGTCTCGAGGTGTCCTCCCTGGCGGAGCTCGCCACGGCGCGATGGGCCGGCGCGCGGCCGTCCGACGTCATCTTCCTCGGGCCGGGCAAGTCCGAAGAGGAGCTGCGGGCCTGCCTGGAGTATGGGATCGCGGCCGTCGTCTGCGAGTCGCTCGACGAGCTGGCCGCGCTCGACCGGCTCAGCCCTCCGGGGACCCGGGCCCTGCTGCGGGTCAACCCGGCGTTCAGCACCAAGGGCGCCCGGCTGTCCATGGGCGGCAAACCCCGGCAGTTCGGCATCGACCACGAGCTGCTGCTGCAGAGCGGGCCGTCGCTGCGCGCCCTGCGCAACGTCCGCGTCGTCGGGATTCACGCGTACATGGGCACCCGCATCCTCGACGCCGACGGCGTCGTCCAGAACACCGCCGGCATTCTCGCCGCCGCGCGTGAGCTGAGCGCCGAGCTCGGTTTCCCGCTCGAGACCGTCGACATCGGCGGAGGCCTCGGCATCGCGTACTTCGAGAACGAGAAGGACCTCGATCTCGACCAGTTGACCAAGGGGGTCAACGCGGTCGTCGCGGACTTCACGGCCGAGCACCCGGACTGCCGGGTGATCATGGAACTCGGCCGCTATCTGGCGGGCCGCTGCGGCCTCTACGTCGTGCGGGCCAGGTATGTGAAGTGCTCCAAGGGGGAGTGGTTCGTCGTCACCGACGGCGGGATGAACCATCACATGGCCGCCGTGGGGGTGGGCAGTTTCGTCAAGCGCAACTTCCCCATTCGCTCGATCGACCACCACGACGCCCTCGCCGACCGCCGCTACACCGTCACCGGGCCGCTGTGCACCCCCGACGACGTGCTCGGCCGCCGGGTGGCCCTGCCGGAGATACGGCCGGGCGACCTGATCGGCGTCGAACGCTCGGGCGCCTACGGACCCACCTCGTCGCCGGTGCTGTTCCTCAGCCACGGCTATCCCGCCGAGGTCCTCGTCTCGGGCGCGACCGCCCACCTCGTGCGGCACCGCGACACCGTCGAGGACCTGCTGGGACGGCAGGTCCTCATCGACCAGCCGGTGCCGGCGGCCGGCGGCCAGGAGACGAGCACAGCGAACAGTTCCACCGTGAGAAGGGAAACCCGGCAATGACCCGACCCGAGATCGTCGCAGCCGTCGTCCGGTCCATCGGTGAGGTCCTCCAGCGGGAGATCTCCGACGTGACGGAGGACACCCGGCTGTTCGACGACCTCCAGCTGGACTCCACGTCGATCCTCGAACTGCTCATGGCCGTGGAGGACACAATGGACGTCGAGATCGACCCCGAGGGCCTGGACATGGACAGCTTCCGCACTGTCGGCACCCTGGTCGACTACCTCCAGGGGCTCGTGGACCTCGTCGCCACCGGAAACGCGGGCTGACGCACGGCCATGGCCCTGTCATTGGAGACCGCGGTCGCCTACGTGCCGCGGGTCACCCGTCCGTGCCACTTCGAACCCGACATCCTCGAGTTCAACGAGGGCGTGCTCGCGCCGTACGGGATGCGGTTCGATCCGTCGTACGCGGCGGGCGGGAGCAACACGACCTTCCTCGAACTCGCGGAGGGGGTGCTGCGGGCGGCCCTCGGCCCGCTGCCCGCCCCTGACCTGCTGATCGTCGCCTACGCGCTGCCCGACCCGCACGCGCCGGAGAAGACGCTGGCGGCGCACCTCACCCGCGTGTTCGACGGCCGTCCCATGAGTTTCGCGGTCTCCGAGCAGGGACTCGGCGCTCCGTTCACGGCACTGCGGATCGCCGACGCCTACCTGCGCTCCGGCCGCTGCCGCAGCGTCGTCCTGCTGATCCTCGAACAGACGTCGTTCCCCTACCCGGAGCCGTTCGCCCAGGACGGCGGCCTGGTGGATTCGGCGGTGCTGCTGGCGCTCGGACCCGGCGGCGGCTGGGAACTGGCCGGGGTCGGCTCCGCGGGCCCGCACTGCGACCTCGCGGATCTGCTCGGCAACCCGCCGGGACTGCCGCGGGACGAGCGGCCCGGCGAGCGGCTGGTGGTGACCGGTTCGTGGGGTGACTCCCTCGACCTGGGGCCGGCCGGGCCGAAGGCGCACCAGGCGCCTCCCGGCTCCTACTGCACCGGTGTCTGGCTGGAGTTCGCCCGGCACCACGAGGAGTGGCGCGACGCCTACCGGACGATCGTGTTCGGCGACGTCGATCCGCGCACCGGCGCCGGCCATGTGGCGACGTTCACCCGCCGCGAGCGCGCCGCCGGGAACGAGCGGAGAGGGCACCCATGACGACAGACGCATCGGCGACGTTCGGAGACTATCCGGCCCTGCTCGACGCCCTGCACGCCGACGTGGCGCCCGGTCGTCTCGTCGCCTCGCCCTCCGGGCGCGTCCTCGCGTCGGCGCAGGCGCTCGGCGAGGACGGGACGCGGAGGTTCACGCGCTTCGGGCTCGTGTGCGTGCCCGCACCCGGCGGCAGCGCCCGGGACGACGTGACGGCCGGCCGGTTCGCCGAGGGGCTGCTCACGCTGCAGCGCACGGTCGTCCACCGGACGCTGACGCACACGATCGCGCGCCTGGGCGAGCGGACGAGCGAGGGCACCAGCCTGCTGACGCGGCCTCAGCTCCAGGCCGACCTGGCCGATGTCGCGATGGAGCTGCGGGAGGCGGCGGTGGAACCGGCCGAGGAGACCGGCCGCGACCTCCGCTGGGCTCGCCACATGCGCCTGACCCGCGCGGGGCGGGTCCTGCTGCGCCTCCTCGGCGGCTCCAGCATGCTCGCCGAGGGGCCCGGGATCGATCTGTACCTGGCCGAGGTGACGGGGAACGTCTACCTCCAGCCCGAGGAGGGTGACGGCGATGTCTGAGCCCGGCCGGACGGCCTCGGCGTATCTCCCGGACACGTACGGCGGACGGGCGGGCGAGCTCGAACACTTCCTCCGGGAGGTCGCGCGGGACCTGCGCGGACCGGGCGAGGAGCTCGACGCCGATCCGGGTGCCGTCTCCCGGTTCCTGCACCTGCCCGCGGTGCGGATCCAGCAGCACATGCTCACCCCGGCCCGGTATGCCCGCGACCGGGATCTCCTGCCGCGTTTCGTGCCCGCCGAGGCCTCGTGCGCGGAGTGGGTGCTCGCGGCGGAGTGGCTCGCGTACGGCGATCCGGGCATGACGCTGGCCAGCCCG
This sequence comes from Microbispora sp. CL1-1, assembly GCF_012034195.1. Classification (NCBI taxonomy): domain Bacteria; kingdom Bacillati; phylum Actinomycetota; class Actinomycetes; order Streptosporangiales; family Streptosporangiaceae; genus Microbispora; species Microbispora sp. CL1-1. Next base: position 26,224 of record NZ_JAATEK010000014.1, read on the forward strand.
GGTCCGGCCCTGTCGACCGCGGTCCTGCGGGCACTGGCCGACGAGGCGCAGCGCGACTGGTTCTTCACCAGGACCTCCGACTGGCCCTCGTGGTCCTTCTTCGCGCTGACCGAACCCGGGAAGGGCTCGGCGGCGACCGAGCTCACGGCCCGTCTCGATCCCGCCCCCGGCGGCGACGGCTGGGTGCTGACCGGAGAGAAGATGTACATCGGCAACGGCGCGCACGCGCGGGCCGGTGTGGTGTTCTGCCGGCGGGCTCCGGGACCGTGGGGCATCGAGGCCGTCATGGTGGACACCGGCGATCCCGGCTTCCACGCCGAGATGCTCCCGATGACCGGGTTGCGCGGCGCGCGGATCAGCCGGTTGAGGTTCGACGGCATGTACATTCCGCCCGAGCGGATACTCGGCCGCGACCGGCCGCGCAGCCGGCGCGGGCTGCAGGGAGCGCTGCAGGCCATGCTGTGGTTCCGGCCGAGTGTGGCGGCGTTCGCCCTGGGTGCCGGGCGGGCGGCCTGCGACTACGTGCTGGAGCAGCGCCCCGCGCTCGCCGGTGCGGACCGCGCCCAGGTCGACGGCCTGGCCGACCGGCTGCGGCGGCTGCGCCGCCTCCTCCACGAGGTGGCGGCGGAGATCGACGCCGGTTCGCCCAACACGTTCCGGGTCAGCGGCGTCAAGATGCGCGCCGCGCACCTCGCGGAGGACGCCACGATGCTGGCCGCCCGGCTGCTCGGCCCGGCGTCGCTGGTCGAGCATCCGTGGCTGGACAAGCTCTACCGGGACGTGCGCGCGTTCGAGTTCATGGAGGGCACCGGGAACGTCCACCGCCGCGGCGTCTTCCAGGGGCTGTTGAGGGACGACTATTTCACGCCGCGAGACCGGGACGTCCGTCCCGGACGTGCCGTCGAAGGGGTGATCTGATGCGTGTCGGTGTCGACCTGATGTCCGTCGGCGAGCTGGAGCGGCTGCGCGCGCGCCGCTGGTTCGACGGCTACGCGTTCGCCCCGGCGGAGCTCTCGGAGGCCGCGGGTCTGTCGGACGCGCGCGCCAGAGAGTTCCTGGCCGGGCGGTTCGCCGCCAAGGAGGCCGTGCTCAAGGCGTTCCGGATGGGACTGTTCCAGGGCGTGGCGCCACGCGAGATCGTGGTCGCCCGCGCCTCTTCCGGAGCCCCCGAGGTCACGCTGCACGGCGCCGCCCGCACGGCCGCCGACGCCGCCGGGGTGCGCCATCTCGACGTCTCGATCACACACAAGGGCGACCTGGTCGTCGCGGTGGCGGCGGGCTGGTCATGAGCGCATCGGGAGCGGCCGTGCCCATCATCGAGGCCACAGGGCTGGCCCATACCTTCAGGGTCGGCGGCCGGCAGGTCGAGGCGGTCCGGGGCGTCGACTTCGAGGTGCGCCCCGGCGAGATCATCGGGTTCCTGGGGCCGAACGGCGCAGGGAAGACCACGACGATGCGCATCCTCACCACGCTGCTCAAGCCCACCGCGGGCCGGGCGGTCGTCGTCGGCGCCGACGTGGGCGCCGACCCCGGCGCCGTCCGACGGCGTATCGGCTACGTGGCGCAGTCCGGCGGCACCGACGGAAACTGCCGGGTGGCCGAGGAGCTGGTCACCCAGGCGCGGCTGTACGGCATCGCGAAGCAGGACGCGGTGCGCCGCGCCGCCGACCTGTGCGAGCGCCTCGACCTGACCGGGCTCGCGGACCGGCCGATCAGGACGCTGTCGGGCGGGCAGCGGCGGCGCACCGACATCGCCCTCGGGCTCGTCCACCAACCGCCGCTGGTCTTCCTGGACGAGCCGTCCGTCGGCCTGGACCCGCAGAGCCGCAGCGACCTGTGGGCGCACATCCGCCGCCTGCGGGACGACCTCGACACGACGGTCTTCCTCAGCACGCACTACCTCGACGAGGCCGACACGCTCTGCGACCGGATCCTGGTGATGAACCATGGGCGGATCATCGCGGAGGGCACCCCCGACGCCCTCAAGCGCCGGATCTCCGGCGACGTGATCAGCCTGACCCTCGGCGGCGACGCCGACCGGGCGAAGGCGGTGCTCGCCGAGTGCCCCGGGCTGGACGAGATCGCCGTGTCCGGGCAGACCGTACGGCTCACGGCGCGCGGCGGCGAGCAGGCGCTCGTCTGGCTGCTGCGGACGGCGGACCAGGCGGACCTCGACCTGCGCTCCGTCAACATCGCCCGGCCGACGCTGGACGACGTCTTCCTTGCCCTGACCGGTTCCTCGCTCAAGGAGAACCCCTCGTGACCGTGGCGCTGCGGCGGTCCCCGACCGTGGAGGAGCTTGCGTGTCCCTCATCCCTGCGAGCCTGCTGATCTTCACACGCCAGATGCGGCTGTCGCTGCGCTCCCCGGCGTGGCCGATCATCGGGCTGTTCCAGCCGGCGCTCTATCTGGCGTTCCTCGGCCCGCTCCTGGTCAGGGTCGCCGGGGCGGGCGTCGACGGCCTGCCCGCCGGGGCGGCGTGGCGCTTCTTCGTGCCCGGTCTGCTGATCCAGCTCGGCCTGTTCGGCCCCTTGTTCGCGGGCCTGTCGATCATCGCCGACCTGCGATCGGGGGTGTTCGAGCGGATGCGGGTCACTCCGGTGAGCCGGTTCGCCCTGCTCGCCGGCCGAGTCATGAGGGACACGGTGGTCCTGCTCGTACAGACGGCGGTCCTGCTCGCGGTGGCGTACGCGTTCGGCCTGCGCGCCCCCGTCGCAGGTCTCCTCCTGATGTTCCTCTTCGTCGCGGCCATCGCGGTCGGGCTGTCCGCCCTGTCTCACGGGCTCGGCCTGCTCGTGCGCCAGGAGGAGTCGTTCACGCCCCTGCTCAACGCGGCGGCCATCCCGCTGCTGCTCCTGTCGGGGGTCCTGCTCCCGATGACGCTCGCGCCCCAATGGCTCGACATCCTCTCCCGGCTCACTCCGTTCCGTTACGTCATCGACGGCATGCGCAGCGCCTTGTACGGCGATTACGGCAGTTCGGCCGTCGCGGTGGGCGCCGGGGTCGCCCTCGCCACCGCCGCGTGCTGCCTGGCGCTCGGCGCCCGCCTTTTCGCCAGGAGGAACGCCTGAGGACACCGGCCGGAGACGGCGACGCACAAGCGATCGTCCGGCGCGGGTCAGACGTCGCCGGAGTCGTTCAGACAGGCGCATCCGGACGCCCGGTCGCCGGCGCGGCGCAGGATCGCCAGGGCCTGTTCGCAACGTTCCAGCGCCTCGTCGAGATCGTCCGGGTCGCCGTGCGCCGTGGCCGGGTTCCCGCCCTCGGTGTCGAGCCGGCCGGGGGCGTCGTCACGCGCCGGCTGCCGGCCTGCGGCGTCCAGACACCACGTGAGCAGCCGGTGCACCGCGGCCGACCGGTCCTCGGGCGATTCGTCGGCCTCGGCGCAGTCGGCAGCGTACAGCCGGACCAGGTCGTGGAAGCGGTAGCGGCCACCGCCGGTCTCCTCCAGCAGGTGGACGGCGGCCAGCGCGTCGAGCAGCCGCCGCGCCTGCCGGTGACCGGTCCCGGCCAGCGCGGCGGCCGCCGGAACACCGAGATCGCCTCCGTGATGCAGGCCGAGCAGCCGGAACATGCGGGCGGCGTCCGGCGCGAGCGCGCGGTAGGACCAGGAGAGCACCGATCGCACGGTGGTCGCCTCGTCTTCCGTGGTGGCCAGCAGATCCAGCACCCCGCGGGTGGCCGCGAGCTCGGCGGCGAGCGTCGTCAGCCGCAGCGACGGGCGTGCCTGCGCCCGTTCCGCCGCGATCCGCAGCGCCAGCGGCAGATAGCCGCACCTCCTGGCGATCTCCGCCGCGGCCTCGGGCTCCTCCGCGACACGCCGGCCGCCGATGGCGCGGCCGAGCTGGTCCAGCGCCTCGTGCTCCGGCAGCGGCGCGAGCACGACGCGCGCGGCGCCATCCCTGACGACCAGGCCGGACAGCCGGCTCCGGCTGGTCACCACCAGCCGGCATCCGGCCGAGCCGGGGATCAGCGGACGCACCTGGCCGGACGTGGCCGCGTTGTCCACGACGATCAACGTACGCCTGCCGTCCAGAAGGGTGCGCAGCAGGACGGACCGCGGCTCCAGCCCGGCCGGTATGGACGCGGGGGAGCACCCGAGATCACGGAGGAACCGGGCGAGCACGTCGGCCGGCTCGGCCGGCACGCCGGTCGGGTCGAAGCCGCGCAGGTCCACGAACAGGCATCCGTCCGGGAACCGGTGGGCGGCGCGATGCGACCAGTGGAGCGCCGTCGCCGTCTTGCCCACACCGGCGGGGCCGGAAACGATCACCACCTGGTGGCCCTGCTGCGTGTCGTCGATTTCGGCGAGCGCGGCCGAGCGGCCGGCGAAGGCGCGGGGGGCCGCCGGAAGCTGTGCCGGACGAAGGAAACCTCCGGGCTGCCGGTGTCGCGCCGGGACGAGCCCGGCAAGGGCGCCCTCGGCCCGGAGCACCTCGTCGCAGCGCCTGGCCACCAGCGGCGTGGGCGGGCGTTCGCCCGTCTCGATCCTGCTCAGGTAGCCCTTGCTGTAGTGGGTCAACGCCGACAGCGATGCCAGGGAAAGGCCGCGTTCCCTGCGTAGATTCCGGAGTGCGGTCCCAAACGACGCGTTCTCCATCGAAACCCCAGACTCGGCGAATTCCGGACCGTCGTCACGCGCGGTGCCCAGGGGTTTCGCCCACTGGACCTCCTCTCGGCACACCTCGCCCAAGCAATCGTGTTGCCTCAGGCCGCGTCCCGCCTGATGGTGCAGGAGAAGGCAATCCCGCGATCTATCGACTATTTAAGCACTGATCGCCTCAATGGACATATTGATATCCGTTTGTACCATATTACGGACTGTAGCTTTCTTGATTTCGGGTTTTCCGTTGGCGTGTGCCTCACGGCCGGCTCATCCGGGGACGAGCTCGCCGAGGAGGCGGTCCCAGTCGGTGAGGAAGCGGTCGAGGTTGTAGCGGGCCAGGGCGGCCGAGCGGGCGGCCTTGCCCGCCTGTACGGCGAGCTCGGGCTCGGCGGCGAACCGGTGGAGTGCCCGTAGCAGCGTGGGCAGTTTGGTGGAGACGACCCCGGCCTCCGGCGGCACCGCCTCCACGGCCTCGGTGGTGGCGAGCGCCACGATCGGCATGCCGATCATCATGGCCTCGATGAGCGACAGGCCGAGCGAGGTCCAGCGGTAGGGGTGCAGGTAGACCCTGCGCCGGGCCAGCTCGGCGTGCATGGCGGCCTGCGGCAGGTCCTCGAACGCCTCCATCTCCCCGGCCAGGCCGAGCTTGGCGGGCAGGTTCGTGACCTTCATGCCGAACACGTCGAGCGGGGCCGTCGCGGCGAACGTGGGCAGCAGATCGGTGCCCGCCACCCGCCAGCGCCTGATCGGCTCGTTGACGACCACGCCGGCCCGGGCCAGCTCGCCGGTGTAGAGGTGGCCGGGATCGACGACGCCGTGCTCGATCACGTGGGTGGGGGCGCGGCCGGAGTCCCAGAACAGGTCGTTGAAGTGGGTGACGTGGACGATCGGGATGTCGTCGCGGTCGGCCAGCACATGACGGGTCTTGGGCACGTCCCCCGCGGGCGTGTTGTGCTCGACGTAGGCGCCCGGCACGTCGCGGCCCAGCCACTCGCGGGCCAGGCGCAGCTCGTGCGGCCGCTGGTAGACGACCACGTCGACGTCCTCGCCGGCCAGCCGGTCGTACGGCACCTCGCGTACGCTGCCGGGCCAGGGATAGGTGTCGGCCCGGCCCCGCCCGTCGGGACCTCGATCGGGGGTGAGCGGCACCAGATAGTCGTGCCGCCCGTGCACGAAAGAGGTGGTCCACGAGCCGTGGACGTGCCAGACCATGATCTTCATCGCGTCGCTCCCCGTCCGTCGTCGTGCCGGAACACCGCGCCCTCCGCCCGCGGGCGCCTCACCCATCTGCCCTGGTCATGCCCGCACCATCCTCAGCCGTGAGCGGAACTCCCCCGAGCAGCAGATCGACGGCCGCCGCGAGGTCGGGCGCCACCTCGGGGGCGGCCGCCACCTCCTCCGCCAGCGTCACCGGGGTCGGCACGAGGACGCCCCGGGCCCCGGCGGCGCGGGCCGCCTCCATGTCGCGGCCGATGTCGCCGATGACCACGCAGTCCTCCGGGCGTACGCCGAGCCGCCGGGCCGCGCGCAGCACGAGACCGGGCGCGGGCTTGCGGCAGTCGCAGCGGTCGCCGTCGTCGTGCGGGCAGATCTCCCACACGTCGAAGGGGCCGAGCAGCGCGTCCACCCGGTCGTTCACGGCGCGCAGGGCCTCCGGGGCGATCAGGCCCCTGGCGACTCCCGACTGGTTGGTCACGATCCCGACCTTGACGCCTTCCGCGCGCAGCCGGTCGAGCACCTCCCGGGCCCCGGCGACGGGCTCCACCCGCTCAGGATCGGTGTTGTAAGGAACGTCGTGGATGAGCGTTCCGTCACGGTCGAAGAGCACCGCGGCGGGTGGACGGGCGGGCTGGGACACGGGCCACCTCCTGCGCGAATCGCCCGCCTGGCTACCCGGGGGACGGGTCGGCAAACACCGGTCGATAACTACGCAGAGTGACAGTTGTTGAGTGCATCACCCACTCACGTCGACTTCTCTACAAAACAGTGTTTGGGAGCGCTTCTCTCGGTAACCAGACCCCCACTGCGCAACGGAGGGAAACCGATGCGGTTCTTGGGGATAAACGCGATATTCCATGATCCAGCCGCCGCGCTGGTCGTGGATGGCGAGGTGATCGCCGCCGCAGAGGAAGAGCGCTTCAGCCGGCGCAAGCACGGCAAGCGCCCGGTGCCGTTCTCCGCCTGGGAGCTGCCGGAGCTGGCCGCCGCCTGGTGTCTCGAACAGGCCGGTCTGCGGCCCGAGGACCTCGACGGCGTCGCCTACTCCTACGACCCCGAGCTCGTGGTGCCCGGCGGACCGGGGCAGGACGGGCACTGGGAGGACCTGCGCACCGCCTACGCACGCCGCGCCCCCACCTTTCTCGCCAACGCGCTGCCCGGTCTCGACGCCGCCCAGGTGCGGTTCGTCCCCCACCACATCGCGCACGCGGCTTCGGCCGGGCTGGCCGCGCCCCATCGTGAGTCGGCGGTGCTGGTCTGCGACGGCCGCGGCGAGGCCGTCTCGCACCTGGCCGGGCACTACCGGGACGGCGAGCTGACCGTCCTGGCGAGCCAGGCGCTGCCGCACTCCCTCGGGCTGATGTACGAGGACCTCACCCAGCACCTCGGTTTCCTGCGCTCCAGCGACGAATACAAGGTGATGGCCCTCGCCTCATACGGCGAGCCGCGCTTCCTGCGCGAGATGCGCGACCTCATCTACGCCACGGGCGACGGCGGCTTCCGGGTCGAGCGGATCGACTGGAGCGTGTACGCCAAGGCGCTCGGCAAGGGCGAGAAGTGGACGGCCGACCACGCCGACCTCGCCGCGAGCGTGCAGATCCGGCTCGAAGAAGTGCTGCTCGACCTGGCGAGATGGCTGCACGAGCGCACCGGAGACCGCTGTCTCACGATGGCCGGGGGTGTGGCGCTCAACTGCGTGGCCAACACCCGCCTGTTCGCCGAGGGCCCGTTCGAGGAGGTGTGGGTGCAGCCCGCCGCGGGCGACTCGGGCACCGCGCTCGGGGGAGCGCTGCACCTCGCCCAGGCCGGCGGCGACCCCGTCAGGCCGATGCCCGGCGCCGACCTCGGGCGGAGCTGGACGGACGAGGAGCTGGGGGCGTGGCTCGACGTCGCGCGGGTGCCGTACGAGCGGCCCGCCGACCTCGCCGCGACCGTCGCCGCCGAGCTCGCGGCCGACCGCGTGATCGCCTGGTTCCAGGGGCGTGCCGAGTATGGCCCGCGCGCGCTCGGCCGCCGATCGCTGCTCGCCCACCCGGGCAACCCCCGCAACACCGAGCGGCTCAACGACGTGAAGGGCCGCGAGCAGTTCCGCCCCATCGCCCCGATGGTGCTGGCGGAACGCGCCTCGATGATCTTCGGCAGGGGCCCGGTGCCGAGCCCGCACATGCTGTTCGTCCACGACGTGCGGCCGGAGTGGCGCGACCGCATCCCCGCCGTCGTGCACGTCGACGGCACGGCCCGGATCCAGACGGTCGAGCGCGGCCGAGACCCGCTGCTGGCCCGGCTGCTGGAGGAGTTCGAGGCGCGCACCAGGCTGCCCGTGGTGGTCAACACGAGCCTCAACACGGCCGGCCGCCCGATGGCGGACGACCCCCGCGACGCGCTGGAGTGCTTCGGCTCTGCCCCGGTGGACGTGCTCGTCCTCGGTCCGTACGTCGTGCGCAGGGGGGCGGTGTTCGCCGGATGACGACCGAGCTGACCCGGGAGACGAACCCGGCTTCCACCAAGGAGCCGCACCAAGAGGCGGGACCGGCCGTCACGGTCGTGATCCCGACGATCGGGCGTGAGAGCCTGGCCGCCACGCTCGCGGCCGTCGGCCCCGGCCCCGAGATCGTCGTCGTGGACGACCGGCCGGGTGATCGCCCGGAGCCGCTGCCGGTGCCCGGCCGCGTACGCGTGCTCAGGTCGGGCGGGCGGGGCCCGGCCGCCGCGCGCAACGTGGGATGGCGGGCCGCAGCGACGCCGTGGGTGGTGTTCCTGGACGACGACGTGGTGCCGGGCCCCGGGTGGGTCCGCACGCTGACGGAGGACCTCGCCCGCCTGCCCCAGGACGTCGGCGGGAGCCAGGGGCGGCTGGAGGTGCCGCTGCCGCCTGGCCGTCGTCCGACCGACGCGGAACGCAACACCGCCGGGCTGGCCGGCGCCGACTGGATCACCGCCGACATGGCCTACCGCAGGACCGCCCTGGAGGCGGCCGGCGGCTTCGACGAGCGTTTCCCCGGGGCCTACCGGGAGGACGCCGACCTCGCGCTGCGCGTCGAGCGGGCGGGATTCTCCCTGGTCAAGGGGGAGCGGCTGACCCGTCACCCCGTGCGTGACGACGGCTTCTGGTCCAGCGTGCGTTTCCAGCGCGGCAACGCGTCGGACGCGCTCATGCGGCACCTGCACGGCCCCGGCTGGCGGGCGGCCATCGGCGGCCACGGCGGCAGGCTCGGGCGGCACGCCCTCACCACCGGCATGGGCCTGCTCGCGCTCGCCGCCGCCGGGGGGCGTCGCAGGCGCCTGGCCGCCGTCGCGGGGCTGGCCTGGCTCGGCCTCACCGCCGAGTTCGCCCGGGTGCGCATCGCCCCCGGGCCGCGTACGCCGGAGGAGATCGCGCGCATGGCCGTGACCAGCGTGGTCATCCCTCCGGTGGCCTGCGCGCACCGGATCAGGGGCGAGATCGCGGTCCGGACGGGGAGGCGCTCGTGATCGGGACCGCTCTGGTGGTGCGGCCCGACAACGCGGGCGACGTGCTGCTCGCGGGGCCCGCCGTGCGCGCGATCGCCGCCGGGGCGCGGGAGGTCGTGCTGCTCGCCGGTCCGTACGGCAGGGCCGCGGCCGAACTGCTGCCCGGCGTCGGCCGCGTGCTGGAATGGCGGGCCCCGTGGATCGACGCCGACCCGGTGCCGATGACCTCCGAGCACGCGGCTCGCCTGGTGGAGCAGGTCCGTGCGGTCGGCCCGGACGTGGCCGTCGTCTTCACGTCCTTCCACCAGTCGGCGCTGCCCACGGCCCTGCTGCTCCGGCTGGCCGGAGTGCCGCGGATCGCCGCGATCAGCGAGGACTATCCCGGTTCCCTGCTCGACGTGCGGCACGTCGTGGACGAGAGCGTGCACGTCCCCGAGCCCGAGCGGATGCTCGGCCTCGCCCGCGCCGCCGGCTTCGACCTCCCGCCGGGCGACGACGGGCGGCTCGCCGTGCGCGGTCCGCTGCCGGATGTGCAGCACCTCACCGGCCCGCCCGGTTATGTGGTGGTGCATCCCGGCACGACCGCGCCGGCGAGGGCGTGGCCCGCCGAGCGCTGGGCGGAGGCGGTCGAGGCGCTGCTGGCCGCGGGCGAGCGGGTCGTCGTCACCGGCAGCCCCGGCGAGCGGGCGCTGACCGCGCTCGTCTCCGGATCCGCCCTCGTCTCTGGGTCCGTGATCGGCGCCGGCTCCGCGATCGATCTGGGCGGGGCGACCACGTTCGCGGAACTCGCCGCCGTGCTGGCGGGGGCGTCGGCGGTGGTCGCCGCCAACACCGGCCCCGCCCATCTCGCGGCGGCCGTCGGCACGCCCGTGGTCAGCCTGTTCGCGCCGGTCGTGCCCGCCGCCCGCTGGGCGCCGTACGGCGTGCCCACGGTGGTGCTCGGCGATCAGGACGCCCCCTGCCGGGGGAGCAGGGCGCGGATCTGCCCCGTGCCCGGCCATCCGTGCCTGGCCTCGGTCGGTGGCGAGCAGGTGGCCCGGGCGGTGCGCCGCCTCATGCCGGCCGGGGAGGTCATGCCGCCCGAAGAGGCGGTGAAGGAGAGGGTGCCATGAGGATCGCCCTGGTGTCGGAGCACGCCAGCCCGCTGGCGACCCTCGGCGGGGTGGACGCCGGCGGGCAGAACGTGCATGTCGCCGCCCTGGCTCTGGCCCTGGCCGAACGCGGCAACGAGGTCGTCGTGCACACCCGGCGCACCTCCCCCGGCCAGCCGGACGCCGTCCCCATGGCGCCCGGCGTCACCGTCGAGCATGTGCCGGCCGGGCCGGCGGAGCCGCTGCCCAAGGACGAGCTGCTGCCGCACATGCCCGAGTTCGGCGCGCACCTGGCCCGCAGGTGGAAGGCCGAGCCGCCCGACGTGGCGCACGCGCACTTCTGGATGAGCGGGCTGGCCACGCTGGCGGCGGCGGAGCCTCTCGGGATCCCGGTCGTGCAGACCTACCACGCGCTCGGCACCGTGAAGCGGCGCTGGCAGGGCGAGGCCGACACCAGCCCGCCGAGCCGGCCCGCGATCGAGCGCGACATCGGCCGCCGGGCGGTCGCGGTCATCGCGACCTGCTCCGACGAGGTGCGCGAACTCGTCGCGATGGGCGTGCCGCGTGACCGGATCGCGGTCGTGCCGTGCGGCGTCGACCTCGGCGTGTTCCGCCCGGACGGCCCGGCCGCCCCGCGCGGCGACCGGCCCCGGGTGCTGAGCATCGGCCGCATGGTGCCCCGCAAGGGAGTGGACACCGTCGTGCGGGCCATGCGCCACGTGCCCGGCGCCGAGCTCGTCATCGCGGGCGGCGACCCGGGCGATGACGAGAGCGCGCGGCTGCGCACGCTCGCCGACGGCCTCGGCGTCGGCGACCGGGTGCGGCTGATCGGCAGCGTGAGCCGGGCCGGCGTCCCTGCCCTCATGCGCTCCGCGGACGTCCTGGTGACCGTCCCGTGGTACGAGCCGTTCGGCATGGTGCCCCTGGAGGCCCTGGCCTGCGGGGTGCCGGTGATCGCCTCGGCGGTCGGCGGCCATCTCGACACCGTCGCGGGATGCGGCGTGCTCGTGCCGCCACGGCGGCCGCGTGCGCTGTCCCGCGCGCTCTGCGACCTGCTGACCCGGCCGCGGCTGCGGGCGGCGCTGTCGGCCGCCGGGGCCCGGCGGGCCGCCGCCCGCTTTGGCTGGCCGAGGATCGCCGAGCAGACCGAGTCCGTCTACCGAAACCTGGCCGGCGGGTGCCTGGGCACCCTCGCCGCCGCGGGAGGCTGAGCGATGCATCCTCATCTGGCCCGGCTGAGCACCGCGCTGACGGCGGTGGACCCGGAGACGCCCAAGATCCACGCGTGGGGCTACAAGCTCGCGGCGGTGCTGAGCGGCGGCGGGCGGCTGCTCGCCTGCGGCAACGGCGGCTCGGCCGCCGAGGCGCAGCACCTGACCGCCGAACTGGTCGGGCGCTACCGCGCCGACCGGCGGCCGTACGCCGCCATCCCCCTGCACGGCGACACCTCGTCGCTGACCGCCATCGGCAACGACTTCGGCATGGCCGAGCTGTACGCGCGGCAGGTGCGGGCGCACGGCCGCCCCGGCGACGTGCTGATGTGCCTGTCGACCAGCGGGACGAGCCGCAACGTGACCGAGGCGGCCGAGGCCGGCCGCGAGTGCGGCCTGACGACCTGGGCGCTGACCGGCCCCGGGCCGAACCCGCTCGCCGAGCTGTGCGACGAGGCCCTGACCGTGCCCGCGGGCGACACCGCGACCATCCAGGAGGTGCATCTCACGGTGATCCACATGCTCTGTGACGTGATCGAGAAGGCGGTCACGTGAGCGGACCACTCGTCATCGTCGGCGACTCCCTGCTCGACGTCGACGTCGAGGGCACCGCCGACCGGCTGTGCCCCGACGCCCCCGTCCCCGTCGTGGAGGGGCAGGCGGAGCACCACCGGCCGGGCGGCGCGGGGCTCGCGGCGCTGCTGGCCGCCCGCGACGGCACGCGCGTGGTGCTGATCACCGCATTGGGCGACGACCCCTCCGGCCGCTGCCTGGAGGACCTGCTGTCGCCCATGGTCGAGATCGTACGGCTGCCGCTGCGCGGCACGACCGTGCGCAAGTCGCGGGTGCGCGCCCGCGGGCAGACGCTGGTCAGGATCGACACCGGCGACGGGCGGGCGATGGGCCGGCCGGGCCAGGTCGCCTCCGCCTCCGCGTTCGCCCGCGCGGCCGGAGCCCTTGCGGCGGCGAGCGCGGTGCTGGTCGCCGACTACGGGCGCGGCGTGGCCGACCTGCTGCGTGAGCCGCTGCGCGGGCTCGACGTGCCGCTCGTCTGGGACCCCCATCCCCGGGGGTCGCTGCCCGTGCCGGGATGCGCTCTGGTCACGCCCAGTGAGGCCGAGGCCCGCGGCATGTGCGAGGAGCCGTACGTCTCGCCGGAACGCACCGCCCGCAGGCTGGTGCGCGACCTCGGTGCCGAGGCCGTGGCGATCACCCTGGGGGAGCGCGGGGCGATGCTGGCCCGCCGCGGCGGCAGGTTCGGGCCGGTCCCCGCCCCGCACGTCGCGTCGGGCACGGACGCCTGCGGCGCGGGCGACCGCTTCGCCGCGGCGGCGGCGCTCGCTCTCGCGGACGGCGCGTCATCCGAGGACGCCGTCGCCCGCGCGGTCGGCGAGGCCACCAGGTTCGTGGAGGAGGGCGGGGCCGCCGCGCTGCGCCTGCACCACTCCGGCCGGTATCGGTCGGGCCGGTATCGGTCCGGCCAGGATCACTCCGGCCAGGATCACTCCGGCCAGGATCACTCCGGCCAGGATCACTCCGGCCAGGATCACTCCGGGCAGTACCGCTCCGGGCGGCACTGTCCTGCGACGGAGCCGCCGGTGCCGTTCGGGCCCGGCGCGTCCGCCTTCGACGTTGCCGGTGCCGTACGCGCCGCGGGGGGCCGCCTGATCGCCACCGGTGGCTGCTTCGACCTGCTGCACGCCGGGCACGTGAGCCTGCTGCGGCGGGCCCGGGCCTTAGGAGACGCCCTGGTGGTCTGCGTGAACTCCGACGACTCGATCCGGCGGCTCAAGGGGCCGGGAAGGCCGCTGGTGAGCGAGCGCGACCGGGTCGAGGTGCTGCGCGCGCTCGGCTGCGTGGACGCGGTGACGGTCTTCGACGAGGACACGCCGTCGCAGGTCATCGAGCGCCTGTGCCCGGACGTGTGGGTGAAGGGCGGCGACTACGACGAGCGGTCGATGCCGGAGGCCGAGGCCGTGCGCCGGACCGGCGGGGAGATCGTCATCCTGCCGACCGTGCCCGGCTACTCCACCACGGACCTGATCGCCGCCGCCCGGGCCGCCTCGTGACCTCTTACCGAAAGGGACCCTGATGGTGGGAAACGTGTTGATCACCGGTGGTGCGTCCGGCCTGGGCCGGGCCACCGTCATGGCGGTCGCCAAGGCCGGCGGACGGCCGCTGATCGTGGACGTCAACGAGCCGGACGGCGGGTTCGACCACGTGCGGGCCGACCTGGCCGACCGTGAGCAGGCCGAGCGTGCCGTGCACGAGCTCGCCGAGCGGGCGGGCGGGCTCGACGGCGTCGTGACGGCGGCAGGCGTCGACGCCTGCGGACGGCTTGAGGACGTGGCCGCCGAGCAGTGGGAACGCGTGATCGCGGTCAACCTGCTCGGGACCGCCGCGGTGGTCCGGGCGGCCCTGCCCCACCTGCGCCGGTCGGGAGGAAAGGTCGTCACCGTCGCCTCCACGCTCGGAGTGCGGGCGCTCAGCGACGCGACGGCCTACTGCGCCTCGAAGTTCGGCGTCGTGGGCTTCACCCGGGCCCTGGCGGCCGAACTGGCCGGGCAGGTGGGGGTGACCCTGCTGATCCCCGGCGGCATGCGGACGAACTTCTTCGACGACCGCCCCGACCAGTACAAACCCGGCCCCGACGCCCGGCTCAACCAGCCGGAGGACGTCGCCTCGGCGATCCTGTTCGCGCTCGGCCAGCCGCAGGGCTGCGAGGTCAGGGAGATGGTCGTGTGCGCCTCGACGGAGACGTCATGGCCCTAGAACACGCGCGAAGACCGGTCCTGCTCGCCCTGCGCGGGCTCGGCCTCGGCGACCTGCTCGCCTCGGTGCCCGCCCTGCGCGCGCTGCGCCGGGCCCACCCCGAGCACCGCTTCGTGCTGGCCGCCCCGGCCTACCTCGGCGGGCTGCTGCCGCTGATCGGCGGCGTCGACGAGCTGCTCGACGTGTCCGGCCCCGGGCCGGTGCCGTACGAATCCCCGGACGTCGCGGTCAACCTGCACGGCAGCGGCCCGGAGAGCATCCAGGCGCTGCGCCGCACCCGGCCGGGCCGCCTGCTCACGCACGCCCACCACCTGGTGCCGGGCACGGACGGGCCGCCCTGGGAGCCGGAGACGCACGAGAGGCGGCGGTGGTGCTCCCTGCTGGAGTGGCACGGCATCGCGGCCGACCCGGAAGACCTCGCGCTGGGCGACCCCGGGCCGAGCCCCCTCGCCGGCGGCGAGGTGGTCATCCACCCGGGGGCGGCGTTCCGGGCGCGGCAGTGGCCGCCGGACCGCTTCGCCCAGGTGGCGGCCGAACTGGCCGGTCAGGACCACCGGGTCGTCGTCACCGGCGGCGTGACCGAGGCCGCGCTCGCCCGGCACGTCGCCCAGCTCGCCGGCCTGCCGGAGGAGTGCGTGCTGGCCGGCCGTACGAGCCTGCCCGAGCTCGCCGCGCTGACGGCGCACGCGGCGCTCGTCGTCTGCGGCGACACGGGCGTGTCGCACCTGGCCGTCGCCGTCGGCACGCCCGCGGTCATCCTGTACGGCCCGGTGCCGCCCGCCTTGTGGGGGCCGCCGCCGGACGGCCCGTACATCGCGCTGTGGGCGGGACGCAGGGGCGACCCGCACGGCGACCGGCCGTCGGAGGGACTGCTCGAAATCGGGGTGCCCGAGGTGCTCGACGCGGTCGGGAAGTTGCGAGGAGTGGGGGTGCGGTGAACGATTCCCGTGTCGTGGTCACCGGGGGAGCCGGGTTTCTCGGCTCCTACCTGTGCGAACGCCTGCTGGAGCGCGGTGCCGCGGTCGTCTGCCTGGACAACTTCCTCACCGGGTCGCCGCGCAACGTGGAGCACCTCATCGGGCGGCCGGCGTTCCGGCTCGTGGAGTGCGACCTCACCGGCTTCGTCCACGTGCCGGGCCAGGTCGACCTGGTGCTGCACTTCGCCTCGGCCGCGTCGCCCGCCGACTATCTGCGCCATCCGATCGAGACGCTGAAGGTCGGCAGCATGGGGACGCTGCACGCCCTCGGCCTCGCCGCCGAGAAGGGCGCGCGGTTCGTCCTCGCCTCCACCAGCGAGGTGTACGGCGACCCGCTGGAACACCCACAGAAGGAGACATACTGGGGCAACGTCAATCCGGTCGGGCCGCGCAGCGTGTACGACGAGGCCAAGCGGTTCGCCGAGTCGCTGACCACGGCCTACCGCAACTCGCGGGGCGCCGACACCGGGATCGTGCGGATCTTCAACACGTACGGCCCGCGGATGCGGCCCCACGACGGCCGGGCGATCCCCACGTTCATCCGGCAGGCGCTGCTCGGCGAGCCGATCACCGTGACCGGCGACGGCAGCCAGACGCGGTCGATCTGCTACGTGGACGACACGATCGACGGCGTGCTCGCGCTGGCGGACAGTGACTTCGCCGGGCCGGTGAACATCGGCAACCCGGCCGAGATGTCGATGACGGAGCTGGCGGAGACGATCCGCGACCTGACGGGCTCGTCCTCCCCGATCCGATATGTCGAGCGGCCGGTGGACGACCCCGCCGTCCGCCGTCCCGACACCTCGCTCGCGGAGGAGCGGCTCGGCTGGCGTCCGCGGATCGATCCCGTCGCCGGCCTGCGCCGCACGATCGACTGGTTCGCGAAGGCGCTCACCACCTACCCCCGCGCCTCCTGACCGGGACGGGCCCGGGCGGTTCCGCTCTTCGGCTCTTTTCCGCATAGTTGGCCGTCGCTTGCCGCCCGGCTCGGGTAGCGCACCCTGCCGGGGGTAACGCGCCCGTATGAGCTTCGCGAAGTATCAGGACGAGCTGTACGCCCAGGGGCAGACCGGCCATCAGCCGCCCTATCCGATGACCTTCGCGGAGCTGGAAAAACGGGCGTCGGCCGCGATGCCGCCGAAGATCTGGGCGTACGTGGCGGGCGGCGCCGGTGACGAGCACACCCAGCGGGCCAACCGCGAGGCGTTCACACACTGGGGCCTGTATCCGCGCATGCTCGTCGCGCCCGCCGAGCGCGACATGTCGATCGAGTTGTGCGGGACACGGCTGCCCTCGCCGGTGTTCATGGCGCCCATCGGGGTGATCGGGGTGTGCGCCCAGGACGGCCACGGCGACCTCGCCTGCGCACGGGCCTCCGCTCGCACGCACGTCCCGTTCTTCGCGGCGACGCTGTCCGCCGACCCGATGGAGGACGTCGCCGCGGAGCTCGGCGGCACACCCGGCTTCTTCCAGCTCTACACGCCGCCCGATCGAGATCTCGCCGAGAGCCTGGTGCACCGGGCCGAGGAGGCGGGGTTCAAGGGCATCGCCGTCACCCTGGACACCTGGGTCACCGGCTGGCGGCCCCGCGACCTGCGCGGATCGAACTATCCGCAGGTGCCCGGCGGATGCCTGAGCAACTACACCAGCGACCCCGTGTTCCGGCGGGGACTGCGTCCCGGCGAGGACGCCACCGAGGCGTTCGTACGCACAATGCCGATCTTCGGCGGACCGTTCAGATGGGACGACCTCGACTGGCTGCGCGCGCGGACCCGGCTGCCGCTGATGCTCAAGGGCATCTGCCATCCCGAGGACGTCCGCCGCGCCAAGGACCACGGCGTGGACGCGATCTACTGTTCCAACCACGGCGGACGGCAGGCCAACGGAGGACTGCCCGCCCTGGACTGCCTGCCCGGCGTGGTCGAGGCCGCCGACGGGCTGCCGGTCCTGTTCGACTCGGGTGTGCGCAGCGGCGCCGACGTCGTCAAGGCGCTGGCGCTGGGCGCCACGGCGGTGGGGATCGGCCGCCCCTACGCGTACGCGCTCGCGATCGGCGGCGTCGGCGGCGTCGTGCACGTGCTGCGCTCCATCCTGGCCGAAGCGGACCTCATCATGGCCGTCGACGGCTACCCCACCCTCAAGGACCTGACACCCGAGGCACTGCGCCGCGTGGGCGGCGTCACGACCTCGTGATCCTGGCCGCGCGCCGTGGCCGGCTTCCTGCGTCGTCGTCGGCGTTCATGGCAGCAGCGTCGGCCCTGGGCTGTACATGGCGGCGATCGGCGCGGTGTTCGCGGTCATCCGTGGGCTGGTCGCCGACCCGGCGAAGGCAAACAGCTCGTGAGGCCGTGGCGTTCAGGCGACCGTGGCGGACAGGATCTGGCGGAGGGTCTCGCGGGCCGCCGGCCAGTCGTCGCCCAGGGCCAGACCGGCGTGATGGTAGGCGTCGAACACCATCGGAATGTCGAGGGCCGTCAGGGCGGCGCCCTTCGGGCCGCGGGCGGCGATCTGCAGGGCGATCCCCGCCTGCATCCGCTGCCATGCCGGGTCCTGCTCGAACGACAGGTCGTCCGCGCTGTTCTCCTCCCCGTCCTCCTCGTCGTCGTGGAAGACTTCCTGGGCCAGCGGCGCCACGAGCCGTTCGGCCAGTTCTCCGACTCGCTGCGCCCCGGCACGCCGCCCCGACGCGAGGTCGGCCAATACGTTCCGTACGACGGGGAACCCGCCCAGGCGGAACCGGTCGGCGAGCAGCTCGGCCAGGTGCGCGAGCGCGGCGAACTGCCGCGACTCCGGCGCGGCCTCGACCGCGTCCCTCAGCCGCACCTCCGGGTCGTTGCGATGTTCGGCGAGCTCCTCGGGCGTGGGCGGCTCCGTCGCGAGGGGCCATTGGAAGGTGAGGTAGGGATGCGCCCCGGACAGCCATTCGGCGGTGAGCCGCACCCCCGTCACCAAGCTCGCGGTAGTGGGCGAACACCTCGGTGAAGGCTGGGCGGCCATCGGTCATGGCGGACACTCCGGAGCGCGCGGCGACATATCGGAGTGATCTTCGCAGGAGGGGCCGGGGCGTGTCTCACGAAGCGCGCAGGGCGTCGGCGAACCAGGTGAGGGCGCGGGTCGGGTCGTCCGGGGGCGGCCAGCCGTTGACCACGGCGAGCAGCCGGACGTACGTCTGGCGACGCGGGTCCCGGGCGGTGTCGACCAGAGCCAGGAGCCGGTGCCGGAGGGCGGCGTCGTCCGGCCGGCCGACGAGGGCGGCATACCGTGCGGTCGCGGCGGCGACGATCGCGGCGGCCTGCGGTGAGGCGGGGTCGGCGCCGGCGGCCAACGCGGGGGCGACGTGGTCGCGCACGATCGCCACCGCGTCCGGGCGTGGGACGTTCCCCCGGCCCTGGTCGGCCACGATCTGTTCGGCCAGGCGTCGCATGAGCGCGCCGAACTCCGGGTCGCGGGCCAGCCCGGCCAGCTCGATCCACGCCTCGACCTGCTCGTCCTCGGGGTCGTCGGGCAGCTCGGGGGTCATCGTGCGCCTGACTCCGGTCAGGTCCGCGTCCAGGCCGCCGAACGCGGCGTCGAGAAAGCCGTCGATCAGGCGTCGCCGTTCGTCCGCGGAAAGCCTGGCGAGTCTGTGCATGAGATCCATCTCCTCTGGGGTGGAGCCGCGCCGTGCCACCGCCGTCGCCACCGCGCGCCGCAGGCGCAGCACCCGGATCTGCGTCGCCAGGGCCTCGGCGTGCGCCGCCGCGACCTGGGCCAGGGACAGCTCCCGGTCGAGGAGCCGCCGGATCGTGGGCAGGTCGATCCCCAGGTCGCGCAGGGTCCGTACGAGCTCGAGCCGGGCGGCGGCGTCGGCGTCGTAGAGGCGGTGGCCGGCCGGGCTGCGGCCGGTGGGCGGCACGATCCCGCGGTCGGCGTAGAACCGGACGGCCTTGACCGTCAGCCCGGTCCGCCGTGCCAGCTCACCGATCGAATAGAGCGTGTCGCCGTCCATGCCCCCACCCTCGCGTCTCCCCTTACGGGAGACGCAACTCACGACCGCTGACCGGCACGTACGGCGTGGAGGGCGCGGCCGACGACGGCCGCGAGGTCGCCGCCGTGGGCGCCCCGCCAGTAGATCCGGCCGCAGTCGAGGCAGCGGGCGAACTCGTCATAGCTGCGCCGCGTGCCGGGCTCAAGCGCGTCCTCCACCTCGGCCTTGCCGACCGGGGCGAGCCGCCCGTTGCAGGCCGTGCATCGGGTCCACGGGGCCAGCGGCGGCCGGAAGCGGTCGAGCACGTCGAGGAACTGGTCGTCCGGCCTGGCCCCGCGCACGTACGCGCCGTGCCGCAGCGACCGGCGCCGCAGGATGCCCCGGTCCTGCGTGAGCAGCACCCGGTCTTCGGCGTCGGCCTGCTCGATCAGGGCGTCGTCGTCCATGTCGTTGCGATAGGCGGTGTCCAGGCCGACCAGGCGCAGCCGCCGCGCCAGCGTCCCCAGGTGGACGTCGAGGACGAACCGGCAGTCGGGCACGGCCTGCGGCCTGGGCACGGGCGGCACCTCCACCACCTCGTCCGGGCCCGGCCGGTACGACCGCTCGACCGGGCGGCCACCCGCCAGGAATGTGCCGGCCTCGGTCAGCGGCACGCCCGCCGACTCGATCAGGTGGCCGAGCGAGGACGTCCCGTCGTACGGCACGGCCACCTCGGGCCGCCGGTTGCGCGGCGCGAGGAAGATCCACAGCTCGGGCGAGAAGCGTACGGACACGTCCATGCCCCCAGCATGCGCCTTCACGTCCGCAACGCGTCGAGCGTCGTACGGAGGAAGTGGCGCACTGCGGCCGTCTCCCGTTCGTCGAAACCGGACAGGACCGTGACCGCCGTGTCGATGAGCGGCCCGAAGTGGCGCCACCCCAGTTCCTTGGCGCGGTCTTCGACTCTCAGCAGGACCCGCCGCCGGTCCTTGACGTCGCGGACCCGGCTGACCAGGCCGAGCCGTTCGAGCCGGTCGACGACCCCCGTGGTGCCCGCCGAGTTGAGGCCAAGCCCGGCGCCGAGGAAGCCGGCGGTGGCGTCGATCCCGGCCCGCTCCGCGTCGAGCAGGCAGATGAGCGCCCGCACGTCGGTGACGTGCATGCCGTGCTCGGCCGCGAACTCCGCCTGCCGCAGGCCGTATTCCACCGTGACCGCCCGCAGCAGATGGAAGATCTCCATCTCCGGACCCTCGTGCCCACCCGACATGACCCACTCCTATTATCTCGTTCAACGAGATTATCGCTCAGCGAGACATTGTGAGGGGCAGGCATGACGAGCGCTGACGACGGGTTTCTCGCGGCCTACGACGCCGTCCTGGCGGCGCGCTGGCCCGCCTCCACCGAGACGGCGGAGATCCGCACGCCCTACGGCACGACCCGCGTCAACTCCGTCGGCCCCGCGGGCGCGCCGCCGGTGGTCCTCCTGCACGGAGGCGGGACCACCTCGACCGTCTGGTCCGGTACGGCGACGGCGCTCGGCACGGCCTACCGCGTGCACGCGGTCGACACCGTCGGCGACGCGGGCCGCAGCGTCGCCGGCGAGCGGCCGATCCGGAAACTCGGCGACCAGATGGCCTGGCTCGACGCCGTGCTCGACGGGCTCGGCGCCTCGCGGGTGTCCCTGTGCGGCCATTCCTACGGCGCGTGGAGCGCACTCCACTACGCGCTCCATCACGCGGGGCACGCGCCCGGCAGGGTGCGGGCCCTGGTGCTGATCGACCCGACCAACTGCTTTGCCGGGTTCTCCCGCCGCTATCTGCTGCGCGCCCTGCCGATGCTGCTCCGCCCGACCGTACGGCGGCGCCGCGCGTTCCTCGGCTGGGAGACGGGGCACGCGGCGCTCGACGAGACGTGGCTGCGCCTCTACGACCTGGCCGCCGCCTTCCCGGCCGCCCGGCCGCTGACCGGGCCGCGTCCCGGCCCGGAGGCGCTGCGGGCGCTACGGCTTCCGGTGCTGCTCCTGCCGGCCGAGCGCAGCAGGGCGCACGACATCGGCCGGGTGGCCGCCTCCGCCGCGGCGCTGCTGCCGCAGGTGGAGACGGCCGTGCTGCCCGGGGCCACCCATCACACCCTGCCCCTCGCGGCCCCGCCCGAGATGGACGCGCGCATCGGGGAGTTCCTCGCCGCGTACGGCGCCTGACTCAGGGGCGGAACCAGTGCTGGGGGCGGGGATCGGTGTTCTGCCAGATGTGCTTGATCTCGCGGTATTCGTTCAGGCCGGTCGGGCCGAGCTCCCGGCCGACGCCCGACTGCTTGAACCCGCCCCACTCCGCCTGCGGCACATAGGGGTGATAGTCGTTGATCCACACGGTGCCGTGCCGCAGCCGGGCGGCCACCCGCTGCGCCTTGCCCGCGTCGGTCGTCCACACGGCCCCGGCGAGGCCATAGTCGGTGTCGTTGCCCAGCGCGACGGCCTCATCCTCACCGGAGAACCGCTCCACCGTCAGCACCGGCCCGAACGACTCCTCCCGGACGACCCGCATGTCGCGGTGGCAGCCGTCCAGCACGGTCGGCGGGAAGAAGTAGCCCTCGCCCTCCAGCCGCCGCCCGCCGCAGCGCAGTTTCGCGCCCTCGGCGATCCCCGCCTCGACGTACGCCTCGACCTTGGCCAGATGCGCGGCAGAGATCAGCGGCCCGGTCTCGGCCTCGGGGTCGAACGGCCCGCCCAGCCTGATCCGCTCCGCCCGGCGCACCACCGCGTCCACGAACTTCTCGTGGATGGAGTCCTCCACCAGCAGCCGGGCGCCGGCCGAGCAGACCTGCCCCGAGTGCAGGAAGACGGCGGTCACGGCGAAGTCGACCGCGGTGTCGAAGTCCGCGTCGGCGAAGACGATGTTGGGGTTCTTGCCGCCCAGCTCCAGGGCGACCCGCTTGACCGTCCGCGCGGCGGCGGCCATGATCCACCGGCCCGTCGCCGGCCCGCCGGTGAACGAGACCAGGTCGACGTCCGGGTGCTCGGCCAGCGGCGCGCCCGCCTCCGCGCCGGCCCCGAGCACGAGGTTGCCCACGCCCGGGGGCAGGCCCGCCTCCTCCAGCAGCCGCATCAGCAGGATCGCGGTCGACGGGGTCAGCTCGCTCGGCTTGAGCACGAAGGTGTTCCCGGCCACCAGCGCGGGCGCCACCTTCCAGGAGGTCTGCAGCAGCGGGTAGTTCCACGGCGTGATCAGGCCGCAGACGCCGACCGGCTCGTACACCACCCGGCTGATCGCGTCGGCGCGCCCGGTGTCGACCACCCGGCCCGCGTCCGTGCCCGCGATCCCGCCGAAGTAGCGGAAACACGCGATCACGTCGTCGACGTCATACTCGCTTTCCACCAGGCGCTTGCCGGTGTCCAGCGACTCCGCCCGCGCGATCTCGGCCTTGTCGCGCTCCAGCAGAGCGGCCACCCGCAGCAGCAGCGCCCCGCGCTCCCGCTCCGGCGTACGCGGCCACGGGCCATCGTCGAACGCCCGCCGGGCCGCCGCGATCGCGGCCTCGGTGTCGGCGCGGGTGGCCTCCGCGACCGTGGCCACGTGCCGCCCGTCGGCCGGGCAGTGGATCTCGCGCCGGCCGCCCTCGGCAGCGTCGCGCCACTCCCCGCCGATGTGCAGGTCCTTCATCTCAGGCGTCCTTCCTGTGCCGGTAGAACTCCACCGGCTCGGGGGCCAGGGGAGTGTTACCGAGGATCAGGTCGGCCGCCTTCTCCGCGACCATCATCACGGGCGCGTAGATGTTGCCGTTCGTCACGTACGGCATGACCGAGGCGTCCACGACCCGCAGGCCCTCCAGGCCGTGCACTCGCATCGTCAGCGGGTCGACCACGGACATCTCGTCCACGCCCATCTTGGCCGTGCAGGAGGGGTGCAGCGCGGTCTCGCCGTCCTTGGCCACCCAGTCGAGGATCTGCTCGTCGGTCTCGACCTCAAGGCCGGGCGACAGCTCGCCGCCGTTGAACGCGTCCATGGCGGGCTGGTTGAGGATGTCGCGGGCCACTCGTACGGCCTCGACCCACTCGCGGCGGTCCTGGTCGGTGGACAGGTAGTTGAACCGCAGCGCGGGCTTCACCCGGGGGTCGGCGCTCTTGATCTTCACGGAGCCGCGGGCGTCGGAGTACATCGGCCCGATGTGCACCTGGTAGCCGTGCCCGCCGGCCGGCGCGCTGCCGTCATACCGTACGGCGACGGGCAGGAAGTGGAACATCAGGTTGGGGTAGTCGACGTCCTCGTTGCCGCGCACGAAGCCGCCGGCCTCGAAGTGGTTGGTCGCGCCGGGGCCCTTGCGCAGGAACAGCCACTGGGCGCCGACCATCGGCCGGTTGCGCCACTTCATCGCGGGCTGCATCGACACCGGCTGCTTGCAGGCGTACTGGATGTAGACCTCCAGGTGGTCCTGGAGGTTCTCGCCCACGCCGGGCAGGTCGTGGACCACGTCGATGCCGTGCGCCTTCAGGTGGTCGGCGTCGCCCACGCCGGACAGCTGCAGGAGCTGCGGGGAGTTGATCGCGCCGCCGCAGAGGATGACCTCCCCGGCCCGCACCCGCTTGCCGTCGAACTCGACGCCGACCGCGCGCTTGCCCTCGAACAGGATCTTCGTGACGAACGCCCGGGTCTTGACCGTGAGGTTCGGGCGGTCCATCACGGGGTGGAGGTAGGCCCGGGCGGCCGACAGGCGGCGCCCGCGGCGCAGGTTGCGGTCGAACGGCGCGAAGCCCTCCTGGCGGTAGCCGTTCACGTCGTCGGTCAGCGGGTAGCCCGCCTGCTGCACGGCCTCGAAGAACGCCTTGAACAGCGGGTTCTTCGCCGGGCCGCGCTCCAGCACCAGCGGCCCGTCGTGCCCGCGCATCGGGTCGGACGGGTCGGCGGCCAGGCAGTTCTCCATCCGCTTGAAGTACGGCAGGCAGTGCGCGAAGTCCCAGGTCTCCATGCCCGGATCGGCGCCCCAGCGCTCGTAGTCCATCGGGTTGCCGCGCTGGAAGATCATGCCGTTGATGCTGCTCGACCCGCCGAGGACCTTCCCGCGGGCGTGGTAGATCCGCCGGCCGTGCATGTAGGGCTCGGGCTCGGACTCGTACTTCCAGTCGTAGAACCGGCTGCCGATGGGGAACATCAGCGCCGCGGGCATGTGGATGAACACGTCCCACAGGTAGTCGGGACGGCCCGCCTCCAGCACGAGCACGCGGTTCGAGGGGTCGGCCGACAGCCGGTTCGCGAGCGCGCTCCCCGCTGATCCACCACCGACGATGACAAAGTCATACATGTCCGCCTCCCGGGCAGGATGATATTGATATGCGCAATAGAGTGCAGCATTCGCAACGTCACGCGCCGGACCCCGATCTCGCGGGGGCCGACGAGACCGCCGCGAGGTCCGAGGGAAGCGGCGGCGTCCAGTCGGTGGACCGGGCCGTCACGATCCTGGAGATCCTCTCCCAGCGCGGCGAGGCCGGCGTGAGCGAGGTCGCCGCGGAGATCGGCGTCCACAAGTCCACCGCGTTCCGGCTTCTCGGCGCGCTCGAGGCGCGCGGCCTGGCCGAGCAGGCCGAAGACCGCGGCAAATATCGCCTCGGCTTCGGCATCGTCCGGCTCGCCGCCGGGGTGGCCGCGCGGCTCGACCTCGTCCAGCAGAGCCGCCCGGTGTGCCGGCGTCTCGCCGAGGAGATCGGCGAGACCGTCAACATCGCCGTCGCGCGGTCCCACTACGCCATCAACCTCGACCAGGTGCGCGGCCAGGCGGCCGTCACCGCCCACAACTGGGTGGGCCAGCCCACCCCCCTGCACGCCACGTCGAGCGGCAAGGTCCTGCTCGCCCACCTCGACGAGCGGCGCCGCGAACGGCTCATCGCCGCCGCCGGGCTGGAGCGCTTCACCCCGGCCACGGTGACCGACGCGGGCGAGCTGCGCCGGCAGCTCGCCGAGGCGCTGCGGCAGGGCTACGCGGTCACCGTGGAGGAGTACGAGATCGGGCTGAACGCCATCGCCGCGCCCATCCGCTCCCACGAGGGCGAGGTGGTGGCCGCCGTCAGCGCCTCCGGCCCGGCCTACCGGTTCAGCGAGGAGCGCATGCACGAGCTCGCGCCCGTGCTCGTCGCGGGCGCCGCCGACATCAGCCACCGTCTCGGCCACGGTGGGTGACGGCGCTCATCGCGCCCCGGCGGGCTCGTTCACGCGGCGCCGCCACCGGGTGAACGAGCGCGGCTGGTCGACGCCGAGCACCGCGACCGTGCGGCCCTCCCGCCGGTAGACGGCCAGGAAGCGCCGGGACGCGAGGTCGCCCTCCTCGACGCTCACCTCGTCTCCCGGCAGCGTGTGCCCGGCGAACTGCACGCGCATGCCGTACTGGTCGGACCACAGGTAGGGCGGCGCGAGCGTGTCCGGCACGGACGCGCCGCCGGACAGCAGCGTCCGCGCGGCCGTCGCGGGACGCCGGGCGGCGCCGGTCCAGTGCTCCACGCGCAGGTGGACGCCGAGAGCGGGGTCGAACCAGGCGGCGCAGTCGCCGACCGCGACGACTCCCGGCACGTTCGTCGCGCCGCCCGCGTCGCAGACGACGCCGTCGCCGAGCAGCACCCCGCTGCCGTCGAGCCACTCCACGACCGGCCGCGCGCCGATGCCGACGAGCACCACGTCGGCGTCCAGGCGGCGTCCGTCGTCGAGCAGCACGCCGTCGACGCGGCCCTCGCCCGTCAGGCCGCGTACGGCGGCGCCGCAGATGAGGCGCACGCCGTTGTCCTCGTGCAGCCCGGCGAGCGCGGTGCCCATCTCGGGCCCGAGCGCGCGGGCGAACGGCGCGGGCGCGGCCTCGACGATCGTCACGTCGAGGCCGAGCGTGCGGGCGACGCAGGCGACCTCCGCGCCGATGAACCCGGCCCCGATCACCACGAGCCGCCGGGCGGCGCCGAGGTCGGCCCGCAGGGCCGCCGCGTCGTCGATCGTGCGCAGCGTGTGCACGCCGGCGAGACCACCCCCGAGGGTGCGGGCGACCGCGCCGGTGGCGATGACCACGCCGTCGGCCTCGACCGCGGAGCCGTCGGCGAGCGCGACGCGCAGCGACCGCCCCCGGTCGAGGCCGGTGGCGGCGACGCCCAGCCGCCACTCGGCGCCGAGGTCCTCGTCGTCGCCCTCCAGAGCGAGATCGGCCGTCGTCATCTGCCCGGTGAGGAACTCCTTGGACAGCGGGGGACGGTCGTAGGGGCGGTGCGGCTCGGCCCCGACGATCGTCAGGCGCCCGTCGAAGCCCTGGGCGCGCAGCGCGCGGGCCGCCGACAGCCCGGCGAGCGACGCGCCGACGACAGCGACCGATTTCACGACATCCTCACGGCTTTCACGACACCCTCACGGCGTCTCAGGCCGAACCGGTGCGGACGCCGGGCGGCAGGTTCGGCGGCAGGTCCGACGGCACGACGTAGACGGTCTCGTCCTGGACCACCACCTGGTGGGTGCGCACCGGCAGCTTCGCGGGAGGAGCGTCCACCTGGCCCGTGCGCAGGTCGAAGCGCGACGCGTGCAGGGGGCACTCCACCTCGCACCCTTCCAGCCACCCGTCCGCGAGCGACGCGTCCTGGTGCGTACAGGTGTCGTCCACCGCGTACAGTTCACCGTCCTCTGTGTGGAAGACGGCGATCGGGGGATCTGTCTCGATTCGGAGGGCCTCACCCCTGGGCAGGGCGGCGAGGGGGCACGCAGGAATCATGCGAGGGTTTCCCAGTTTCGTAAGGTGGAACAGGAAGCGCTATGCGCAACAGACTGAGTGGAGATCGCGCCAAAGTCAAGGGGCGACATGCCGCCTGTGGAGTGATAAGCGCGACTCTGGTCCCCGCGCAGGTGAGGCCCCCTGTCTCCGCCATCCCCTGTCGTCGCACCGCCACCGCCCTGTCGCACGCCGTCCCCGTGCCGGCCGTGCGAGCCGGAGGGACGCAAAGACGTACGGCCCCGCCGCCTGTCGCCGGGGGGACGACGGGCGGCGGGGCCGTACGCGTGGGTGGGGTGGTAGGGGAGTCAGGCGGCGACGGTCGTGCGGCCGCGCACCTGCAGGACGGTCAGCAGACCGACGATGACGGTGACGCCGCCGGTGATCCAGGCGGTCCACGCAGAGGCGGAGTCGCCGTCGAAGCCGAACGCCCAGGGGGAGACGAGCAGCAGAGCGCCGAACGCCGCGGTCACCCAGGAGCTGGCGCCGCCCGCGCCCAGGATGGACCACAGGGCGGAGACGACGAGCAGGGCGCCGAGGATGAGCAGTGGTTGCGTGGCCGCCTGGGCGTCGGCCCAGAAGAACGGTGCGAGCACCGCGACCAGCCCGGCGACGAGGGCGACGACGTCGGACAACGATCTCGTGAGATCCATCCGTGCCTCCGTACGGGGAGAGGTGACCTGTTATCTGACGGTCTGCCTGATTGACCGCCCGGTCAACAATCCGCTACGTCAGGATTTCCTAACCCTGCGTCACATCGTCCTGGACGGGACTGGTGCGGACCCGCCCGGTCAGGACTGGTTGAACAGCGACAGCGTGATGGTGGAGTGGTATTCGCCGGCGGCGACGTCGACCGGGGTGCGCAGGGCCAGATCGGCGTTGACCTCCGAAGTGCCGATCTCGTCGGCGGAGTTGGCGGTGGAGACCAGCAGCTCCTGCCCCTGCAGACCGACCGTGGGAGCGCCGGTGCCGTCGGAGATGGCGCTGGAGACCGGCTCACCGGCCGCCACCGAGCCGGTGGAGGAGTCGCTCAGCAGGTGGGGCCGCCAGCCCAGGTATTCCGGGCCGATGGTCTTGCTCGGGTCGTCGGTCGCGACGAACTCGCTGGCCTGGCCCACGACCGCCCAGTACTCACCGTCGGGGATCTCCTCGAGGGTGCGGGTGTCGGTCACGGTGACCGTCGGCAGGGTGCCGGTGAACTGGCGGGCGGTGGCGTCCGAGCCGTTCTCCTCCAGCGACACCCCCGTGTTGTCGGCCACCGTCATCGACAGCTGGCCGGGGGTGGTGGTCGGCTGGATGTTCACCGACACGTCGATGCCGCCGGTGCCGGCGGGGTCGTCGTCGGCCAGCGCGGGGGTGGCCGCGGCGGCGAGGGCCAGGCCGAGCACGGAGGCGGCGATTATCTGTGTGGTCCTGGTGATTCTCATGCGGATCGCTCCATTTATGGGGGGCGGGGCCGGCCGGATGGGCGGCCGGCCCCGGGTCTGTGCTACAGCGGTGTCAGCGGCTCAGTGGCAGTCGGCCGCGCTGTAGGCGGCGTCGTAGGACGAGGTGACCTGCTTGCCGTCGATCGTGGCGGTCGCCTTCACGGTGACCGTGCCGGCGTCGATGCTCCCGGCCCGGGTGTTGAAGGACTGGTAGGCCTGCTTGCCCGGGGCCACGTCGGCCACCGTCTTGGAACCGTACGGGGTGGTCAGCTCCACCGTCGCCGGCCCGTCACCGGCGTTGACGGCCGTCGCGGCGACGTACGCCGAGCTGCCCGTGCAACGGGACGAGGCGGTCACGGTCAGCGGCACCACCGGCGCCTTGTCGACGGTGACGGTCTCCTTGTTGTAGTTCTTGCCGTTGCCGTCCGGCTTGTAGTTCTTCTCGATGTTGCCCGCGAGGTCCATGGCGAACCAGTGCACCTCTGTCGTCTTGTCGACAGTGATCTTCGCGGCGCCCTCGCGCATGCCCGACGAGGTCAGCTTGGGCGAGCTCAGCGTCGGCCGGCTGCCGTCGAGGGTGTAGTAGACGTTCGCCGGCTCGTCCACGGTGAAGGTGAACGTGGCCGAGGTGTCGGTCCTGTCGGTCACCACGAGCTTCGACTCGGGCTTCTGCTTGTCCTTCTCGTACGCCTGGGCGACTTCGAGGATGCCGATCTGGCCGTTGGAGAACTCCATCGCCTCCTCGTGGCCCTCCTCGAACGGAGGCTGGAAGCCGACCGAGGTGTACCTGTTGGTCGCCGGGTCGTAGACGTCCGCGCCGACCTCGAAGTCCCAGCCGATGATGCCCTTGTTGTACCAGAACTCGTCGGCGCTGTTGCCGGCCGCCGAGTAGAGCACGTCGATCACCGGACCGGTGCGCCCCGGCCAGATGGCCGTGCCGCGCCAGCCCTGCACGGCCGACAGGATGTGGGCGGAGGCGTTCCAGAAGTACTCCTCGGTGCCCAGGTCCGGCCGCGGCAGCGTCTCGCGCCCGGCGCTCTTGTACGCCCCCGGAGGCCACATGAAGTAGCCGCCGTAGGAGTGGGTGTTCATCGCGAACTTGATGTTCGGGTACTGCTCCGTCAGCCAGACCTCGTTGCGGGTCTCCGGCTCCGACAGCTCGGACGGCCCGGAGTAGGTCTCACCGGTGCAGGTGGTCGAACCGCCGACGTAGCCGTCGAAGGCGCTGCCCACCGAGAAGTTGCGGTTGAGGTCGACGCCCCAGGAGTTGCGGCGCGCCGGGTCCGACCCGTCGGCAGCGCAGTAGTTCACCATGTTCTTGCGCTGCATGTTGTAGTCGTACATCGAGTAGTGCGCGCCGTCGGGGTTGATCGTCGGCACGATGAAGATGTCGAGGTTGTTCACCAGCTTCTTGGTGTCCGCGTCGAGCGCGTAGTTGCGCAGCAGCCGCTCGGCGGTCTCCACACAGGTCAGCGGGGTCACCCACTCGCGGGCGTGCTCCTGGCAGTAGAGGAACACCCCGGTCTTCGAACCGTCCCGGCTCTTGCCGATGCGCAGCGCCTTCATCTGGAACGGCTGGCGCGAGACGGTCGCCGGCGCCTTCAGGCCGTCGGTCAGCTTCGTCGCCGCGGCCGCCGCCACCACGCCGGTGCCCGGGCTGGTGCGATAGAGGGCGGCGGTCAGCAGCGCCGAGGCCGCGGGGTCGCCGTTCAGCGCGGCGACCACCTCGGAGGCCGTGCTGGTGACCGAGCCGGAGGCGTCCGTCGCCAGGTTGACCACGACGTCCTTGCCGTTGACGGTGACCGAGAGCGGGGCCGAGGCGGTGCCGGGGTTCGCCAGCGCGACGCTGACGTCGTTGCCGCCCTCGCTGCCGTACGCCTTGGACGTCACGTAGAACGTGCTCGCCAGCGCGCTCCCCGAGCCGCTGCCGAACTGCGCCTGCGCCTGGCGGCGGTAGCCGTTCGTCTTGTACGGGAGGTCGATGATCTCCGAGATGTTCGGGAACTGCTTGGCCAGCGCCACGATCCGGCCGGTGACCTCGGTGGGGTCCATGTAGTGGTCGACGAAGTCCTGCACGTAGTGCTTGCCCGGCGCCTTGCGCGGCTCGCCCAGCCACTTGGTCACCGGCACGGTGACCGTGCCGCCCCGGCTGCTGGTGATCGTGACCTGGGTGGGGGTCTCCGTGATCGGCAGCGGCGAGTTGAACCGGTGGTACATGTACTGGCCCGCGTCGGTGAAGCGGGACATCGTCGTCGAGCCGCCGGAGTCGGGGGCCGTGCCGGGGCCGCTGTCCCAGGTGGCGGTGAGCACGGTCTGGGCGTCGGTCGCGCTCGTCTTCACTTCCACCGACAGGAAGCGCTGGTTGTCGAGGCTGGTGAACCACTCGGCGCGCAGCGGGGTCAGTGTGTCGGTCTCGGCCGCGTCGGCCGATGCGACGGCGAGAGCCTGCCGCCGTTCTGCCAGGTTCGCGGCGTAGTCGCTCTGGTCGGAGATGGCGTCGCGGACGTCGAAGCCCTGGTCGCGCAGGCTCCGCGCCTCGTCGGGGCTGAGCACGGCGTGCACCTCGATGCCGCCGTCGACGGGCTTGGTGTATTCGGCCAGGTCGACGCCCATGGCGACCAGCTTGTCCACGCCCGCCTGGTCGGCGACGACGACGCGCATGAGCGCTACGCCGTTCTGCGCGGTGCTGGAGGCCCGGTCCGGCGGGACCGGATCCGGGGAAGGATCGGCGAGCGCCGGGAGGGCGTTCAGAGTGATCGCCAGGGGGAGTGCGAGCGCGGCGGCATAGCGACGCGCTCTCCGGGGAGAGCTACTCATCGAGTTCCTCCATCTGGCGTGCCTTCCGGGGAGGGGGGCCGGCCCGGAGTGGATCACGCGAAGTTCGAGGGAAGTCTTCGTCACCCCGCAAAACGCGTCAAGCCGCATGAACCCCACAAATTCGGGATTTTTCCGTAACGAGATGATCTAGTGCCCAATTGGGTATTTAGTACCTCTTGCTATTCGGGGCGGTTTGGGTAACGGTCCTGAAAACGCCGCTGTGCGGTCGTCACATCAGCACGAGCCGTATGGCCTCGTCGATGGGCACGCCTCCGCCGATGAGTTCGAGGACGCGAAGCCGCGTCTCCGGTGTGTCGATCAGTGCGGCGATCACGGCGGCCACGTCGTCGCGCGGCACCGAACCGGGGGGAAGCGGCGGGTCGGCGAGCGTCACCAGGCCGGTGCCCGGCTCGTCGGTGAGCCGCCCGGGCCGCAGGATCGTCCAGTCGAGCGGGCGGGCGCGCAGGTCCTCCTCCGCCGCCGTCTTCGCGGTGATGTAGGCCGCCCAGACCTCGTCGCTCCCCGGTGCGGGCGGCGATCCCGCGCCCATCGAGGAGATCTGGATGAAGCGGGACACCCCGGCCCGTTCGGCCGCGTCGGCGAGCAGCACCGAGGCGCCCTGGTCCACGGTGAACTTGCGCGCGACGCCGCTGCCGGGCCCCGCCCCGGCGGCGAAGACGACGGCTCCCGCCCCCAGCAGGATCTCGGCCACCTTCTCCGGCGTGGTCCGCTCCAGGTCGCACACCACCGCCTCGGCGCCGGCCGCCTCCACGTCCGCGACCTGGTCCGGGTTGCGGATCAGCCCCACGGGCGCGTCGCCCCGCCCGCTCAGCAGGCGCGCCAGCCGAAGGGCGATCTTCCCGTGTCCGCCCGCGATCACCACGCGCATGCGATCACCTCCGCGCCGATCCTGCCATGACCTCTCCCGCCCGGCCGGGCAGGCCGCGCCGTGACTTGCCTGTCTTGGCTGGTCAATGATTACTTCGTGTGATAGTCATGTCACCACAAGTAATCGGCAAAGTGTCTGTGGAGATGTCATGCTCTTGGGCGTACTCGCGGTCGCGGCGGCCGTCGGGCTGGTGGCCGTGGCGGCCCTTCTCTTCCGCGCGCTGGGCCGGGGCACCGACGACCGCGATCCCGGCGGCGCGTCCGCCGGTCACGCCGGGTCGATGCTCTCCTCGCTGTTCCTGCTCGTGTTCGCCATCGCGATCGTCGTGCCGTGGACCTCGGCCGACTCCGCGCGGCAGAACACCTACGCGGAGACCCACGCGCTCGTGGAGGCCTACTGGGCCGCCGCGCCGCTCCCGGCCCCCGACGCCGCCCAGGTGCGCGAGGGGCTCCGCGAGTACGCGAGATACGTCGTCGAGGACGAGTGGCCCCAGATGGCGGCCGGACATCTCGGCAGCGAGGGATCGGCGCGGCTGGAGGCGTTACGCGCCCACGTGACCGAACTGCCGGTCACGACCGACGAGGCGCGCGACGCCAGAGACGCCGTGCTGGAGCGGATGGCGGACATGTCCGCCGCCCGGCGGCAGCGCGCCGCCGACGCGGGCACCGAGCCGCCCCCCGGCGTCATGCTGCTGACGGTGCTCACGGGCGTCCTGGTCATCGTCTTCCCGTTCCTGGCAGGGGCGCGGCCCCGGGGGCTCACGCTCGTGCCGGTGCTGACGATGGCGGTCCTGCTCGGCGTCGGCGTCTATCTCGCGTGGAACATCTCCCACCCCTTCAGCGGCGGCCTGGCGGTGCAGCCCGACGCGTTCGTGAGCGCCCTGCACGAGTTCCAGCGGATCCCCGAGGGCCACTGACATGGGCAGGACGGCGGGCCCGCGCGTGGCCGTCGCGGTCGCGGCCGTTTCCGCCTGCGCCGCGCTGGCCTGTGCCGTGCCGGCCTGCGCCGTGCCGGCCGCGGCGGCTCCCGCCCCGGCGGCCGAGCAGCAGGTGCGGGCCGAGCGGCAGGACACGGGCGCGGGCGGCACGGTGGCCCGGGGGATGGTGCGGGCAGCGGCCGATGTGTCCCTCACGGCACCCGATCCGGACGGACCGGGCCTGCGGGTCGGTGTCTGCCTCGACGTCGACGTGCTCATCGGCCTGCACGCCGAGGTCGGCATCGGACGGCCCGGCTGCACGTCACCCAGGCCCGTGCCGCCGCCCGCGCCCTCCCCGAAGCCTCCGCCACCGGCTCCCGAGAAGCCCGCACCGACGCCCCGGCATGCTCCGCACCGGGTGGTGGCCGTGGCCCGGCCGCCCGTGGCGGCGTCGTCCCCGCGCCCTCGTCCGACGCCGCGGCCCACTCCGTCGCCGTCACCGGTCTACCGTGTGCCGGCCATGCGCGCGATCGCGCCCGTACGGCACCGCAACCCCCTGGGCACGCTCACCGTCGTCATCGTCCTGTCGGTGGCGATCGCCGCCGCCGGTGGCGCCGCTTTCCGGCGATAGACCGCCGGAAGGGGAGCACGGGCGGCGGCAGGAAGGACGGGCGGCGGCAGGGAGCACGGGCAGGGAGCATGGGCGGCGGCGCCCTACCGGTTCGCCCGGGCCACGACCTCCTCGCTCGTCAGGGGGCTGCTCGGGTGGTGGGTCAGGCACAGCGGCGTACGGACCTTCGTGAACGACCCGCCCTCGAACGCCGCGTAGAACTGGCCCGACCGCAGCCGCGCCACGTCGGGGACGTCGCCGCCCTTGGCCCTGGCCAGCTCCCGCGCCGCCGTGATCTGGGCCGGCGCGTTGAGCAGGCCGAAGAACTGGGTGGCGGCGTTGCCCGTGATCCGGTTGTGCAGCCCCTTCGGCGCCTGGGTGGCGAACACCAGCCCCAGGCCGTACTTGCGGGCCTGCGCGGCGAGAGCGAGCGTGCTCTGGGTGCACACGGTCGTCGTACCGGACGGCGCGAACGTCTGGGCCTCGTCCATCACGAACAGCCCGCCGAGCGGCCGGTCTCCGGCGGGATGCCGCTTGATCCAGGAGAACAGCGCCATCTGCAGCTGGTTGACGAAGCCCTGCCGCTGCTGGTCGGAGGCCAGGCCGGTGAGGCTGATCACCGAGACACGGGCCCGCTTGCCCTCCGGCGGCGTCAGCAGGACGCCCGGATCGACGGGCGTCCCGGTCCCCGCGAACAGGGGATCGCTGATCGTCTCCGCCCTCAGGTGCTGGGCCATCTCGGTCGCGAGCCTGGGCGCGCCTTCGAGAGTGCTCACGCCGTCCGGCAGGTCGTCGAGGAGGGCGATCAGGCCGGCGAGGCTCGTGCCGCCGCGCCGTCCGTAGTGGGCGACGGCCTCGCGGAGCACCGCCTGGCCGAGATGCGCCTTGGCCGTCTTGGCCTCCAGCTTCGCCCGGGGCACGAGCGCGGCGAGGGCGGCGTCCACCGCCTCGCCGAACTCGTCAGGGTCGTCGGCGACGCTGCCGAAGTCGGGCAGCGGCTGGAAGCTCAGCGGCCGTCCCGCCTCCTTGCGCGGCGTCCAGATCACCACGTCGGTGTTGGCCAGGTAGTCGTCGGCCCTGGCCGCGTCGCCCTCGCCCCACTCCGCGGGTGGCTCCGGCCACCGGTCGCCCAGCCGCGCGAGGTCGTTGTTCGCGTCGAGGACGATCGCCGAGACCCCCTGAAGGGCGCACTCCTCCACGAGACGGCGGATCAGCACCGTCTTGCCGGAGCCCGATCCGGCGAAGATCGCCGTGTGCTTGCGCAGGGTCTCCAGGTGCACGCGCACCGGCCGGCCGTCCGCGGTCGCCGCCCCGATCGTCAGGTACGGCGACGCCGGGTCCTCATCCGCCGACAGCGGCCTTCGCGGCCGGGGAACCGCCGCCTCCACCACCGGTAGCTCCGAGGCCGGAATCTCCACAGTCGGCATCTCCGGGGCCGGTGCTTCGACCGGTGACGCCTCAGGGGCGGGCAGCGGCGGCCAGACCTGCAGATCGGGAACGGCCGGACCAAGGGTCAGGCCGCCGGAACTCGCGACGCCCGTATCGGAAGGTTCCGGCACATCCCCGGAAGCCGGAGGCGACTCGCCATCGGTGGCCGGCTGCGGTGCGGTCTCCGTAGCCGGGAGCTGCGCTATGCCCGTGGCGGGGGACGCCGCGGTGTCCTGTGCGGGCGGCGGCGCGCTGTCGGTGATGGGGGACGGTGCGATGTCCGTGGCCAGGGGCGTGGCGATGCCCGTGGCGGGGGACGCCGCGGTGTCCGGAGCGGGGGACGGCGCACTGCCGATGGCAGAGGACGGCGCGCTGCCGGTGGCGGGCGAAGGCGTGGTGCCGGAGGCCGGGGAGGGCGCTTCGGTCAACGGCAGCGTCGTGAGTCCCGGCACCGCCTCCCGGCGGAGCAGACGCCGTTCGGGGTTGGCGGTGCGCCGGGGGCGGTCCTGCGCCCGGTTCGACCGGGCGGACCTTCCGGTGACGGAGTCGGACACACGCGGAACGGCCGCGTCGCCCAGCGCCTCCGCGAACAGCTTCACCTCGCTCGTCGGCTTACGCGAGACGAGCCACGCCCGGAGGTCCGGCGAGTTCTCCGTCAGCAGGGTGCGAAGCGCCGAGAAGATCCGCAGGTCGTCCTCTTCGACCTGGAGCACCCGGCCGCCCGCCTGCTCGAAGGCGGCCAGGGCCGCCTGGGTGGCCGGTCCCTTGGCCCAGCTCTGGTTCCTGAGCACGAACAGCTTGCGCGCGGGGATCCGCTCGTCGAGCCCGGCCGCCGTGGACGCGGCCTTCAGCCGGTTGAGCGCGGCGGTGTGATGGGACGCCGAGATGGCGCGGAAGCACCAGTGGGCCTCGTTCTCCGTCGCCTCGTCCAGCGTCCGCCGCAGGCGCGCGTGCAGGGGCGGCTTCGTGCTCGGGGGCGGGTCCTGGGTGAACAGGCGCCCGTCCTCGCCCTGCTCGGCGATCCAGGCGGACAGTCCGGCCGACAGCAGCCCCGGCATCACGACGTCCTCGGTGATCGGGTCAAGCGCGTCCACCACGTCCGCACGCTGCCGCAACTCCGCGAACCGCCTGTCGAGCGCGCCGAAGTCGGGCTCCGGCTGCGGCGGCGGAGATACAGGAACGACCCTGACTGGCTGGGAGCCGGCCAGCCGTTCCAGCTCCACGACCTGTCCGCTCGCCAGGCACGACCGGACGTGCTTGTCGATCCGGATGAGCAACTGACGAGGCGTGTACTGATACGCCTCCTCGAACGCCTCCGGCTTCACCGGCCACGTCGGATAGGGCGGGGTGAAGCCGACCGCGCCGTACTGCGCGCTGAACCGCTTCTCGATCAGCTCGATGCCCGTTCGCGCATCGGGGATGTTGTCGAGCGGCACGGCTTCCTTGAACCGGTCCTGCACCGTATCGATGGCTTTCGTGCGGATGAGTTCCCACGTCGCGGGAAGGCAGGAGAGCACGGTCAGCGTCCGGCGGGTCACCTCGCGCAGAGTCATCAGACCGCCCGCGATCTGCTCGAGCACCAGCGCCTCCTGCCAGGAGTCCCTGGTGTCTCCCGCCATGGCGACGGACGACTGTGCGAGCAGGACGTCGATCTGGTCCACCGCGATGACGGAAGGACCGGTCAGCGCCATCAGGCGGGACAGGTCCCTGACCATCTCCTGAGGGGACTTCACGATCGTGGTGAAACCCCAGCCGGCCCGCTCGCCCGGTTCTCCTTCCGGCGCCGAGGTGAGGTAGGCGTCTCCGACGTCCTGCGCGGACGGGTCGTCGGCCGCGCGCAGGACGAGCGCCCTGGCGACGTCTTGGGCGACGCCGCCGACGTGCCGGTCGTACCGGCGCAGGGCGCGCACGAAGTCGTCCAGGTCCTGCCGGGAGAGCGGCGCCTCACCGGTCAGCGACCGGCGTGCTTCTTCCGGGATCTCGGCGAGCAGGCACAGCCGCCACAGAAGCTCGGTGAGCTGGGTCCCCGATCCCGGGATCGGCCGGGAAAGGCTGTCCAGCATGGACAGCAGCACGCTCTCCCACAAGCTCCTGGCGTCGAGCAGGCTCACCAGGAAGAAATAGCCGTCCTCCTCGTGCACCTTCTGCCGGACCCAGCCGAGCAGGTGCGTCTTGCCGGAGCCGCGCTGTCCCTCGATGACGATGCCGATGGGGCTCGCGTCGGCGCTCTCCTCGGCCTCGATGAACCCGTCGAGGACGGTCTGCGCGGTCTGCCGGTGCAGAGTGCCGACGTGGAACGGCGACGGCCGCCACACGTCGTCGGGGACATTGGCGTAGTTGAACCTCAACGCCGCCAGAGCGTCCAGTTCCTTGCCGGTCATCATGCTCCGATCAGAATGCGGTGCTTGGGCTGGTCACCGATGACGACGGCGGCGTCCCGATCAGCCTGAGACAGGCTCTTCTGGCTCTCCCAGGGCACGAGACGCACGTCGGGCAGGGCGATCATGCGACGGAGGGCGGTGTCGACCTGGTCCCTGGGGGCGTCGCCCAGCAGCGGACGCAACTGGGTCAGGCTCACCCAGGTGTTCGGCTTGTCGGCGAGCTGCGCGTACGCCTTGCGGATCAGAGTCTCGATGTCCTCGGACGAGAGTGCGGGCACGCTCGCGGGCGGGGTCTCCACGATCGGCGGTTGCGCGGTGGGCGTCTCCGAGATCGACGTCTCCGTGGTCGGCGTCTCAGCGACCGAGGGCTGTGCGACCGGCGGCTGCGGAACCGGCGGTTGCGCGGTCGGCGTCTCGGAGATCGACGTCTCCGTGGTCGGCGTCTCAGCGACTGAGGGCTGGGCGGCCGGCGTCTGTGCGACCGGCGTCTGTGCGACCGGCGGCTGCGGAATCGGTGACTGTGCGATCGGGGGCTGGGCGATCGGGGGCTGTGCGATCGGTTCTGGCGTCGTCTCTGCCTTCGGCGCCTCGTTCACCTCAGTGAGGAGGTCCTCCTGACGGCTGTAGATCTCGGCGAGGCTGTGCTCGCTCCGGACGATGTGCCGCTGGAGGTTGCCGACGAGGGCCTTGACCGCCGCCGCCGCGAAACCGGTGCCCGGCGCGCTGATGCCGTCCCGGGCGAGTTCGGACGCGTGGTGCCAGCCCTTGTCGGTAAGCACGTGGCTGAAGGAGCGCCCCGTCTTCCGGCTGGTGACGAATCCGCCCTCGTTGAGGGTTGTCCGCTCCTTGCCCGTGATGGTGACGCCGTACTTCTCCTTGAGCTCGGGATTGGGCATCTCCCGGTCTTCCGCCATCAGGATCAGCAGGGCGCAGGTCGCGGAGAAGGACAGGGGTTTGTCAGGCATGGGGTGACCCTTCGAACGTTCCATTGCGGCACTGGTGGAGGAAGCGTTCCAACTCGGCGAGCACGGTGCTGAGACGTTTCAGCACCTGCTCGTTGGTGAATCGGCGGACGGCGTAGCCGTCCCGGCGCAGGCGCTCGTCGCGCTGTATGTCGGCGGCGCGGCGGAGCGGGCCGAGGTGCTCGGGACCGTCGATTTCGACCACGCATCGTTCGGCACGCCAGAGCAGGTCGACGCGGATCGGGTTGTTGAGCGGTCCGGAGGCGTGGAGCTGGTTCCACTCGCGGCCCGCCGCCCAGTCGCACGGCGACAGCGCCGCCTCCAACCGTCGTTCGGCGGCACTGCCCGGGTGCGGCAGCCCGGCGAGAGGCGGATAGGTGAGCGCCGGCAGGTCGGACTCCTCGGCGTCGCCCGGCTCGATCCCGTGGATGAGCGCCGCCACATCGTCGGGGATCGGGGCGGCCACGGACTCGATGCGGTCGACGGCGCGCGGGGGTGGTCCGGTGAGCCAGACGCCGAACCCGCCGTGCTGGGCGAGCCATTCGCAGGCTGTGACCAGCACCTCCTCGGCGGCGGGCGGGAGACCGGAGGGAATCCGCACGAGGATCGCGGCCTCCGGCCGCCGGTAGCCCGCGCGGAGCACCCGGGCCAGCCCGGCGGCACGGATCTCGGGCGGGAACGTGCGGGCCCGGCCGGCCGTACGGCCTCCGGACGTCACGCCGCCCGTGAACCTGTCCGTGACTCCTACCGTGACCCGGCCCGTGCCCCCGGCTGTGAACCTGTCCGAGGCGGCCCGCTCGCGCAGGGCGCGTTCGGCCAGGTCGGCGAGGAAGGGCGCGAAGTGCCTGCTGGCCGAGCCCGTACGCAGTGCGAGGGCGCGGACGGCGGGCACGGCTGCGCCGCCGGACCCGGTGATGCCGGCGGCCTCTTGCAGCCAGGCGGGGAACATCGCCAGCGCGGCGTGCTCCAGCTCCCGCAGCACGTCGGCGACCAGGTCCGCGGGGGTCAGGGGCGCGGAGGCGAGGGACGCAGGGGTCAGGGACGTGGGGATCAAAGCCGGGTGGGGGACGTAGGTGACCAGCGCGGGCGCGTCGTCGGGCAGGGGGTCGAGCGCCAGCGCGACGACGTCCGAGTCGCCGTGCAGAGGCGGGTTCTGTCCCGCACGCAGATGCACGTCCGATCGTGCCTGCGGGTACGCGTCCTGGCCGGCGTGCGGGTGCATGTCGTGGTCTGTGTGCGGGTGCACGTCTTGTCCTGCGCGCGCTTGCTCGTCCGATCTCGCGGGCGCATGCACGTCTCGCCCCGCGTGCAGATGCACGACACGGCCCGTGGGTAGCTCCCTCCACGAGCGCGTCACGCCGTCCCCGCCCCTGTTGTTGAAGATCCGACAATCTTGACCCGGCAGAGGTTATCGGGCAGTGACAGGACCGTCCACACAATCGGGAATTTCCGGTTTTGCGCTACGCCGTCTCGGCTCTGACCAGGCGGAGGAACGCCTTGATGCCGGCCAGGACCTCCTGGTTGTCGGGTCAGACGGCTGAGGGAGTCCTCGAACGTCCCGTCCGTCGCGTCGAGCCGCCGACGGTCTCGCCGGA
The DNA here is from genome assembly GCF_012034195.1 of Microbispora sp. CL1-1. NCBI lineage: Bacteria > Bacillati > Actinomycetota > Actinomycetes > Streptosporangiales > Streptosporangiaceae > Microbispora > Microbispora sp. CL1-1. The sequence continues at coordinate 66,242 of NZ_JAATEK010000014.1, forward strand.
GAAGCAGGTGACGGCCGCGAGCAGGACGGCCGACAGCAGGTGGGAGGCGATGGCCGCCCGGCGCATGCGCACCGCGATGCGGTGGGCCTCCGCCTCGCTGGCGAGACCTCCACCCCACGCTCGCGGCTCACCTGTTCTCGTGGATAAGGGTGGGGCTGGAAGAGGGTGCCTCGGATCCCGAATGTGATCTTGTATCGGGAGATGAGGGCGTAATCGTGCTGGGTCGCGGGCAGTGAACAACCCGGCTCAGCCGGTCGCCGAGGGGCGGCTGTACCCACGCCAGAGGGCGACCCCCGCGCAGATGAGGCCGAGCAGGAACGGATGGACGGCGCCGCGTTCGATGAGGCCGACGAGGACGTTGGCCCCGGAGATGAGGTCGGCGAAGTAGGCCACCATCGAGACCAGGCCGATCGCGCCGACCGTGACCAGCGTCCGCCCGAGTTTCAGGGAGAGCCCGACGCGTCGGTGCATGCTCCCGAGCGCGATGGCCAGGACGTTTCCGCCGACGAAGCCTGCCAGGGCGCCCAAGGCGTGGAAGTCGCCGGTGCCGTCGTTCATCGCCTCGCCGGATCCGGGAAACAGTCCCAGCAGGACGCCGCCGGCGGCCAGCAGCGTCGCGGGCGCGAGCGCTGCCCAGCGGTACCGGCCGTGTAGACCGCGCAGCACGGCCACACCGGCCGGAATCGGGATCCCGAACAGGAAGAAGCCGGTGTTCATCACCCATGCCAGTGGTGAGTACATGTACTGCCCGAACAGCGTCGAGGGCCCATGGACTCCGAGATTGCTGATGAAGTGGTACGTGTAGCTGTAGGGCGGATCCGTCCATGCCGCGGCGGCGATGAACTCGGCGAGTAAGAAGATCATCGGCCCCGCGATGAGCAAGGCTCCCGCGGTTCGGTGCTGCCAAGGCCGCCATGCGTCGGAGACGAGCGCTTCGGGCTTCGCGTCGTTCGCGGGTTCGTTTCGTTCGAGGCTCGAGAACGAGTCGATGTTGCCGCCCATGGTCATGGTCCTTTCCGGTGTCGGCGCTGGGCGCCGGGGTCGGTGCAGGGGGTCGTGCCGAGGCGGCGCAGCATGGGGATCGCAGCCACCCGATAACTTCACTCGCACACTTACTATATCGAGACTACTTTTACCGTCAATGTAGTTGTAGCTCGGGACTAGTAGGATCTGGTCATGGTTGACGGAACGGCCGTGGGACGGCGGGAACGCAAGAAGGCGGCAACGCGGGCGGCGATCTTGGACGCGGCGATGGCACTCTTTCTCGAGCGCGGCTTCGACGGGGTCAGCGTTCGCGAGATCGCCGACAAGGCGGACGTCTCACCCAAGACGGTCTTCACGCATTTCCCGCAGAAGGAGGCGCTTGTCTTCGGCGACGAGGACGAACGGCATGAGCGCCTCGTGGCCGCGGTCAGTGGCCGGGCGCCGGGGACGACGATCTCCGACGCGCTGAAGGCGCACTACCTCTCCGAGATCGCCGCGATGAGGTCCGGGCCCCAACGCCAGATCCTCACCCTCATGGAAGAGACGCCGGCCCTGATCGATTACGCGGAGAAGATGTGGTTCCGCCATGAGGACGCCCTCGTCGCCGCGATCACCAAGGAGTTCGGGTACACGGAGCCGACCGACGAGATCCGCTTCTACGTCCGTTTCGCTCTGCAGATCCAGCTCAGCGCCACCCACGAGGCGAATCCGGAATCGACCATCGACGCGGGGTTCCGGCTTCTCGATGAAGGCTGGGCGCGCTACCAGGAAGCAAGAGACCAGAGCGCATCCGGGTGAAGACTCGCGAGCTGGTGGCTTCGCCGAGGCGGACGGAGGCCCCGGTCACGAGGGCTCGCCGGGCCCGCAACACTGATCCCGAGCGCTGCGGCGCCCTGAATCCGCAGGTGAGGCGCCGCGGCAGCGAAGCGATGTTGCGGAGACTTTCCGCAGGCGGGCTCGACGAACCGTCGATGCGCGCGTTCCACGATCACCTATGGGGAGTGAAAACGCCCTCCGAGCACGACCGCTCAACGAAGAAGGGGGCGGCCCGGGATGGGCCACCCCCGAATGTCACTCCGTGAAGGTCACTCGGAGAAGACGGGAACCCCGTCGCGGACGAGCTTCCAGTTCGGCTCGGCGAACGAGGCCGGGTCGATGGTGCCGGTCGCGGCGGCGTACTCGATCAGCGCCTGGCGGATCTCCACCTGGGCGTTGTAGACCACCGGGGCGGTCGAGACGTGCGGGAAGCCGCCGCCGCCCGACTGGCGGTAGTTGTTGATGGCCACCACGAACTGCTGGTCGGCGGTGACGGGCTGGCCCTGGTACGCCAGGTTGACGATGCGCTGGCCGACCGGCTTGGAGATGTCGATGTCGTACGTCACGCCGGAGAGCTGGTCGTAGTTGTAGTCGGGCGTGCCGCCGGCGTTGGTGAGCGTGCCGAGGTCGATCGGCGCGCCCGGGGCGACCTGGGCGAAGTACTTCGCCGAATACTCCAGGAAGTCCTTGATCTGGGCACCGGTCAGCTTGATGCCGAGCAGCGTGTTGTCGTAGACGTACAGCCCGGCCATGTCGCGGACGCTGACCGGCCCGGCCGGGAACACGGCGGTGCGGCTGAACGGCGCGGCGATCGACAGCACGGGCAGCGAGGCGTCGGCGGTGCCGGCGATGGCCTTGCTGACGAGGTCGGTCTGGACCTTCTGGATGTAGTCGAGGATCGGCGTGTCCTTGTACGGCGACTCGGCGGCCGACAGCTCCTGGGACGACTGGGCGATGACCTTGTTGACGTAGCCGACGGTCTTGTCGTGCGCCTCCTTCATGAGGGCGACGATCTTCGGGTCCTCGGCCACGGTGTTGGTGTTGAGCGTGGTGGACGACTTGCCGGTCACCGTCCACTTCCCGCGCTGCTTGTCGAGCGTGAAGTCGACGACGCTGAGGCGCTGGCCCCACTTGCTGGGTTCGGTCAGCAGCACCTGCTGCCCGGTGACCTTGTTGGTGACGAAGCGCTGGGGCACCTCGTTGTGCGCGTGGCCGAACAGGACGGCGTCGATGCCCGGCACCTGCTCGGCGACCAGGGCGGCGGCGTTCTCGACGGGCAGCTCCGAGCCGTAGGAAGACATGCCGTCGTCGCCCGAGTGGGCGGTGACCAGCACGACGTCGGCGCCGTGGTCGCGGATGACGGGCACCCACTTCTTGGCGGTCGCGACGAGGTCGAGGAACTTCAGCTTGCCGTCGACGTTCGCCTTGTCCCAGATCGCGACGCCGGGGTTGGTGAGGCCGAGCACGCCCACCTTGATCGGCTTTTCGCCCTTCACCTTCATGGTCTTGATGATGTACGGCTCGTAGGCCGGCTGGCCGGTCGTGGCCGAGACGGCGTTCGCGCCGAGGACGGGCGCCTTCATCTGCTCGACCCAGGCGCCGAGCAGCGGCAGGCCGTAGTTGAACTCGTGGTTGCCCAGGGTCACGGCGTCGTACCCGATGGCGTTCATGGCCTTGGCCATGGGGTGGGTCGCGTGGGTCGAGGTGATCGGCTCGACCTTCGCGTAGTAGTAGTCCAGCGGCGTGCCCTGGAGGATGTCGCCGGAGTCGAACAGCAGGGTGTGGTCGGCGCCGCGGTCGGCCCTGATCTTCGACACCATCGTCGAGATCTTCGCGAGGCCGACGTCGTTGTGCGCGCTGTCGTCGTACTCCGCGTTCTTGTAGTAGTCCCAGTTGAGCGCGTTTCCGTGGATGTCGGAGCTGGCCATGACGGTGATCTTGACCGTGTGGCTCGGGGCCGCTGTGGCGGGGGTGCCGGGCAGGAGGAGACCGAGGGCCACGATCGTGGCGCCGGCGGTCAACCTGATCGCTGAACTCATGCTGGGCGACGATAGCCACCCCCAATCACCAAGTGGTCACGAAGTCCTTAACCGGACATGTCGCTACAAGGTGACACGCTTGTCACCCACAGTGGGTCATGCCGTGGGTAGGACCACGGAGATGGCGGACAAACTCGAGACCTACCGGGCCAAACGCGACGCGACGCGCACCCGCGAGCCGATCCCCGCCGAAGGGCCGCTGCCGCGGGGCGAGGACGACACGTTCGTCATCCAGGAGCACCACGCCCGCTCCCTCCACTGGGACCTGCGCCTGGAGCGGGGCGGGGTGCTGGTCTCCTGGGCCATCCCCAAGGGCCTGCCGCCCGACCCCGCGACCAACCACCTCGCCGTCCACACCGAGGACCACCCGATGGAATATGCCCGGTTCGAGGGCGAGATCCCCCAGGGCGAGTACGGCGGCGGCACGATGACGATCTGGGACCGCGGCCATTACGCGACCGAGAAGTGGAGCGACCGCGAGGTCAAGATCGTGCTGAGCGGCTCCCGGGTCACGGGCCGCTACGTGCTGTTCCGGACCCGGGGACGCAACTGGATGATCCACCGGATGGACCCGCCCGACGGGCAGTGGGAGCCCCCGCCTGCCTCGCTCGCGCCGATGACGCCCGTGACCCGCGCCCGGGTGCCCCGCGACCCCGAGGCGTACGCCTGGGAGTTCTGGTGGGGCGGCACGCGGGCGCCGGCGTACGTGGAGGGCGGCAGGCTCACGCTGCGCGACGCGGGCGGCGCGGACGTCACCGGGGAGCACCGCTGGCTGCGCCCGCTCGCCGAGTCGTTGGGCAGCAGGGCCGTCGTGCTGGACGGCGAGGTCGTCACGATCGCCGGCACCCCCGTCTACGTCGCCTACGACCTGCTCTACGACGACGGCCGGTCGTTGCTCGGCGAGCCGTTCGAGCGCCGCCGTGCGAGCCTGGAGGGCCTCGCGGTCGGCGGGCCGCGCTGGCAGACGGCGCCGTCCTGGCCGGGGGAGGCGGGCGCGGTGCGGCGGGCGGCGGCCGAGCAGGGCCTGCCCGGCGTCGTGGGCAAGCGCCTCGACTCCGCGTACGCGCCGGGGGAGGAGTCCCCCGCGTGGGTGCGGCTGCCGGGGAAGGCCCCGGGTAAGGCCGGTGGCGCGGGGTAGGGCGACCAAAGGGGAGGTGGCGAGATGTCCGAGCAGCACCACCCGGTCACCGGCGAGCACAAGTACGAGCAGGAGATCTCCTCTGCCGAGGAGCACGAGGAGCGCCCCGGACGCAGCCTGATCACGACCGACCACGAGGTCATCAGGCGGTGGGCCGGGGAACGGGGCGCCAAGCCCGCCACCGTTCCCGGCAGCGAGCACGAGGGCCGCCCAGGCGTCCTCCGGTTCGACTTTCCGGGATACGGCGGTGAAGACCTGAAGGAGATCTCCTGGGACGAGTGGTTCAGGACGTTCGAGGAGCGCGACCTCAACTTCATCTACCAGGAGCACCGCAAGGACGGCAGCCCGAGCAACTTCTTCCGGCTGGAGAGCCCCGAGCACGCGGACGCCTGAGCTCCTTTCGTTTCAGGGCGTTTCGGCGTCCTGGGCTTTCTGGCCGTCCGGTGCGGCGGCGCTCGCCGACCGGAGCAGACCGAGCTCGGCGGCGTAGTCCTCCAGCTTGGTCCGCAGCTGCCGGCGTCCCCGGTGCAGCCGTGACATGACCGTGCCGATGGGGACGTCGGTGATCTGCGCGATCTCCTTGTAGGCGAAGCCCTCCACGTCGGCGAGGTAGACCGCCATCCGGAAGTCCTCGGGCAGCTCCTGCAGCGCGCGCTTCACCCGCGAGTCGGGCAGCCCCTCCAGAGCCTCCACCTCGGCGGACTTGAGCCCCGACGAGGTGTGCGAGGCCGCCTCGGCGAGCTGCCAGTCCTCGATGTCCTCGGCCGCGGACCGCTGCGGCTGCCGCTGCTGCCTGCGGTAGGTGTTGATGTAGGTGTTGGTCAGGATGCGGTAGAGCCAGGCCCGCAGGTTCGTGCCCTCGCGGAACTGATGGAAGTTGCTGAAGGCCCGCATGTAGACGTCCTGCACCAGGTCTTCGGCGTCGGCGGGGTTGCGCGCGAGCCGTAGGGCGCCGGCGTAGATCTGGTCGATGTACGGCAGCGCGTCCCGCTCGAACCGCAGCCGCCGTCGTTCGGCCGCCGTGTCGTCGACGATCGTCATGTCCCACCTCCCTGAGAGCCTGCCCTTATCCGTTACGACTGCTCTCGGCTGACGCGGGAGCCGGCGGCGTTCAGGCGGCGTCGCGGCGACCGGACGGCGGGACGGTTCCGCCAGGAGCCGGGCCTCCAGAAGCAGGGCCTCCGGAATCAGGTCCGCCGGGCGTACGGCCCGCGGGCGGCGGCGGGGCGAGGTCGGCGCCGCGCGGCGTCCGGTACGGCTCGCGCGCCCGCAGATCCACCGTCTGGATGATCCGGCTGATGTCGGTGGGTGTGACCAGGCCGATGAGGCGTCCGGCGTCGTCGAGCACCACGGCCCGGCCGTCCGCGTCGCCGCTCATTCGCTGGAGCAGCTCCGTGAGCTGGTCGCCGGGGTGCGCGGTGGGTACGTCCGACGGCGGGCACGCGATGTCGCGCAGCCGGGTGATCGCGCGGTCGTCGGGTGGCACCCGCCGGACGCGGCCCAGGGTCACCAGTCCCGCGAACCGGCCGTCGTCGCCCAGCAGTGGATAGGTGGACAGGTGACGGCGCAGCACGAGCCGGTCGATCAGGCCGGCCACGGTCTCGTCGGGGTGCGCGACGACCGGGTCGCGCGACATCACCTCGCCCACCGTGATGCCGTGCAGCGCGGCGTCGATCTGCGTCTGCTGCTCCTCGGCGGTGGCCGCGTTCACCAGGAACAGGCCGATCAGGGCCAGCCAGAATCCCTGGAGGCCGAGGCCGGAGACGAGGTTGAGGAAGCCGAGCGCGATCAGGACGTAGCCGAAGACCCGGCCCGCCCGGGCGGCGGCCACGGCGGCCCGCATGCGGTCGTGCCAGCGGGCCCACAGGAAGGCGCGCAGCACCCGGCCGCCGTCCAGCGGTGCGGCGGGCACCAGGTTGAACACGGCGAGCAGCACGTTCACCACGGCCAGATAGGCGAACATCCCGCTGATCAGCGGTGGCGCCGCGATGGCCGAGACTCCCCAGGCCACCAGGGCGAACAGGCCGCCGAGCACGACGCTGGTCAGCGGCCCAACCCCGGCGATCTTGAGGTCGGCGCCGGGGGAGCGGGGCTCACCGCGCAGTTCGGCCACCCCGCCGAGCAGCCAGAGCGTGATGCCGTTGACCCCCAGCCCGTGCCGCTTGGCGACGATCGCGTGGGCCACCTCGTGCGCCAGCAGCGAGGCCAGGAAAAGCAGTGCCGACACCACCGCGGCCAGCACGTACGCCGCCGTGGACAGGCCGGGGAAGGCGATGGGGAAACGCCCGAAGGCCAGGCCGACCACCAGGATCACGACGATCACGACGACGCTGATGTTGAGCCCGACCGGGACCCCGCCCACACGGCCGAGACTGATCGATGATCGCATCCCTGCCACCCCCTCGGACCTCTGCTGTGACTGGCCTACCCACAAAGGCACAGGTCACGCGGCGGCCGGGGACCTGGAGACTCTCGACACGCCGCCGCTGGAACCGGTGTAAGAAAACCGCGCAAATGTGTAAAAACTGGGACCCATGTGTGGTGTTCCGGCGGCGTAAGCGTGACAGACTCCTGACTGGCTGCTGGGTAACGTTGTCAGGCAGCGTTGCAAACCGATCGTCAAAGGATTGTCGCCATGTCCGATGCGTGGGAAGTGAAACGCCGGCTGGCCCGAGCGCTGAACGAACACGATCTGGAGGCCTTACTCGACACCTTCAGCCCGGACGCCGTGCTCGTCTCGCCCTTCGGGATCGCGGAGGGACATGAGCAGATCGGGTGGATGTACGAGCAGGTCTTCAAGAGCTTTCCCGATTTCCAGCTGTTGGTGTGGTACGAGGCCACCGGCTGTGACGCGCCCATGATGGTGGAGTGGACGGCCACGGGCACGCACCTCGGGCCGATCCTGCTGCCGAGCGGGCGCGAGCTGGACGGGACCGGTCGCCCGGTCACCTTCCGGGGCACCTGTGCGTCCTTCATCGAGGACGGCAAGATCAAGACCCATCGGGAGTATTTCGACCAGTTGGAGATCTACACCCAGCTCGGTCTGTGCCTCGCGGAGGTCCCGGAAGACTCGGAAAGCTCGGACGCCGCGGGCTGAGCGTTCCGGGTGCGCGGGCGCGGGCGTGGGTTGCGTGCTTTCCGGGTGCGCGGGCGCGGGACGTCGGCCGGTCGGGCAGCGCGGCGGCGGCCGCGGACCTCGCCAGGTTCGCCCGCGGCCGCCGTCGGCGGATCACCTCAGATAGATGTTCGGTCTGGCGGGGGTGGACATGCCGTCGCCGAGGAAGAAGCCCGTGTGCGGCGGCTGGTTGTAGGCGGTGTTCTGCCACGCGATCGCGACCCGGTAGGTCGGGTCGTGCATCAGCGTGTAGATCTGGCGGTTCGTCGTCGCGGTCGTGCTGTAGATCCGCAGAGCGTTGTCGTTGCTCGTCGGCCAGACGACCTCCTCGCGCCAGTCGCCGAACAGGTCGGCCGACAGCGACGGGGTGGACTTGGTGCCGTTGTTGGAGTGCACGCCGGAGGCGGTCAGCAGGCGGGTGTCGCCGCCGGTGCCGTACTTGTCGATGTGGGTGCCGTCGAGCAGCTCACGCACCGGGTCGGCGTCCCACCAGGCGAGGAAGTTCGCCGAGCCCGGCTTGCGGCCGACGTTCTGCCCCCTGGTGTTGAACATGCCGCTGACGCCGGACGACCACGACTCGGCGCCCGGGCTGCCGGACCAGATGTCGTCGGAGACGCCGCGCCCGTTGTCACAGCCGCAGGACTGGCTCCACAGGACCGAGCCGGTGCGGGCGTCGGCCATGAACGCGCCGGGCTTGCTGGTGTCCTCGTCCACCTTGAACACCTCAAGGCCGGCGCGCGACGGGTCGAGGTCGCCGACGTGCATGGCGTCGCCGTGGCCGTTGCGGGTGTTCCACAGCGGCTGGCCGTTGTCGTTGATCGCCATCGCGCCGAAGACGATCTCGTCCTTGCCGTCGGCGTCCACGTCGGCGACGGCGAGGTTGTGGTTGCCCTGGCCGGTGTACTGGCTGCCTGCGGAGTTGGAGTCGAACGTCCACCGCTTGGTGAGCGAGCCGTTGCGGAAGTCCCACGCCGCGATCACCGTACGCGTGTAATAGCCGCGCGACATGATCAGCGACGGGCGGGTGCCGTCGAGATAGGCGGTGGCGGCGAGGAAACGGTCGACCCGGTTGCCGTAGTTGTCGCCCCAGGAGGAGACCGTGCCGCGCGGCGGGTCATAGTCCACCGTGGACATCGCCGCGCCGGTCTGGCCGTTGAACATGGTCAGATACTCGGGCCCGGACAGCACATAGCCGGAGGAGTTGCGGTAGTCGGCGTTCGCGTTGCCGATGACCCTGCCGGTGCCGTCCCTGGTGCCGTCGGCGGTTTTCATCGCCACCTCGGCCCGGCCGTCGCCGTCGTAGTCGTACACCTGGAACTGCGTGTAGTGGGCGCCGGCGCGGATGTTGCGACCGAGGTCGATGCGCCACAGCCGGGTGCCGTTCAGCTTGTACGCGTCGACGAACACGTTGCCGGTGTAGCCGGACTGGGAGTTGTCCTTGGCGTTGGACGGGTCCCACTTCAGCACGAACTCGTACTGTCCGTCGCCGTCGAGGTCGCCCACGCTCGCGTCGTTGGCGCTGTAGGTGTAGGACACCCCGTCGGGTGTGGTGCCGCCGGACGGCCGCTGGATCGGCACATCCAGGTAGTCGCCGCCGGTGAAGCGCAGCGACGACTCCGACGCCGCCTGCTCCGTGCCGTTCACCACGGCCCGCACGGTGTACGTGGCGTCGGCGGCGGCCCCGGAGTCGAAGTAGTTCGTGGAGTTGGTGATCGGCGAGGAGTTCAGCTTCGTCGAGCCTCGATAGACGTTGAACCCGGTGCCGATGCTCTCGGTGCCGAGCAGGCGCCAGGAGACCAGGTTGCCGCTGCCCGACCGCACGCTGATCAGGCCGCGGTCGAGGTCCTCCATCTGCCGCGCGCCCGCCGGGATGCTCGTGGGACTGGGGGACGGGCTGGGGGACGGGCTCGGTGAAGGGCTTGGTGAGGGGCTCGGCGACTGCGTCGGGCTCGCACTGGGGGAAGCACTGGGAGAAGCGCTGGGCGAGGCGCTGGGACTCGGAGAGGGGCTGCTCGTGACCCCGTCGGTGCAGGTCGTGCCGTTGAGCGCGAAGCTCGTGGGCGCGGGGTTGGACGAGTTGTTCCACGAGCCGTTGAAGCCGAACGACGTCGTGCCGCCGGTGGGGATCGAGGCGTTGTAGCCGGCGTCTTTGGCGCTGAACTGCGCGCCGCTCTGGGTGACCGTGGCGTTCCACGCCTGCGTGACGGTCTGGCCCGCCGCGTACGACCAGGTGAGCGTCCAGCCGTTGACGGCGTCGCCGAGGTTGGTGATCGTGACGGCGGCTCCGAATCCGTCCTGCCACTGGCTGGTCACCTGGTAGTCCACCCGGCAGCCCGCCGCCGCGGAGGCGGGCAGGGACGGCAGGACCGCGGTCCCCGCGAGCGCGGCGGCCGAGGCCACGGCGGCGACCAGAGCAGATCTTCGTCGTGTGGTCATCTGGAACTCCATGAGGGGGTGCCGATGGGGGGCGCAGTGCTCCAGCGGCGCTCAGCGGTGCTCGGCCGGTGCTCGGCCGGTGCTCGGCCGGTGCTCGGCCGGTGCTGGGCCGGTGTCCGGCGGTGTCCGGCGGTGCTGAGCCGGTGTTCAGCGGTGTCCGGCGGTGTTCAGCCGTGAGGGCGCTGGAAGCAGGGGAGTGATCGGGGTTCTCCGATGCGGGACCTCCGGGATCGGACCTGGCCCGGCGGCTGGGTGCGGCGGCTGGCGTGCGACGGGTTGGCGTGCGACGGGTTGGGGTGCGACGGGTTGGGGTGCGATGGGTGGGGTGCGACGGGATGCGCCGGGGTGCGTCATCACAACGCGAAACCGGTGGTGTGGTCAATCAGCCCGGTTCATCGATGTGAACGCAATCATCCGAGGCATCCGGCCCTGGCGATCTGCGGCTGGTCGGAGCCACCGCGGGCGTGTCACCTGCGCATCGACGCCGACCACCGATCATTGAAACTTTCAGTCACGCCGGCTTACGGACTCCTGTGAACGATCACAGATCTGATCTCTCACTCCCGGTTCCGAGCCCGTACGGAGCCGCTGCATCCGCCCCGCCGTTTCCGTTCGAAGTCACTGAAGGGAGCCGTCGCGCGTGCGGCCGCCGGGGAGGAGATCCGCCCATGCCACAGCCCGCCACCGTGATCGTCGTCGGCGCGGGGCTCGCGGGCCTCGCCTGCGCCTGGCACCTGCGTCAGGAGGGGGTGCCGGTCCGCGTGCTGGAGGCGTCCGACGGCGTGGGCGGCCGGATCCGCACCGACCGGCTGGACGGCTTCCGACTCGACCGTGGGTACCAGGTCTTCAACACCAGCTATCCCGAGGCCCGCCGGGTCCTCGACATCGGCGCGCTGGACCTGCGGCGGTTCACCAACGGAGCGATGATCTTCAAGGACGGCCGGCGCGAACGGGTCGTGCTGCCCTGGCGGCATCCCCGGCACGCGCTCAGCGGCCTGCTCGCCCACGTGGGCACGCCGTTCGACAAGGCGGTGCTCGCCGCGATGACCGCCCGCGATCTGCTGCTCCCCGACGCCCTCGTACGGCGGCGCGGCGGCGCCGGGCGCACCACCCTGGCCGAGCTGCGGCGCTGGGGCGCGTCTCCCGAGATCGTCGAGAACCTCTTCCGGCCCCTCCTCGCCGGAATCGTGCTGGAACGGGAGCTGGAGACCTCCGGCCGGATCTTCCATCTGCTGTGGCGGTCGTTCGCCCGCGGCAGGATCGGCGTGCCTGCCCTCGGCATGGAACGGATCCCCGCGCAGCTCGCCGCCCGCCTGCCGGACGACGCGATCTCGCTGGAGACGCCGGTGAGCGCCCTGACGGCCGACGGCGTGGCCCTCGCGGGCGGGGGCGAGATCGCCGGCGCGGCCGTGGTGGTGGCGGTGGACCCGCCGGCCGCGGCGCGGCTGGTGCCCGGCCTGCCGGTGCCCGCGATGCGGGCGGTCACGACCTTCTACCACGCCGCCCCCGCCTCGCCGCTCGGCGAGCCCACGCTGGTCGTGGACGTCGAGGGGATCGTCACCGACACGATCGTGATCACCGACGCCGCGCCCGGATATTCCGCGGACGGCCGCGCCCTGATCGCCACCTCGCTCCTCGGCGTCCACGGCGACCGGGACGAGCCCCGGGTGCGCGCCCGGCTCACCGAGATCTACGGTGACACCTCGTCGTGGGAGCACATCGCGACCTACGCGATCGAGGCGGCCCTGCCCGCCATGCCGCCCCCGATGCCGCTGCGCCGCCCTGTGCGTACGGAGGTGGTGGGGCGGGGCGTCCGGCGCTACGTCTGCGGCGACCACCGGGACACCGGTTCCCAGCAGGGCGCGCTGGTCTCCGGACGACGGGCCGCCCAGGCTGTGCTTGAGGACCTGAGCCGGGCGGCGCGGGTGCGGGACCGTCGGGCCACCCCGGCGCGTCAATCCTGAGCCCGTCGGTCCTGAGCCCGTCGGTCCTGAGCCCGTCGGTCCTGAGCCCGTCGGTCCTGAGCCCGTCGGTCCTGAGCCCGTCGGTCCTGAGCCCGTCGGTCCTGAGTCCGTCGGTCCTGAGTCCGTCAGCGCTGAGCTCGTCAGCGCTGAGCCCGTCAGCTTTGAGGCCCGTCGGCTTGGAGCCGCCGCGCCTACTGGTCGCCGTCGCCGGGCAGCTCCAGCCAGCGCCGCATGCAGACGATGAGCTCATCGGCGTCCACCGGCTTGGTGACGTAGTCGCTCGCGCCCGATGACAGCGTCTTCTCCCGGTCGCCGTGCATGGCCTTGGCGGTGACCACGATGATCGGGAGCTGGGCGAAGCGCGGCATCGACCGGATGGCCGCGGTGGCGGCGTAGCCGTCCATCTCCGGCATCATGATGTCCATCAGCACCAGGTCGACGTCGTCGTTGCGCGTCAGCATCTCGATGCCCTTGCGGCCGTTCTCCGCGTACAGCACCTCCATGCCGTGCAGTTCGAGGATCGTGGTGAGCGCGAAGACGTTGCGCACGTCGTCGTCCACGACCAGCACCTTGCGGCCCACGAGCGCGGTGTCGAGTTTTCCGGGCTCCCGCGCCCCCTCCTCCGAGGGCGGCTGCACGAGCGGCAGGACGCTGCCGGGCTCATCGGCGGACAGGTGCAGGGTGATCCGTTCGCGCAGCTCGTCGAGGCTGGGCAGGCGCTCCAGCGGCTGGTTGCGGGAACGCACCTGCAGCAGGTCCTCCTGCCGGCGCGACAGCGTACGCGAGTGATGCGCGAGCACCGGCAGTGCGCGCAGCGCGGGATCGGCGTCGAGCCCCTTGAGGAGGTCGGCCGTGGTGTCGTGCGGCAGGCCGAGGTCGAGCACCACACAGTGGACGCTCTCCTGCCGCAGCATCGACAGCGCCGACCGGGCGTCGCCCACGGTCGACACCCGCACCGGTCCGTGGATGTCGTGCAGGTCGGCCGCGACCCTCTGGGCCAGCATGGACAGCAGGCCTCCGGGCTTGGCCTCGACGACCAGCAGGTGGCGCCTCGCCCTGCCGTTCCTGCCGTCCCGTCCGCCCTTGCCGTTCGTGCCGTACGGGGTCCGGGCCGCCGCGGGCGCGTCGTGCGTGACGGCGGAACCTCCATCGGCGGAGTGCCCGGCGGCGGAGTACGCGGCGCTGGAGTACGCGGCGCTGGAGTGTGCGGCGCTGGAGTGTGCGGTGGTGGAGTGCGGGGCGAACAGCGGCACTCCCTCCGCCCGTGTGGCGGGTTGCTCCCTGCGCGCGCCGCCGAAGTGGGCCAGCGGAAGATAGAGCGTGAACGTGCTGCCCTCGTCCGGCGTGCTGGTCGCGCGGATCTCGCCGCCGAGCAGGGTCGCGATCTCCCGGCTGATCGACAGGCCGAGGCCGGTGCCGCCGTACTTGCGGCTGGTGGTGCCGTCGGCCTGCTGGAACGCGTCGAAGATCTGCGAGAGGTTCTCCGCGGCGATGCCGATGCCGGTGTCCATCACGTGGAAGGCCAGGATCTCCTGGCCGGCGACGCCCGGCAGGTCCACGCCTGCCGCCCGTTCGATGCGCAGCTCCACCGAGCCCGACTCGGTGAACTTGACCGCGTTCGACAGCAGGTTGCGCAGCACCTGCCGCAGCCGCTGCTCGTCGGTGAGCAGCCGGGCCGGCACATCGGAGGCCACGGTCATCTCGAACCGCAGCCCCTTCTGGCTGGTCAGCGGGCGGAAGTTGGCGTCCACGTAGTCGAGGAGCTGACGCAGGCTGACCGGCTCGGGCGTGACGTCCATCTTGCCGGCCTCGATCTTGGACAGGTCGAGGATGTCGTTGATGAGCTGGAGCAGGTCGGTGCCGGCCGAGTGGATGACGTTGGCATATTCCACCTGCTTGGCCGTGAGGTTGCGGGTGGGGTTCTGGGAGAGGAGCTGCGCCAGGATGAGCAGCGAGTTGAGCGGGGTGCGCAGCTCGTGGCTCATGTTGGCGAGGAACTCGCTCTTGTATTTGGACGCGAGCGCGAGCTGCTGGGCCCGGTCCTCCAGCTCCTGGCGGGCCTGCTCGATCTCGCTGTTCTTGGTCTCGATGTCGCGGTTCTGCTGGGCCAGCAGTTCCGCCTTCTCCTCAAGCTCGGCGTTCGAACGCTGGAGCTCCTCCTGCCGCACCTGGAGCTCGGTGGCGAGACGCTGCGACTCGGCCAGCAGCGCGTCGGTGCGGGCGTTGGCCACGATCGTGTTGACGTTGACGCCGATCGTCTCGACGAGCTGTTCGAGGAAGGCCCGGTGGATGCCGGCGAAGCGCCCCAGGCTGGCCAGCTCGATCACGCCGAGCACCTGGTCTTCGACCACGATCGGCAGCACGATGAGGTTGACCGGCCCGGCCTGGCCGAGACTGGACGACACGGTCAGATAGCCCGGCGGGATGTCCTCCACCAGGATCGTCCGCCTGGCCTGCGCGGCCTGCCCGACCAGCGACTCGCCGAACGCGAAGCGGCGCGTGGTGTCGCGGTGGCCGTAGCAGCCGACCACCCGCAGCTCCGCGCCGGCCGTGGTCTCCTCGGCCAGCAGGAACGTGCCGTGCTGCGCGTTGACCAGCGGGGCCAGCTCGTTCATGACCAGCTCGGCGACCGCCGACAGGTCGCGGTGGCCCTGCATCAGCCCGGAGAGGCGGGCGAGGTTGGTCTTGAGCCAGTCCTGCTCCTGGTTGGCCCTGGTCGACTCGCGCAGCGACTCCACCATGGAGTTGACGTTGTCCTTGAGGTCGGCCAGCTCGCCCTCGGCGTCCACGGTGATCGACCGGGTCAGGTCGCCGGAGGTGACCGCGCTGGTCACCTCGGCGATGGCACGCACCTGGCGGGTGAGGTTGCCGGCCAGCTCGTTGACGTTCTCGGTCAGCCGCTTCCAGGTGCCTGACACGCCCTCGACCTCGGCCTGGCCGCCCAGCCTGCCCTCGCTGCCCACCTCGCGGGCCACGCGGGTGACCTCGGCGGCGAACGACGACAGCTGGTCGACCATCGTGTTGATGGTCGTCTTCAGCGCGAGGATCTCGCCGCGGGCGACGACGTCGATCTTCCTGGTGAGGTCGCCCTCTGCGACGGCCGTGGTCACCTGGGCGATGGAGCGCACCTGGTTGGTGAGGTTGTCGGCCATGGAGTTGACGTTGTCGGTGAGGTCTTTCCAGGTGCCGGCGACGTTGGGCACGCGGGCCTGGCCGCCGAGCTGGCCTTCGGTGCCGACTTCGCGGGCGACGCGGGTGACCTCGTCGGCGAACGCGCTGAGGGTGTCGACCATGGTGTTGATGGTCTGGGCGAGCGCGGCGACCTCGCCCTTGGCCTCGACGGTGATCTTCTGGGAGAGGTCGCCCTTGGCGACCGCCGTGGCGACCTGGGCGATCGAACGCACCTGGCTGGTGAGGTTGGACGCCATCACGTTGACGGAGTCGGTGAGGTCCTTCCAGGTGCCCGACACGCCGCGTACGGTGGCCTGGCCGCCCAGCCCTCCCTCGGTGCCGACCTCGCGGGCGACGCGGGTGACCTCGTCGGCGAAGGACGAGAGCTGGTCGACCATCGTGTTGATGGTCTCCTTCAGCTCCAGGATCTCGCCCCGGGCGTCGACGCGGATCTTCTGCGACAGGTCGCCCTTGGCGACGGCCGTGGTCACCTGGGCGATGGAGCGCACCTGGTTGGTGAGGTTGTCGGCCATGGAGTTGACGTTGTCGGTGAGGTCTTTCCAGGTGCCGGCGACGTTGGGCACGCGGGCCTGGCCGCCGAGCTGGCCTTCGGTGCCGACTTCGCGGGCGACGCGGGTGACCTCGTCGGCGAACGCGCTGAGGGTGTCGACCATGGTGTTGATGGTCTGGGCGAGGGCCGCGACCTCGCCCTTGGCCTCGACGGTGATCTTCTGGGAGAGGTCGCCCTTGGCGACCGCCGTGGCGACCTGGGAGATGTTGCGGACCTGGCTGGTGAGGTTGCCGGCCATGAAGTTGACGGAGTCGGTGAGGTCGCGCCAGGTGCCGGAGACGCCTTTGACGTCGGCCTGGCCGCCGAGCTGTCCTTCGGTGCCGACTTCGCGGGCGACGCGGGTGACCTCGTCGGCGAAGGAGGAGAGCTGGTCGACCATGGTGTTGACGGTGTTCTTGAGTTCGAGGATCTCGCCGCGGGCGTCGACGGTGATCTTCTGGGAGAGGTCGCCGCGCGCCACGGCCGTGGTCACCTGGGCGATGGAGCGCACCTGGCTGGTGAGGTTGCCGGCCATGAAGTTGACGGAGTCGGTGAGGTCGCGCCAGGTGCCGGAGACGCCTTTGACGTCGGCCTGGCCGCCCAGTTGTCCTTCGGTGCCGACTTCGCGGGCGACGCGGGTGACCTCGTCGGCGAAGGAGGAGAGCTGGTCGACCATGGTGTTGACGGTGTTCTTGAGTTCGAGGATCTCGCCCTGGGCGTCGACGGTGATCTTCTGGGAGAGGTCGCCCTTGGCGACGGCGGTGGTGACCTCGGCGATGGAACGCACCTGGCTGGTGAGGTTGCCCGCCATCGCGTTCACCGAGTCGGTCAGGTCCTTCCAGGTGCCGGACACCGCCGGCACCTCGGCCTGACCGCCGAGCTGTCCCTCGGTGCCCACCTCCCGCGCCACGCGCGTCACCTCGGAGGTGAACAGGGAGAGCTGGTCGACCATCCCGTTGAAGACGGTCGCGATCTCCGTCAGCAGGCCGTCGTCTCCGTCCTCGGGAAGCCGGGTGCCGAAGTCGCCGTCCCGTACGGCGGTGAGGCCGGCCAGGAGCTGCCGCAGATCCCGTTCGGAGTCACCGCCGGTCGCGCGCGCTGATCGCGTCCGCTTCGTGGTGCCTGTCCTCTCGACCATGGTCCACCCTCGCGATCACCGTCATAACAGGAGAAAAAGCATATTAAGCACTAAGAACGTATCGGCCGCCGTGACCGCGGGCGTGGACGCGGCGGGTTCACCGCCCTGCAAGGCTACCGAGCAGGCGATCTCCGCGGAGCGCCCCCGCAGGCGACGTGTCGGTGTCGATCACGGCGTCGGGATACATCGGTGGCGTGCATGTTCTGCTCGGCCGGTGGAGTCACGGCCTGCGTCGAACATCTTGTCGTAGTGCTCGCGCGCCTGCTCGGCCATCGAGTCGTCGAGCCACGCGACCGGCTCGGCCCGGTCGACCGAGCGGCTCGTGGTCGGGGCCGCGGCCCATGCCGACGCTCGGCCTGCCGGCGTCGGCGTCGGGGTCCTTGGAGTAGCGCAGATGCAGACCGGGCCGGTGCTCCACGAGCTTGGTCGGCTCGTCCGGGCTCTTGATGGTCGGCAGCCCGCTCACCTCGCCCCTTCCCTGTCGCGCCCCTCGCGTCTTGTGGTCACGCGGGGTGCGTGGGCGCTGTCCTCCCTCCCCATTCACCACCAGGGCAAACCTCCCGTTTCGTGCGCCCGGGGCCCGGCAGCGAAGATCGCGCCGGGATCAGACGCGGGGCTTGGCGGCCTGGTAGAGCCATGCGTCGAAGAACGGGCGGAGGTTCTGCCCGCTGAGCTTCTCGGCGAGGGAGACGAAGTCGGCCGTGGTGGCCGTGCCGTGCCTGTTCTGCTGCGCCCAGGTCTTCAGCAGCGGGAAGAACACCTTGTCGCCGATCTTCGTACGCAGGGCCTGGACGGTCATGGCGCCCCGGAGGTACACCGCGTTCTCGTCGAACATGTGCGCCTGGCCGGGAT
Organism: Microbispora sp. CL1-1; assembly: GCF_012034195.1. NCBI lineage: Bacteria > Bacillati > Actinomycetota > Actinomycetes > Streptosporangiales > Streptosporangiaceae > Microbispora > Microbispora sp. CL1-1. The sequence goes on from NZ_JAATEK010000014.1 coordinate 84,445, forward strand.
CGCCGGTCTTGAGGTGCCAGAAGCCGCCGGTCTTCCGGTAGTGCTCGTCGAAGATCTCCTTGGCGGACGGCCCGCCGTGCTGCTCCTGGTAGAGCCATTCGGCGTACGTCGCGAAGCCCTCGTTGAGCCAGATGTCGCGCCAGCTCCGCACGCCGACGCTGTCGCCGAACCACTGGTGCGCCAGCTCGTGCACGATCTCCAGGTCGTCGGACGGGCCGCCGCTGTAGACGGGCCTGCCCTGCGTCTCCAGCGCGGTCACCGAGCCGTCGCCGTCGGCGATGCCGCCCGTGGAGGAGAACGGGTAGGGGCCGAACAGGCCGGTCTCCCACGCGACCGCCTTCGCCGTGAAGTCGTGCAGGTCCTTCGACTCGTCCGCGAGCGACGGGTCGTAGGCGGTCACGTTGGGCATGCCGCCGACCGTGCCCTCGTTCACCACGAAGTGCCCGATCGCGAGCGTGGCGAGATAGGGCGCCATCGGCTGCTTCATCTCCCAGTGCACGGTGCGGTAGCCGTCGTCGTCCGCGCTGTCCGTGCCCGTGTGCTCGCCGTTGGCCAGTACGGCGAGATCCTCGGGCGCGGAGATCCGGAAGGAGAAGGTGGCCTTGTCCGCCGGGCTGTCGTTGGCCGGGAACCAGCTGCGCGCGCCGTCCGGCTGGGACGCCACGTACACGCCGTCCTCGGTCCTGAGCCATCCCTGCTCGCCGGTCGCGTCCGAGACCGCCTTCGGGGCGCCGGCGTAGGAGACCGCGACCGTGAAGGTGCTCCCCGACAGCAGGCCGTTCGGCGGGGTGATGACCAGCTCCTGGCCGTCGCGGTGGTAGGACGCCTGGGCGCCGTTCACCAGCACGCCGCTGATCTGCGGCCCGGAGAAGTCGAGATTGAACCGCGACAGGTTCTGTACGGCGGTCGCGGTGATGGTCGTGGTGGCGTCCACCGAGTGGTCGTCAGGGTCGAACCGCAGGCGCAGGTCGTAGTGTCCGACGTCGTAGCCGCCGTTGCCCTGGAGGGGGTAGTAGGGGTCGCCCATTCCCTCCGATCCGGGGAGGAAGGTGACCGGCCCCGCGGCGGCGGGAGCGTTGGGAGCGGCCGAAGCGGCGATCAGGGTGAGGCCCACGGCGAGGGCGGCCAAGCTACGCACCATTCCCCCATCATGGGGATTTTTAGGTAAAAGCGGTAATTCGTCCATATTTGTCACTTAAATGGCGAATATTCTCATTGGCTACATGCGTCACGGCAGTCACCCGGCCATGACCGCGTCCACGAGGTCGAGGCCGAGATCCTGCGCGTGCCGCACCGGCAGACCGGCGTCGGTGAACCAGTCGTCGGTGGCCTCCGGATGCGGGCCGACCACGGCGACCCGGCCCGCGCCGTACGGTGTGACGAGAGCGGCGACGGCGCCGTTGGGATAGGTGGCGAGGACGCTGGCCCGGCTGCCCGGTTCGAGCAGGAAGCAGGGGCCGTCCTGGAAGAACACGGTCCTGTCCCGGCCGCGCCACCGCACGTCGACGAGCGTGTCCTCCTCGTCATCCACGGTCGCGCCCGGCGTGGCGATGTACTGGTCGGTGTCGCCCGGCAGCAGGGCGAACCCCGGGGTGGCTCCGGCGAGATAGCCGCCGAGGCAGAAGCCGAGATAGCGGCCGCCCCGGGCGACGAAGTCGCGGAGCAGGTCGCGATGCCGCTTGAGATGCCGATAGCCGCGGTCGAGGTCGCCCCCGCCGGGCTGGGCGTACACGGCGGCCCCGGCCAGCGCCTCCGCCGAGAGCGGGATCTCCTCGCGCGGGCCCGTGTAACGGACGTCGAAGCCCCAGCGGCTCCCCTCCAGCAGCCCGGCGACCGCCTCCGAGCAGCCGGGAAGCGAGGCCGGGCCCCGATAGACGAGCGCGAGCGGCCGTCCGGAGCGCGGAGGAAGGGGCTTCTCCTTGCGGAAGAGGCGGCGCAGGGCCCCGCGTACGCCGGTGGATCCCATGGTGTTCCTCTCTCAGGCGGTGGCGGCCTGCGCCGGGATGCCCCGCCAGCTCGTGCCCGGCGTGAGCCGCTCGCCCTTCATCAGCAGCGACAGCGCGCCGAGCGAGACGTCCTCGCCCACCACGGAGTCGTAGAGCACGACGGCACGCGGGCCGATGCTCGCGCCGGACCGCACGGTCACGGCGGACATCTTCATGACCCGGTCTTCGAAGAGGTGGGTCTGCAGGGACACCCCCGATCCGATCGCGACGTCGTCGCCGATCTCCACCAGGTCGAACTCGGTCATGTAGGTCGTCGCGATGCAGGTGCGCCTGCCGATGCGGGCCCCGAACCAGCGCAGCACGGGCGGCAGGAACGGGGTGCCGGACAGCAGCGCGACCCCGGCCGGGACCGCGGCGGCCTCGTACAGCCCGGTGACGAACTCCGTACGCCGGACGAACGTGCTCCACAGCGGCTCCACCCTCGGCCGGTAGACGCCGATGAGCAGCCGCTTGAGCCCGGCGCAGCAGCCGATCACCGTCAGCCCCGCCGCGCAGGCGGCGAGCGGCGAGGCGGCCACGACCGCGGGCAGGGGCAGGACGCGGGCGAGCGCGTGCACGCCCAGCAGGTAAAGGTAGAAGGCGGTGCCGAACAGCGTCGCCGGGAGCGTGGCGCGGAAGAACTCGACGCCCAGGCGGTGCAGCACCAGCCGGCGGGGCGGCCGGAACGTTTGCTCCTCGGAGAACGAGCCGCTGTCCTGCCGTACGGGCAGGTGCATCGGGGGAGAGCCGAGCCACGAGGTGCCCTCGGGCACGCCGTCGCGCGGCGGGATCGTGCTCACGCCCACCAGCGACCCCGGCCCCATCCGGGTGCCCGCCGGGATGACCGCGGCGTTGCCGACGAACGCCCGCCTGCCCACCTCGGTCGGCAGGAAGGCGACCCGGCCCCGGGCGAAGCCCGCGGCCCCCACGCTCGCCATGTCGGCGACGAAGCTCTCCTCCCGCAGCGTGAGGAGATCGGGGTCGAGCTGCGCGGCCGTGGACACCTCCGCGCGGCGGCCGACCCGCGCGCCGAGCAGCCGCAGCCACGGGGCGGTGTAGAGCGTGCCGTAGAGCGAGTTGGTCGACCGCAGGCTGAACTCCAGGAGCTTGTCCGCCACCCACTTGCGTACGCCGAGCCAGGAGCGCGCCGGGTGGACGCCGGCCGGCGCCTTCCGCAGGACCAGGCGCTTGCCCGCGGCCACCGCCGCGCAGACGACGGCGACGTACAGCGGGCCCGCCACCAGGACGGCGGCCGGGCCGGCCGCGATGCCCCAGGTGGCCACGGCCGCCCAGACGAGCAGGACGCTCGGCACGATCGAGGCCACCGCGACCGCCTCAAGGCAGCAGAGGCCGGCCACCGCCGCGGCCACGTGACGCGCCTTCCAACCCGGCGGGGCGGGGGCGCCCAGCATCGTCTCCACCACGGGCCCGAGCGACTCCACGGGGCTCGGCGGCGACCCGGCCCACCGCGCTCCGTCCGGCACCGTCTCGCCCTGCGTCAGCGCGGACTGGTCGCCGAGCCCGGCGTGGGCGCCGACCCGCGTGCCCGGCCCGAGCACTGCGCCGTTCCCGACGAACGCGTGCGGGCCGATCTCCACGGGGGCGACGACCACCCATCCGTCCACCACCACCCACGCGTGCAGGGAGGAGCGATATCCGACCGAGGCGCCCGCGCCGATCCGCAGCAGCGCCGGGAGGTTGACGTCGGCCGTCGCGACGGCGGCGCCGGGCCCGACCCGCGCGCCGAGCAGCCGCAGGTAGGGCCCCATCATCGGGGAGCCGCTCAGCAGCGGCAGCGGGGAGACCGACAGCAGCAGGTGCAGCGCCCACAACCGCACGTAGGTGACGCCCCACAGCGGATATCGGCCGGGCCGCACGCCGGCCGTGAGCGGCCGGGCGAGCAGCACCGGCAGCAGCCAGTGCACGCAGACGTACGCGGTCAGCGCGGCCATCGCCAGCGAGGAGAGCAGCTCGGCGCCCTGACCGGGCAGCAGCAGCCACCCCTCGTCCGTCATCGGGACGCCGGGGGCCGGGCGGGGGTTGGCCCACCCGTACAACGTGACGGACAGCGGCAGTGTGATCACGAGCAGCAGCGCGTAGACGGCCGCGCCCTGCGCGGCCCCGGCCAGCGCGATCCGGCGTCCGGTGTGCCGCAGGGGAGCCGGGCGGGGCGGGGCGGCCGGCTCCGGCCCGCCGGTACGGGAGCCCAGATGCGCGGCGAGGCGGCGCACGGTGGGGTTGGCGTAGAGGTCGCGTACGGCGAGGCCCGCGCCGATCTCGCCGGCGCGCAGCAGCGACACCACACGTGCCGCCAGCAGGGAGTGACCGCCGAGGTCGGTGAAGAAGTCCGCCTCGACCGACAGCGTCTCGGGGGCGACGCCGAACGCCTCGGCCCACACCGCGCGCAGGCGCGTCTCCAGCTCGCCCTCGGCGGGCGTCACCGGCCCGGAGCCCACGAGGCGGCGGCCGGTCGGCGGGGGCAGCCTCCGGCGGTCCACCTTGCCGCTCGGCATGGCCGGCAGCGCGGTCACGACGTCGAGGAACGAGGGCACCATGTAGGCCGGAAGCCTGCGGCGCAGCCGGTCGTGGAGCCGCCCGGCGAGGGCCGGGTCGCCGTCGCTCGCCGCGGGCACGACGTAGGCGGCGAGCTCCTCGGCGGAGGCGCCGGGCACGGGCATGAGGGCGGCCACGGCCTCGGCGACACCGGGGTCCTCCAGCAGCACGTTCTCGATCTCGCCGAGGTCCACCCGATGTCCCCGGATCTTCACCTCGGCGTCGGCGCGGCCCAGATATTCGATGTCCCCGGTCGCGGTCACCCGGCCGAGGTCGCCGGTGCGGTACAGCCTGCCGCCGGGGGAGGCCAGCGGATGCTCGATGAAGCGGTCGGCGGTCAGGTCGGGGCGGCCGACGTAGCCGCGGGCGACGCCGGGCCCGCCGATGCAGATCTCGCCGATCTCGCCGTCCGGCACCGGCTCGCGCCGCTCGTCCAGCAGCACCACGGAGTAGGTCGGCAGCGGCCTGCCGATGGTGACCGGCCGTCCCGGCAGCAGCTCGGCGCAGGTCGCGGTGACGGTCGCCTCGGTGGGCCCGTACGTGTTGAGGATCCGGCGGCCCGGCCGGCTCCACCGCTCCACCAGGCGGGGCGGGCAGGGCTCGCCCCCGACGAACACCGTGCGCAGGCGCGGCAGGTCGCGGGGGATCGTCGCGAGCAGCGTCGGCACGCAGTAGAGCATCGTGATCTCGCTGTGGTCCAGGAAGTCCGCGAGCTCCGCGCCGAACTGGGGTAAGCCCGCCGGGCCCGCGACGAGGGTGGCCCCGGCCGACCACGTCGGCCAGATCTCCTCGATGGAGAAGTCGAAGGAGATCGTCATGCCCTGGTAGACCCGGTCGTCCGGGCGCACGCCGTACAGGCCGGGCACGACGTCGAGGAAGTTGGTGATGCTCGACTGCGCCACCTCGACGCCCTTCGGCCGGCCGCTCGACCCGGAGGTGTACATGACGTACGCGACCGGGTCGTCGCCGGGCGCGCCGTCGAGCGGGCGGGTGGCCGGCGCGGCGGCGGCGAGAGCGGCGGATGCGTCGAGGTCGAGCACGCGGCGCCCCGGCGCGACGGCGGCGGGCGACCGGCCGGCCGTGGTGAGCACGAGGTCGACGCCGGCGTCGTCGAGGATGTAGCCGACCCGGTCCGGCGGCGACTGCGGGTCGATCGGCACGAACGCCGCGCCCGCCTTGCCGACCGCGAGCAGCGCCACGTAGGTGTGCACCGACCTCGGCAGCAGGATCGCGACGCGGGATCCGCAGCCGATCCCCATGCCCCGCAGCAGGTGCGCCAGCCGGTTCGCCCGGGCGTCCAGCGCGGCGTAGGTCAGCCGCACCGGCCCGCACTCCAGCGCAGTCGCCCCCGGCGTCAGGTCGCACCGCGCCTCGAAGACGTGGTGCAGCCGTCCGTGCGACCGCCTTAACGAGATCCGCGAGCCGTTCTCGGTCCGTGCTGTTCGCGATGCGTGACTCGGCATGATCACCCTTTGGCCGATCGCGTATGGCGTGAGCGGGTGCGGTCGATGCGCACGGAGAGCGTCCGTGCGACCCGCGGAAGGGACGCGGAATCAGGTCCGCCGCGGGATTCCCTGATGCCCGATGACACCGCCGCGCGGCGGTCGTCCTACCGAGTGTGTGCCCCCGATGCCGCCGCGCTTCGGCAGCGAATTCCCCGGACAGGGCAAAAGTACGGCGACGACACCCGGGCCGGCCTCAGGAGCGCCGCTCGCGTTCGGCGAGGAGCCGGGCGGTCTCGCCGGAGACCTCGCTGGCGAGGACCGCCGCGACCACGTCGATCAGATGGCTGGTGAACAGCCGGTCGTCCCGGGCAGGGGGACCGCCCGCGCGCCGGGCCAGCTCGACGTACGTCATGCGGATCGCCATGAAGCGCTGGTGCAGGCGTACGGCGGCCTCGGGCAGCAGGGGGGCGACGAGCTCCCGCCAGCGGCCGATGCTGCCGCCGCCGTCCTCGGGGAGGCTGGGCGGCACGCGGTGCACGAGCTGCTCCATCACGCGCAGGTAGTCGCGCCCGCCGTCGGGGTCGGCCAGCTTGGCGGCGGCCGGGCGGACGAGCGCGGCGGCGAGCGTGCGCAGCGCCTCGCCCGGCGGCAGCGGCCCGCGTGCCTCGTACTCGTCCAGGAGCTGGTGGCGCCGCGCCTCGATCTCGGGCCGGTGCTTGGCGAGCACCGCCTTCAGCAGCCCGGCGCGGTCGCCGAAGTGATACTGCAGCGCGGTGGAGTTGCGCTGCCCGGCGGCGGCGTTGATCTCGCGCAGCGAGACCGCGTCGATGCCGCGCTCGGCGAACAGGCGCTCGGCGGCGTCCACGAGCCTCCGGACCGTGGTCTCCGCCGGCATCACGCCTCCCTTGTCGCTCGTGCCTTGTCGCTCCTACGGCTGAAGGATACGGTATTTCAGGCGATCGCATTATTTCGTGATCCAGCCGCATTATCGTGCCCGAGGGAGGGCCATGGCCATCGACTTCACGCTCGCCCCCGAGCACGAGCAGGAGACGGTGATCCCGGCGGTCAAACCGTTCGAGGACTCCGAGGAGAAGGCGCTCACCCGGGACGAATACCTGCGCACGATCTTCGGCCTGCGCCGCCGGGCCAAGGAGGAGGGGCTCTGGCTGCCGCACATGCCCAAGGAGTGGGGCGGCATGGGCCTCGGCCACGTCGAGCTGGCCATGGTGCAGGCCGAGGCGGCCAAGACCAGGCTCGGACCATGGGTGCTCAACTGCGCGGCCCCCGACGAGGGCAACATGCACACGCTGCTCCACTGGGGCACCGACGAGCAGAAGGAGCGCTACCTGCGGCCGCTGCTCGACGGCGTGAAGATGTCGTGCTTCGCGATGACCGAGCCCGAGGTGGCCGGCTCCGATCCCACGCTCATCCGTACGAGCGCCGTGCAGGACGGCGACGAATGGGTGATCAGCGGGCACAAGTGGTTCATCTCCAACGCACGGAGGGCGAGCTTCGCCATCCTGATCGCCAAGACCGAGTTCGACCTGCCGGAGGGCGCGCGGGGCGCCAACACCGCCTTCCTCGTGGACCTGCCGGCCGACGGCTGGAACGACGTACGCGAGATCGAGACCATGCACGGCTCGACCGGCCACAGCGAGATCGTCATCACCGACCTGCGCGTGCCCGGCTCCGCCGTGCTCGGCGGGCGGGGCAACGGCCACCGGCTGGGCCAGTATCGTCTCGGCCCGGCCCGGCTGGCGCACTGCATGCGCTGGATATCACAGGCGGAGACGGCCCTTGACATGATGGTGGGCAGGGCGCTCGACAGGTTCAGCCACGGGTCGCTGCTCGCCGACAAGCAGGGCGTGCAGTGGATGATCGCCGACTCGGCCATGGAGCTCTACCAGTGCAAGCTCATGGTCCTGCACGCCGCCTCGAAGATCGACAAGGGCGAGGACTTCCGTACGGAGGTCTCGATGGCCAAGCACTTCGTGGCGAACAGCCTCAACCGGATCGTCGACCGGGCCGTCCAGGTCCACGGCGCGCTCGGCTACTCGACCGACACCCCGCTGGCGCACATGTTCCAGCACGCCCGATGGGCGCGGTTCGCGGACGGCGCCGACGAGATCCACCAGATGCGCATCGCCGAACGCACCATCGACGCCTATCGGGCCACCGGCACGACCAGGGCCGCCACGGGAGGACTTCCGCTGTGAACACCGACGACATCTCCGGCAAGGTCGCGCTCGTCACCGGGGGCGCGAGCGGCATCGGCGCGGGTGTGGCCCGCCGCCTCGCGGCGTACGGCGCGCACGTGGTGCTGGCGGACGTCGACGCCGAGGCCGGGGCGCGCACCGCCGAGGAGATCGGCGCCGCGTTCGTGCGGACCGACGTGTCGCGGCTTGAGGACAACCAGGCCGCGGTGGCGCTCGCGGTCGAGCGGCACGGCGGGCTCGACCTCGCCTTCCTCAACGCGGGCGTCGCCTCGGGCTGCGGGCTCGGCGAGGACTTCGATCTCGACCGCTACCGGCGCGTGATGGGGATCAACCTCGACGGCGTCGTCTTCGGCGTGCACGCCGCGCTGCCGGCGATGCGGGCCGGGGGCGTGATCGTGGCGACCGCCAGCATGGCGGGGATCGTGGGCATTCCGCAGGACCCCGTCTACGCGGCCAACAAGCACGCGGTCGTCGGGCTCGTCCGCTCGCTCGGCCCGCAGCTCGAACCCCTCGGCATCCGGGTGCAGGGGCTGTGCCCGTCGTTCGCGGACACCGGGATCCTGAGCGGCGACATCAAGGAGCTGCTCGACGAGCTGAAGTTCCCCATCCTCGACGTCGAGACGGTCGTCGACGCGTTCTTCTCGCTGCTGGCGAGCGAGGGCACCGGCGAGTGCTGGTTCGTCGTGCCGGGCCGGGAGAGCCGGCCCTTCCTCTTCCGCCGCGCCCCCGGCCCCCGCTGACCGCCGTCCCCGGCCAGGAGCCGAACCCGCCCGGCGGCGCTGCTCCCACTCAGCGGACACGCTTATCGGCGATCAGCGCTGGTGCGCTCTGACCCCCACCTGGTGCACGGGGCCCGCTGACCGGTTCCCGATAATGTGTTCGCCGGAAGCCGCCGGGGCGACGGCCGGACGGAAGCGGAGCGAGGGCGAACGCGATGAGCTGGGCGGACTTCCAGTACGAGATCTACCTCAACGGCATGACCGGCGCCGTGCCCCGGCTGCCGACCGACCTGACCCGGCTGGAGGAGATGGCCGAGCGGCGGCTCGGGCCCGGCCCGTTCGGCTACGTCGCCGGCAGCGCGGGCAGCGGGCGCACCGAGCGCGCCAACCGCGAGGCGCTCGACCGCTGGCGGATCGTGCCGCGGATGCTCCGCGACGTGCGTGAACGCGACCTGTCGGTGACAGTGCTGGGCAGGAGGCTGCCCGCGCCGCTGGCGCTCGCGCCGATCGGCGTGCTGTCGATCATGCATCCGGAGGCCGAGCGGGCCGCCGCCCGCGCGGCCGCCGCGACGGGCGTGCCCTTCGTCCTGTCGTCGGCCTCCAGCACGCCGATGGAGGACGTCGCGGCGGCCATGGGCGACGGCGAGCGGTGGTTCCAGCTCTATTGGGGCAAGGACCGCGAGGTCACCCTCAGCTTCCTCGCCCGGGCCAAGGCGGCGGGGTTCACCGTGCTGGTCGTCACCCTCGACACGCCGCTGCTGGCCTGGCGGCCCCGCGACCTCGACCAGGCCTACCTGCCGTTCCTGCGCGGCGTCGGCACCGCCAACTACTTCACCGACCCGGCGTTCCAGGCCGGGCTCGCCCGGCCGGTGCACGAGGACCCGAACGCCGCCGTCCTGCACTTCGTGGGGATGTTCGGCGACCCGGGCAAGACCTGGCCGGACCTCGCGCTGCTGCGCGAGCACTGGGACGGCCCGATCGTGCTGAAGGGTGTGCTGCACCCCGACGACGCCCGTCTGGCGGCCGACGCGGGCATGGACGGCGTCGTCGTCTCCAACCACGGAGGACGCCAGGTCAACGGCTCGATCGGGGCGGCCGACGCCCTGCCTGCCGTCGCCGACGCCGTGGCCGACCGGCTCACCGTGCTGTTCGACGGCGGCATCCGCACCGGCGACGACGTCGTCAAGGCGCTCGCCCTCGGCGCGCGGACCGTGCTGCTCGGCCGCCCGTACGCGTACGGGCTGGGCCTGGACGGGCAGGCGGGAGTGGAGCACGTGATCCGTTGCGTGCTGGCGGAGACCGACCTCACGCTGGCGCTTTCCGGCTGCCCTGGGGCCGCCGCGCTCACTCCCGACCTGGTCACGCGGATCTGACCCGGCCCCCAGAACCCCGGAACGTGCCGCCGATTCCGGGGCGGCGAGCCGCAGGGCAGGGCCGGGGGCCGCCGCGCCCGGCCCCCGGCGTCTCGATCAGGTGGCCGAGCCGAGGTCCTCGGCCAGGGCCGCCTCCTCCAGTTCCTCCCGCCGCGCGGCGGCCGGTGCGGCGGCGGCCGCCTCGGCCGCCTGGGCGCGCTCGGCGTCGCCGAGCTGCCGGTGCGCGGTGGCGAGGACGACCACGCTGAGGAGCACGGCCGTCGCCCCCATGTAGAACGGCGCGTGCTGGCTGTCGAAATACTCGGCGAGCTTGCCCGCGACGAAGGGGGCGAGGCCGCCGCCGATGAAGCGGATGAACCCATAGGCCGCGGAGGCGACGGGCCGCTCCACGGGCGAGATGGTCATGACCGCCTGGGTGGTGACCGTGTTGTTGACGCCGATGAAGATCCCGGCGACGATCACGCCGCAGATCACGACGACCCGGTTGCCGGTGAACACCGCCATCACCAGGATGTCGAGGCTGAACAGGATGAGGTTGGCGTACAGCGTGCGGGCGATGCCGAAGCGGGCCTGCAGCCGCGGGGCGGCGAAGACCGAGAAGACCGCGACGAGGATGCCCCAGCCGGTGAAGACGAGGCCGAGCTGGTGCTCGTTCAGCTCCATCGGATAGGGGGCGTAGCCCAGCAGGGTGAAGAAGCCCCAGTTGTAGAGGAGCGCGGTCAGGCCCAGGACGAGCAGGCCGCGGTGGCGCAGCGCCTTGATCGGGGCCGCGACGCTCGTCTTCTTCGCCGGCGTGGGCGTGGGCCGCACCAGGGTGACGGTGGCGATCAGCGCGATCCCCATCAGGACCGCGACGCCGTAGAACGGGCCGCGCCAGCTGATGCCGCCGAGCACGCCGCCCAGCAGGGGCCCGACCGCGATGCCGACGCCGAGCGCGGTCTCGTACAGGATGATCGCCCCGGCGAAGCCGCCGCTGCTCGACGCGACGATGACGGCGAGCGAGGTGGCGATGAACAGGGCGTTGCCGAGGCCCCAGCCGGCGCGGAAACCGACGATGCCGCCGATGCTGCCGGACGTCCCGGCGAGGGCGGCGAACACCACGATCAGGGCGAGGCCCACGATGAGGGTGCGCTTGGCGCCGATGCGGCTGGAGACCCATCCGGTGACCAGCATCGCCACGGCGGTGACGACCAGGTAGCTCGTGAACAGCAGCGACACCTGGGCGGGCGTGGCGTGCAGCTTCACGCTGAGTGCGGGCAGGATCGGGTCCACCAGCCCGATCCCCATGAAGGAGATCACGCAGGCGAAGGCGACGGCCCAGACCGCCTTCGGCTGCTTGAAGGGGTTGGAGACGGGGGCATGAGCAGAGCTCACCGGACCTCCTGGGAGATAGCGAGGGGAGCGCCCTGATCCCTACTCGTCGGCGGTGCTCTCAAGCAGGCGCCGGAGCAGGGGGAGGAACTCGCCGGCGACCCGCGTCAGCTCGCGCAGCTCGCCGGGGGACAGCGTGCCGAGCATCTCGGCGAGCCGCTCTCTGCGCCGGCGGCGCCGCTCGGCCAGCAGCGCCCGGCCGGCGTCGGTCACGCTGACCCGCACCGCGCGGCCGTCGAGGTCGTCGGCCGTCCTGCGCACCAGGCCCTCACGCTCAAGGCGCTGCACGAGCTGGGTCATCGACGGCTGGGTGACGGACTGGCGGGCGGCCAGGACGCTCAGCCGCTCCGGGCCGTAGCGGTCCAGGTGCGACAGGGTCATGGTCGCCGTGAGGCTGAGATCGCTCTGCGTGGACAGCCGCCGTATGGCGAGCACCGCGAGGTCGTCCAGGACGGCCGCGACCGCCTGATGGTCCTCAGGGGTGTCGGCGCTCGGGGTGTCGGACACAGGAGTTCCTCCGGACGGAAGCAAAATTACATAGGAAGCTTATACAACCATCGGGAGCGCGGCGCATCGCCCCCTTGTCCGGGCTTCGGTCGAGCAGCGGCGGGGGGAACCAGTCCCCGACGCTCTTCGGTTCCTCGCCGCTCGGCTCGTACGCGAGATACGCCCTTTGTGTCGTACGACGTACCGGTGGCCGGATCAGGCGGGCTCGTCCATCAGCTCCGGCAGCCTCGGGGCGTCCGGCGCCATGGCGCTCAGCCGCGCGGCGTCCCGGCCGGGGGAGGCCCCGAACACCTTGCGATAGTCCCTGCTGAACTGCGACGCGCTCTCGTAACCGACGAAATAGCCGATCTCCGCCACGTTTCCCGAGCGGGTCATGAGCAGGGTGCGGGCCGCCTGGAGACGGATCTGCTTCTGGAACTGGACCGGTGTCATCGACGTCGCCGCGCGGAAGTGCCGGTGAAAGGACGACGGGCTCATGCCGCACAGCGCCGCCAGGTCCGTGACGGAGAACTGCTCCCGGTAGTGCTCGCGGATCCAGCGGATTCCCCGGGAGATGTGCGCGAGATTGCCGTCGACGAGGCCGATCTGCCGCACGAGCGCGCCCTGGTCGCCGTTGATCAGCCACCAGAGGATCTCGCGGCGATATCCGGGCGCGAGCACGCGCAGGTCGCCGGGCCGGTCCGTGATGCGCAGCAGACGTACGACAGGGTCCAGCAGCTCCGGAGTGGCCTCGCTCACCGCCATGCCGGTGAACGCCGGGGGCCTGCCGGCCGCGCCCGTCTCCAGCAGGAGCGGCGCGATGTCCGAGGGGCGCAAGGACATGCTGAAGACGACGAACGGCCTGTCCGGGGCGGCCTCCAGGGCCTGGCCGATAACCGGGAGGTCCACCGACACGACGAGGTACTGCCCGGCGCGATAGTCGTACGGGACCCCGTTGAGCACCGTGCGTTTGACGCCCTGCGCGACGATCGCGAGGGACGGCGAGGAGAACGTGGCGATCGGCGACGTGGGCCGGTCGAGGGACGCGATGGTCACGCCGTCCGCGATCCCCCGCTGCAGGCCACCGGGGGTGAGGCGCGTGATCAGCCGGCGCATCTCGTCAAGGAGGTCCATGCGCGCCAGTCAACCACCCGGGCCGAGCCGCGAGATTGACAGGATCGTGCAAGGCGGCGCCAGGATCGGGCTCACGCCACGGCGGGCCGGCTTGGTGGGATGAGCAGGTCAGCAGCCCTGCGAATCCGGAAGGCACACACGACATGAAGCGCAGAACTCTCGGCGCCACCGGGATGTCCGTCAGCGACCTCTCCCTCGGCGCGATGATGTTCGGGGCCATGGGCAACCGCGACCACGACGACGCGGTCCGCGTCATCCACCGCGCGCTCGACGCCGGCGTCAACGTCATCGACACCGCCGACGTCTACTCCCAGGGCGAGTGCGAGGAGATCGTCGCCAAGGCGATCAAGGGCCGCCGCGACGACCTCGTCATCGCCACGAAGTTCGGGCTGCCGATGGGGGAGGACCCCAACCGGCGGGGCGGTTCCCGGCGGTGGATCTTCCGTGCGGTCGAGGACAGCCTGCGCCGCCTGGACGTCGATCACATCGACCTCTACCAGATGCACCGCCCCGACCACGAGACGGACGTCGCCGAGACGCTGTCGGCCCTGACCGACCTCGTCCGCGCCGGGAAGATCCGGGCGTTCGGCTCCTCCATGTTCCCGGCGGAGCTGGTCGTGGAGGCGCAGTGGGCGGCGCAGCGCACGGGGAGCCACCGGTTCCTGACCGAGCAGTCCATGTATTCGGTGTTCACCCGCAGGCCGGAGGGCGCGGTGTTCCCGACCGCCCAGCGCCACGGGCTCGGCGTCCTCGCCTTCAGCCCTCTCAACGGCGGCTGGCTCTCCGGCCGGGCCGACCTCACGACCGGCCACCGGGCCTCGTCGCGGCCCTCGCACTACGACCCGACGACGCCGACCGGCAAGCTCAAGACCGCCGCGCTCGCCGAGCTCGCCGCTCTGGCCGACGAGGCCGGGCTGACGCTGCCGCAGCTCGCGATCGCCTTCGCCCGCTCGCACCCGGCCGTCACGTCCGTGCTGATCGGGCCGCGCACCGCCGACCAGCTCGACGGGCTCCTGCCCGGCGCCGACGTGGACCTGACCGACGACATCCTCGACCGCATCGACGCCATCGTGCCGCCGGGAGTGGACCTCAATCCCGAGGACAACTACGCCGCCACGCCGCCCGCGCTGCAGGACGCCCGGCTTCGCCGCCGGTGAGCTCTTGGGCCTCCGTCAGAGCGGGGGCGTGCTGGAGCCGCGGACGACGAGCGTCGTCGGCAGGATCCGGGGCGGCGGGGTCTCCGCGCCGTTGATCATGGAGACCACCGCCTCCGCGGCGGCCGTGCCGAACCCGGCCTTGTCCTGGGCGATCGTCGTCAGGCCCGGCGGCACGAGCGCGGCCACCTCGATATCGTCGAACCCGACCAGGGCGATGTCCTCGGGCACCTTCAGACCGGCCTCGCCGATCGCGCGCAGCGCGCCGACGGCCATCTCGTCGCCCGCGACGAACACGGCGTCGGGCCGCTCGTCCGCCTCAAGCAGGCGGCGCATCGCGACGTGGCCGCCCGACAGGTAGAAGTCACCCTCCACGACGAAATCGGGCCGCTGCGGCAACCCCAGCCGGGACAGCTCCTCCTGGTAGCCCCGCAGCCGCTCGGCGCCCGGCCGCGTGTGCGCCGGGCCGGTGATCGTGGCGATGGCCCGCCGTCCCTGCTCGTGCAGGTGCCGTACGGCCAGGCGGGCGCCGCCCGCGTTGTCCGAGGTCACATAGGTGGCGCGGGACCCCTCGACGGGACGGTCGAGGCTGACGCAGGGGACGCCCGATTCGGACAGCCGCCGCAGGGAGGGATCCCAGGTGCCGCTGTCGATCATCACGACGCCGTCGAGGTTGTGCCTGCGCACGGCGCGCACGTAGGCGTCCTCCGTCCGCTCCCCGCCCATGTCGCCGCTGGTGGCGAGCATGAGAAGGTGATATCCGCGCCCGCTGAGCGCCGTCTTCAGGCCGATGAGGATTTCCTGGAAGAACGGATGCCGCCAGCCGGGCCGGCGGTGGTCGGTGTCCCACACCAGGCCCACCATGAAGGATTTCTTGGTGGCCAGGGTGCGGGCGGACTCGTTGGGTAGATAGCCGATTTGGCGGGCCGTCCGCAGCACCTGCTCCCTGGTCTTCGCGTTCACCACCTCGGGGTTGTTGAACACGCGGGAGACGGTCGCGGGAGACACGCCGCACAGGCGCGCAAGCTCTCTGATCGTTGCCACGGACCAAACGCTATCGCATCTCGCTGTAACCGGTTTCATGCAACCGGTTTCCCCAAAAATAGGCAACCGAGGTGAGCGCGTCAACCAGTAAGCGGAATTTCCGCTCGTCACGATTTCGTGACTTGACAACCTCCCGCCTTCTTATGTTCTGATGGCGGACATCGGCCGGCTTTTTCGTTGCCACGGGTCCGGCCGCTTTCGCGTCTCGCAGCCGCTTCCCTATCTCCTGTGAGGGAGTTCAGGTGTCCGCTGCGGAACTCCGTCTGCCCGCGTATGTGCCCGCCGTACGGCTTGGCGGGTCCCGCGGCCTTCGGGGGAACGGTCCATTCGCCCGCACGGCAGACCGCCGTGCCCGGGCTGTTCACCGAAGCGGGCACGGAACCTGGAGCGAACAGGGAATGACGGCGACCGACGCACGCCTCGCCATGCCGCGGACCTTTCCCGCCGGCTTCGTGTGGGGCACGGCCACCGCGGCGTACCAGATAGAGGGGGCCGTCGACACCGACGGCCGGGGGCCTTCGATCTGGGACACCTTCTGCCGGGTGCCCGGCGCGGTGGCACGGGGCGAGTCGGGTGAGTTCGCCTGCGACCACTATCACCGCTGGCAAGAGGATGTCGATCTCATGAAAGATCTGGGGGCGGGGGCCTACCGATTCTCCGTCGCCTGGCCGCGCGTCCTGCCCGACGGCCGGGGACCGGTGAACCGGCGAGGGCTCGACTTCTACCGGCGGCTCGTCGACGCCCTTCGCGAGGGCGAGATCGAGCCGTATGTGACCCTCTACCACTGGGACCTGCCGCAGGCGCTGGAAGACCGCGGGGGCTGGCGGGTCCGCGACACCGCCGAACGCTTCGCCGACTACGCCGAGGTGATGTACGACGCGCTCGGCGACTCGGTCTCGAACTGGATCACGCTCAACGAGCCCTACTGCTCGTCCATCGTCGGCTACGGCGAGGGCCGGCACGCGCCGGGCGCCAAGGAGGGGCACGGCGCGCTGGCCGCGGCCCACCACCTGCTGCTCGGCCACGGCCTGGCGGTCGCGCGCCTGCGGGAGATGGCCAGGCCCGGTCAGCAGATCGGGGTGACGCTCAACATGTCGCCGACCGTCCCGGCGACCTCCTCGCCGCAGGACGTGCAGGCCGCGCGGCGGATGGACCTGCTGGTCAACCGGCAGTTCACCGAGCCGCTGTTCGGCGGGGCCTACGCCGCCGACATGGCGGAGACGTTCGGCCGGATCACCGACTTCTCCTTCCGCCGGGACGGCGACCTGGACGTCATCGGCACGCCGGTGGACTTCCTCGGCGTGAACTACTACTACCGGCTGCACGTGGAGGCCGCGCCGTACGCGGAGGCCGACCCCGCCAAGCGCTCGGCGTTCGACCTGGGCGTGCGCACCGTCACGCCGGAGGACGCGCGCACCAGCGGGCTCGGCTGGGTGGTCGAGCCCGAGGGGCTGTACGAGACCCTCGTGGGGCTGACCTCCCGTTATCCGGACCTGCCGCCCGTCTACATCACCGAGAACGGGTACGGCGACGACGGCGTGATCGACGACAGCGGGCGCATCGACTACCTGCGCGACCACCTGACCGCGACCCGCGACGCGATGGAGGCCGGCGCCGACGTGCGGGGCTACTTCTGCTGGTCGCTGATGGACAACTTCGAGTGGGCCCGGGGCTACTCCGCCAGGTTCGGCCTGGTGCACGTGGACTACGACACTCAGGTGCGCACGCCCAAGGCCAGCTTCCACTGGATGCGCGACTTCATCGCCGACCCGGTCGTCACCGGTCCCGTCATGACGAGTCCGGTCGACATCCTGGTCGCCGGAACCCCTGGGGGTGAGCGCCCGGCGGGGGACTGAGGGGGCCCGCCGTGCTGTGGGGGTTGACCGGCCGCGTCCGGGCGTGCCGGTCAACTCCCCTTTTGGCGCGCCTAATTCCGACGTATCGGATATCTTTGATCAACGTACGCGCGCATCAGGGGCAGGGATGAACATGGAGCAGGGCCCGCCGGGCATCGACGTGACCGTCCCCAGTGTCGCCCGGATCTACGACTACCTCCTCGGCGGCAAGGACAACTTCGCCGTCGACCGGGCGGCGGCCGAGAAGCTCATCGAGCTGACCCCGAACGCGCGCGAAGGCGTGCGGACCAACAGGCGCTTCATCCGCCGGGCCGTGACCCTCATGGCGCGGGAGGGCATCCGCCAGTTCCTCGACATCGGCGCCGGGCTGCCGACGCAGGAGAACGTCCACCAGGTCGCGCTCCGCGAGGCCCCCGACGCGCGGGTGGTCTACGTCGACAACGACCCGATCGTGCTCGCCCACGGCCGGGCCCTGCTGGCCGACAACGACCAGACGATCGTCGTGGACGGCGACCTGCGCGAGCCCGAGGCCATCCTCGGCGACCCCCGGATCAACGAGCACATCGACTTCGGCCGGCCGGTGGGCCTGCTCATGGTGGCCGTGCTGCACTTCGTCCCGGACAACGACGACGCCGAGCGCATCGTCGCCACGCTCCGCGACCGGCTCGCCCCCGGCAGTGCGATGGCCATCAGCCACCTGTCGTACGGGGACCTCGACGAGGAGAAGATCCGCGAGGGACGCGAGCTGTACAAGAACACCTCCGCCGGTGCGGTCACCCCGCGCACCCACGCCGAACTGCTGCGGTTCTTCGACGGGTTCGACCTGGCGGAGCCGGGCCTGGTCCTGACCGAGGAGTGGCGGCCCGAGCCCGACGAGCCGAAGCTGCCGAGGATCCCGGGCGTGGACGGCTACGCCGGCGTCGGCCTGCTGCGCTCCCGATAGGGCCCGGTGCGAGGGCCGGTGAGAGGGCCCGCCGCGGCCGGGCGGCGGGCCGCCGGGGTCACGCGGCCGCGATCCACAGGTCGGGGCCGAACACCTCGTAGTGGATGCGGGAGGCGGGCACGCCCCGCTCGACCAGCTGCGCGCGTACGGCCCGCATGAACGGCAGCGGCCCGCACAGGCAGGCGACGACGTCGCCGGGCAGCTCGACCGCCGAAAGGTCGGCCAGTCCCGCCGCGACCGCCGGGTCGCCCACGTGGCCGTCCGGCAGCTCCTCGTACCACCGGTGGAGGGTGGCGCCGGGCAGGGCCGCGACCAGCTCCGCGAGCTCCTCGCGGTGGACGTGCGCGTCCGGCGAGCGGTCGGCGTGCACGACCAGCACCCGCCGCTCCGACCCGGTGGCGGCCAGGTGGTCGAGCATCGCCAGGATGGGCGTGACCCCGATCCCGGCCGAGGCGAGCAGCAGCGGGCCGTCGCCCTCGGGCAGGGTCAGGTCGCCGAAGGGCGCGGAGACCGAGAGCACGTCACCGGCCCGGATGTGTTCGTGCAGCCAGGAGGAGACCTCGCCCTCGGGCGTGCCCTCGCCGCGCACCCGCTTGACCGTGATCCGCCAGTCGCCGCGCTCCGGGGCGCTCGACAGGCTGTACTGCCGGATCTGCCGCGCGCCGTCGGGCAGCGTCACCCGGACGCTGACGTACTGGCCCGGCCGGAAGGACATGGGCAGGTCGGGGCGCAGGACGAAGGAGGCCGCGTCGGCCGTCTCGTCGCGCCGCTCGACCACCGTGGCGCGGGTCCAGCCCCGGCCCGCCTCGCGGTAGAGACCGCGCTCCAGACCGATCAGCGTCTCGGCCATGAGCCAGTAGACCTCGTCCCAGGCCTGCGCGACCTCGGGCGTCACGGTGTCGCCCAGCACCTCGACGATCGCGCCGAACAGGTACTTGTGCACCACGGCGTACTGCTCCTCGGTGACGCCGAGGGAGGCGTGCTTGTTGGCGATCCTCGACAGCATCGTGCGGGGCGGCTCTCCGGGATGCTCCACCAGCGCGGACGCGAACGCGGCGATCGAGCCCGCCAGCGCGACGCGCTGCTCGCCGTTGGCCTGGTTGCCGCGGTTGAACAGGTCGCGCAGCAGCTCGGGGTTGTCGGCGAACATCGTGTCGTAGAAACGGGCGGTGATGTCCTGGATCGCGCCCGCGATCACGGGCAGGGTGGCGCGGACGGTCGCGGCCGACTCCGGGGAGAGCATGACATCCTCCAAATTGGTATGAGAGATGCAAATTTAACGCCATGAATCTGCACGCTCTTTGCGTTGACGCAGGTCAGGAGAGACTGAGCAGCACCGGCCTCGACGTGGAGGAGGCCAGCTGATCCACCGTGATGGGATCGAGGGAGGCGTAGAAGGCCTGCTGCGCCGCACGCAGCGCCCCGCGCAGGCTACAGGCGGCCCGCAGCGGACAGGGGGTCTCCCCCTCGCAGGTGACGACCTCCTCCTCTCCCTCCAGTTCGCGGACCAGCCAGCCGATCGAGGCCGTGTGGCCGAACTCGGTCAGCTCCAGGCCGCCCCCGCGTCCCCGGCGGGCCTCCACGACGCCGAGGTGCTGCAGGCGGGCGATGGCCTTGGCGGTGTGGTTGTAGGGGATGCGCATCGCGTCTGCCACCTGGCGGGTGGTGAGCGATGCCCCCGGTTCCAGGACGGCCAGGCGCATGGTCACGCGCAGGGCCAGGTCCGTGAACTTCGTCAACCTCACGCCTTCGACGCTAGCAAATCGGTATGTAGCACTCCAATTTGGGGTGCTTTGTACGCGGGCGGAATGTCGGTGGCCGGTTCTAGGGTGGGAGGCACGAGGTCCGAGACGAGACGGGAACCCCCATGACGACTCTTGCCGATCGCCCGAACACCGCGCTGCTGGTCATCGACGTGCAGAACGGCGTGGTGGCGGGCGCCCCCAACCGCGACACGGTGATCGCCAACATCGACACCCTCGTGGGCAAGGCACGCGCCGAGGACGTGCCGGTGATCTGGGTGCAGCACTCCAACGACCACGATCTCCAGCAGGGCAGCGACAACTGGCAGTATGTGCCCGAGCTGGTCCGCCGCGACGAGGAGCCGCTCGTCCACAAGAGGTACGGCGACTCGTTCGAGGACACCGGCCTTGAGGCGCTGCTCGCCGAGCACGGGGTGGGCCGTGTCGTCGTCACGGGCGCCCAGACCGACGCGTGCATCCGCTCGACCCTCCACGGGGCGTTCGTCCGGGGATACGACGTGACGCTGGTCGGCGACGCGCACACCACCGAGGACCTCACCGCCTACGGCGCGCCGTCCACCGAGCAGGTGATCGCGCACACGAACCTCTACTGGCAGTGGCAGAGCGCCCCCGGCCGCCGCGCCGGGACGGTCCCCACGGCGGAGGTGACCTTCACCGCCGGCTGAGCCCGGGAGACCGGATCGGCCGCACACGGCCCCGATGCCGTCGAGGCGCGGGCCGTGCCGGCCTGACGCGGCCCGGGAGGGCATGGCGTTGCCGGTCGTGTCCGGTTCGCGGTCGTCGGCGTCCGGGCGTGCTTGGTGCCCTCGGATTCCGGCGCGGCTGAGGGGGCATCACCGGGGATGAGCGGGCCGCGGAGGAGGGTGCGGCTCATCGCCGAACGTGAGCGTGGTGGACGTGACCGCAACCGCCTGTCCCGAAGACCTCGTCCGGGCCGTCCGGGCGGTGGGCGTGCGCGACGAGCGCCTGCTCCAGGCCGTGCGCTCGACCCCGAGAGCCGGTTTCGTCCCCCCGGCATACGCCGCCCACGCGTACGAGGACGTGCCGATCCCCATCGCGCACGGGCAGGTGACCACCCAGCCATCGCTGTCGGCCACGATGATCGAGGGGCTCGCGCTCACCGGCCGGGAGCACGTGCTGGAGGTCGGCACCGGTCTCGGCTACCAGACCGCGCTGCTGGCCCGCATGGCCGCCGACGTGGTCAGCGTCGAGTTGTGGCCCGACCTCGTGCGCGCGGCGCGCCGAAACCTCGCCCGGCAGGGCATACGCAACGCGCAGGTGCTCGTCGGCGACGGCAGCAGGGGGGTGCCCGAGCACGCCCCGTACGACACCGTCATCGTCTCGGCCGCCTTTCCCACGGTCCCCACGCCGCTGGTGGAGCAGTTGCGGCTCGGCGGACGCCTGGTGCAGCCCATCGGTTCGGGCGGCCGGGAGGAGGTCGTGCTGTTCGAGCGCACGGTCATCGGCCTCGAACCGCTGCGGGTGCTCACGCTGGCCCGCTTCGTCCGCCTCCACGGCCGTCACGGCTACCCTTCCTGACCGCCCGGAAGCCGCAGGCCGGGGATGCGGTCGGCGAGGGCGGCGTGGCGCTCCCTGAGCTCACGCTTGAGGATCTTGCCGCTCGGGTTCTTCGGCAGCGCGTCCACGAACGCGACGGCCTTGGGCACCTTGAACGCGGCCAGCCGCGCCCGGACGTGGGCCCGCAGCTCCTCCTCGGTGACGGTCACGCCCGGCTTGGTCACCACGATCGCGACGACCGCCTCGATCCAGCTCGGGTGGCGGACCCCGACTACGGCCACCTCGGCGACCGCCGGGTGCTCGTAGACGACCTCCTCGACCTCGCGGCTGGCGACGTTCTCCCCGCCGGTCTTGATCATGTCCTTGATCCGGTCGACGACCGTGAGGTAGCCCTCCTCGTCCATCACCCCGAGGTCGCCCGAGTGGAACCAGCCGCCGCGGAACGCCTCGGCGGTCTTCTCGGGGTCGTCCAGGTAGCCGAGGATCGCGTGCGGGCTGCGGTGCACGATCTCCCCGATCTCCCCGGGAGGGACGTCGTTGCCGTCGGCGTCCACGACCCGCGTCTCGACGTTCAGCGCGGCCTGGCCGGCCGAGCCCGCCTTGCGGATCTGGTCCTCCGGCTGGAGCATCACCGCGACCGGCGCCATCTCGGTCTGGCCGTAGAAGTTCCACAGGCGCACGTCCGGCAGCCGCTCGCCGATCTCCCGCAGCACCTCGACCGGCATGATCGCCGCGCCGTAGTAGCCCTTGCGCAGGGAGGACAGGTCGCGCCGGTCGAAGTCCGGGTGGCGCAGCAGCGAGATCCACACCGTGGGCGGCGCGAAGAACTTGGTCACGCCGTGGCGCTCGATCGCCTCCAGCACGGCGGCCGGATCGGCCCCGGGAAGGATGTGGCTGGACGCGCCGAGCTGGATGTCCGGCACCAGGAAGCAGTGCTGCTGGGCGCAGTGGAACAGCGGCATCGCGTGCAGTTCGACGTCGTCGCGGGTCATGCCGCCGTCGATGACGCAGCTCGCATACTGGGCGATCAGCGCGGCGTGGGACAGCACGGCGCCCTTCGGGCGCGACTCCGTGCCCGAGGTGTAGAGGATCTGCGCGGGGTCGTCGGGCCCGATCGGCACGACCGGCTCGGCCACGTCTTCGGCGAGCAGCGCGTCGAACGGCTCCCAGCCCTCGTCCGGCGTGCCGTAGACCATGCGCAGGCGCAGCCCGTCGGCCTGCTTGGCCGCGTCTCGCGCCACCGGCAGCAGCGCGTCCTGCGCGATCAGCGCGACCGCGCCGGAGTGGGACAGGACGTAGGCGATCTCGTCGGCTCCCAGCATGAAGTTGACCGGCACGAGAACGGCCCCGGCGCGGGCCACGCCGAAGATGGTCCGCACGTAGTCCACGCTGTTGCGCGACAGCACCGCCACGCGGTCCCCGGGACGTACGCCCCGGGCGGTCAACGCGCCCGCCACCCGCGTCACGTCCTCGTCGAGCTCCGCGTACGTGCGCGCCTGGGCGGCGTCCGCCACGGCCAGCCGGGCGGGATGCCGCCGGGCGGAGCGCCGGAGCAGGTCCGCGAGCGACTGACGGCGGGCGAGGGCGACATCCGGCGAGGCGGGGGACATGAGCGGCTCCAGCACCAGAACAGAGGAAACTTCTGGATCAGCCTAGTGAGAACCATTCGCCTTGGGGAGATCCCCGCCCAGTGAGGGCGCGTCTGACGAATGCCGCCCGTCGCGAGCCGAGATTCGGGTAGACGCGTCCCAAGGCCGAGAAGGAGCCCATAGGCGGAGCCATGGACGATGACGCCCAGCCTACGGTCGTGACTGGTGAGAGGCGGCCCTGCCGTGTGACGGCGCTGGTCGGCGGCGCCGAGTCCCAGAGGCGTGGTCGGTGAGACGCCGCCCGTGCCGCAGGCCGGTGCCGGGAGTGGTAGTCCTGTCCTCGTGCCGATCACAGACGAGGAGCTGGCCCTGGCGGCGGCGCGAGCCGGAGCCGCCGTCGTGCGCGCCATGTGGGGGACGTCGCTGACGCGCTTCGCGAAATCGGCGGACGACTTCGCCACGGTCGCCGACATCGAAGCGGAGAAGGCCATCCTCGGCGTCATCCGCGAGGCTCGCCCGGACGACGCCGTGACGGGCGAGGAGAGCGGCCGCACCGGGCGGGACGGCGCGGAGCGCGAGTGGCTGGTCGATCCCCTGTGCGGCACGTTGAACTACGCCGCGCGCACCATGCTCGTCGCGGTGAACGTCGCCCTGCGGACGGGCTCCGCCGTCACGGCGGCGGCCTGCGCCGACCCCTTCGCCGGCGAGGTGTTCTGGACGGACGGCGCGCACGCGTACGTCCGCCGCGACGCCGGAGACACCCGCGACGCCCAGGACGGCCAGGACCCGAGGGGCGCCCGGGGCGTCAAGGACGCCGACGGCGCTTGGGATGGCGGAGATGGCGAGGTCGCGAGGGGCGCCCGGGACGGTGGCGACGGCGCGGATGCCGAAGGCGCTGGGGAGGTCAGGGAGGCTCAGGGCACCGGGGATGAGCGGCTCGTGCCGTCGGCCGAGTCGCGGCTGGTGGACGTCAACCTCGACCCGCCGTTCCCGAACGCGCCGGCCTTCCGGGCCGCCGCGCTCCTCGCCGACCCGGGGTTCGCCGAGCGCTTCCGCCCGCGGGTCGTCTCCACCACTCTGGCGGTGGCGTGGGTCGCCGCCGGCCGGCGCGCCGCGTACGTCACCGACGGCCACCTGCGCGACAGCGTGCACTTCGCGGGCGGGATCGCGCTGTGCCAGGCCGCCGGTTGCGTGGTGACCGGCATCCACGGCGAGCCGCTGCACACCGGTGCGGGCGGGCTCGTCGTGGCGGCCGACCGGGAGACGCACCGCGCGTTGCTGGAGATCATCGCCCGCGCCGGGCGGTGAGCATGGTCAGGGGGTCAGATGTTCTCGGGCTCGCCCTCGTCGACCTGGAAGAAGGTCTCCCAGGAGGCGCCGCAGTGGCAGCTTGTCCGCTCCAGTAGCTGACCGTCCTCGGTGACTGCGTAACCGTCGTTGAGGCGGACGTGGACGTGCACGCTCATGGGAGTCGCCTTCGTGGTCGTCGGCCGTTCGGGAGGAGCCTTGGGGCCGAACCCCGAAGGCTTAAGAGGTGTTATATACCAATTTGGGTGATTTTTGACGCAAAAGTCAACGTGAGGCGTGGTAGATCTCCTCGAGCAATGCCGCCCCCGCGGCGCCGCCGGGCGCTCCGCTCACCGCCACGGTCTCCCACATCGGAACGGGATCGGCGAGTTCCAGGAAGCGCACGCGGGTGGTCTTGAGGGAGAACGACCGGGGGACCAGGGCGACGCCGAGGCCGTTGCCCACGAGATCCAGCAGGGAGTGGACGTCGGTGACCTCCAGGGCCACGTGGCGCTCGACGCCGGCGGAGGCGAGCGCCTCGTCGGCCCGCGTACGGGTGCCCCAGTCGGGCGGGAAGTCCACGAACCGCTCGCCCCGCAGCGCCTCCAGCCGCACCTTCCCGGACGCGGCCAGCGGGTGCCCCGGCGCGCAGGCCAGCACGAGCGGCTCGGACGAGAGAGGGGCCACCACAAGGTCGTCGGGCTCGTGCGCCGGGCGGGACACCAGGGCGAGGTCGAGGCGGCCCTCGCGCACCTGCTCGACCAGCTCGCCCGAGCCGCCGTGGCGCAGCCGGATGTCGAGACCGGGATGCGACTGCACGAACCCGGCGAGCACGGCCGGCAGGTCCACCGCGTGCAGGCACTGCAGCGAGCCGATGGACAGCGATCCGCGCAGCAGCCCCTGGACGGCGGCGACGGCCTCACGTGCCGCGTCGCTCGCGGCGAGCGCCCGCCTGGCCTCCACCAGCAGCGCCCTGCCCTCGGGCGTGAGCCGCACCTGCCGGGTGCTGCGGCGGAACAGGTCGGCGCCCAGCTCCCGTTCGAGCGCGCGGATGGAGGCCGACAGACCGGACTGCGCGATGCGCAGACGATCGGCCGCCCGTGTGAAGTGGCTCTCCTCGGCGACCGCCACGAAGTATCTGAGCTGCCGTAACTCCACCGCTTATCACCCACGCTGCTCAATGCGATCGGAATCTTCTGTTGGACGGCTTAATGCCGAATCCGCAGGATAGGACACAGAACTCTGATCTGTGCCATTCGAAGGGGGATCTTCTTATGCGGACTCGCCGCATCGGCGACGTGCAGGTCGGCGCGATCGGTCTCGGGGGCATGCCGATGTCCATCGAGGGGCGGCCCGACGAGCAGCGCTCCATCGCGACCATCCACGCGGCACTGGACGCCGGGGTGACGCTCATCGACACGGCCGACGCCTATCACCTGCACGCGAACGAGGTGGGCCACAACGAGACGTTGATCGCCAAGGCTCTGGCGAGCTACGGCGGCGACACCTCGGACGTGCTGGTCGCCACCAAGGGCGGGCATCTGCGCCCCGGCGACGGCACCTGGACGCAGAACGGCTCGCCCGACTACCTCAAGCAGGCGTGCGACGCCTCGCTCAAGCGGCTGGGCGTCGACGCGATCGGCCTCTACCAGTTCCACCGGCCCGACCCGCAGGTGCCGTACGAGGACTCGGTCGGGGCGATCCGCGACCTGCTGGACGCGGGCAAGATCCGCTACGCCGGCATCTCGAACGCCGACCCCGACCAGATCCGCCAGGCCAACGACATCCTCGGTGGCCGTCTGGTCAGCGTGCAGAACCAGTTCTCCCCGGCCTTCCGCTCCAGCGAGCCGGAGCTGGAGCTGTGCGCGGAGCTCGACATCGCGTTCCTGCCGTGGAGCCCGTTCGGCGGCATCACCAAGGCGGGCGAGCTGGGCTCGCGCTTCGCGCCGTTCGCGGAGGTGGCGCGGGAACGCAACGTGAGCCCCTACCAGGTGTGCCTGGCCTGGATGCTGGCCAAGGCGCCGGTGGTCATCCCGATCCCCGGCTCCTCGCGGCCGGAGACGATCCTCGACTCGGTCAAGGCCGTGGACCTGGAGCTGTCGTCGGAGGAGCTCAGCCGCCTCGACGTGGCGGGCTGAGGACCGGCACACCCGTCCGGACCGAGCGGACGTGTCCGGGCCGGGCTCACTTCTCCGGAGTCGTCTCGTCCAGGGCCGGACCGAGTCGTCCGGGCCGAGCTCACTTCTCCGGGGGAGCCGACCCGTCCAGGGGCGACTCCGGGGCCGGGGCGACTCCGGGGCCGGGCCGACTCCGTGCGAGCCGACTCGTACGGGGACGGCTCACTCGTCCGCCCACTGACGGTGCCGGGCGGCCGCGGCCAGCGCGGCGGCCCGCGCCGCCTCGGTCGGTGTGAACGGCAGGTCCGGCCGCCGCGCCACCAATACGCCCCCGGTGGGCACGGGAATGGTCATCACGGTCGGTTCCTCCGCGGGGACCGGCTCGCCGGGGCCGTGCATGCCGATGTCGGCCGTCCGCAGCAGTTCGGTCATGGCCGCGACCAGCTCGCCCGGGTCGTCGCGTACGCGGCGGCCCAGCAGCAGCGCCTGGATGCCGGGGTCGATGAGGTCCCTGACCTGGGCGGGGACGATCACGGCGTCCGCCCCGCCGGCCCGGTCGACCGCCTGCCACAAGTCGTGGGGCGTCAGCGAGGCGGGGGCCTCGACGATGAACTCGTCCAGGGCGTCGCAGCCTCCCGGCAGCATCGACGCGCTTCCGGCGGGCGCGATCTGCAGGGCGAGGATGTTGCAGTGCAGCCGGGCGAACGCCCCGGCGAGCGCGGCGAGGCGGCCGGGCCGTTCGGCGACCCTGGCGCGCACCCGCCACAGGCTCGTGGACTGCTCCGCTCCGGCCCGTGCGCGTAGCCGTACGCCTCCCGGGGCCGACAGCCGCCGGTGCACGGCCGAGCCGAGGATCAGCGCCAGGCCGAGGCCGACGAGGATCACCGGGCCGGGGTCGCGGTGGCCGAGCAGGGTGGTCAGCACGTGGGCGAGGCCGACGGCGAGGAAGAGCGCGGCCAGTTCCGCGATCTCCCGCCGCCAGGACCGCCGGTGCTGCGGGTGCTGGTGATGCGGGCCGGGAGACGCGTGACCGCCCCCGTCGGCGGCATTTCTCGGTTCGCTCATACTCCGAAGTCTGACCGGGCGTTGTTACATGGTCACCGTCCGTGGAATGTCGCCCGCATTAATCCGTTTTCACACGCCCGTCGTTCTCGCCGCCAGATCATCAGGGCGCCGGTCAGCCTCGTTCTGACCACCGCCCCCGTTGCCCGTGAGCCAATCTCGGGAGATGATCATCATCGTACGGAATCCGTGGGAGCGGTCCCACCAGCGAGGAGCGACGTATGGACGACTTCGGACAGGCGCTCGCGGGCATCGATCCCAACGTGCCCAGCGTCGCCCGGATGTACGACTACTACCTGGGCGGAAAGGACAACTTCCCGGCCGACCGGGAGGCCGCCGAGAAGATGCTCGCCATCGGCCGCCAGATGGGCAACGACGGGCGGGAGATCGCCCGGGAGAACCGCGGCTTCCTCGGCCGTGCCGTACGGCACCTGGCCGAGTCGGGGATCACCCAGTTCATCGACATCGGCGCCGGGCTGCCCACGCAGGAGAACGTCCACCAGGTCGCGCAGCGGCACGCCCCGGGATCGCGCGTCGTCTACGTGGACAACGACCCCGTCGTCCTCGTCCACGCGCGGGCGCTGCTGGCCGACAACCCGGACACGATGGTCATGAACGGCGACCTGCATGATCCCGGCGCCATCTTCGACGACCCGGCGGTGCGGGCCCACATCGACTTCACCCGCCCGTTCGCCGTCCTCCTGGTCTCGGTGTTGCACTTCGTGACCGAGGACGAGACCGCCGCCCGCATCGTGGCGGAGGTGCGCGAACGGCTGATCCCGGGCGGCCACCTCGTGCTGTCGCACATCTACAAGGGCGACATCGAGGAGGAGGTCGTGGAGGCGAGCAAGCAGGTCTACTCGGCCACGTCCTCCGGCGGGCTGGCGGGCCGGTCGCTCGGGCAGATCACGTCGTTCTTCGACGGGCTCAAGATCCTGGAGCCCGGCGTGGTCCCCGTGCAGGCGTGGCGTCCCGACGTCCCCTGGGAGGTGCCGACGGACCCGGGCAACTCCGGCATTCTCGGAGCCGTCGGCCGCAAGCCCTGACCCCGGCGCCCTGTGTCCTGCCCCGGCGCCTTGTGCTCTGCCCCGGCGCCCTGTGTCCTGCCCCGGCGCCTTGTGCTCTGCCCCGGCGCCTTGTGCTCTGCCCCGGCGCCCTGTGTCCTGCCCCGGCGCCCTGTGCTCTGACCCGGTGCCCGGTTCTGGGCACCGCGCGCCGCGCAGCGGGCATCCCGCACCAGCATCGCGCACCGCGCGCACCGCATCCTGCGCCCCGCATCCTGCGCCGGGCACCCACGCACCGCGCGTCGCATAGCCGGCAGCGGGCATCCCGCATCGCGCTGCGGGGGCGGCCGGACGAGCGGGCCGTACGACGGGGCGGCTCGCGGAAGCCCGCCACTGGTTCCGGTGGCGGGCTGTCGCGGCGGCGTGCGTGGTCAGGCGCTGACCGCCTTCTTGTAGAGCCGGGTCGCCAGCGGGACGAACACGACCAGCATGACGGCGATCCACAGCAGCGACGCCGGGACGGCGTGCTGCAGGGGCCAGGCGTCCGCGGTCTTCATCGCGGCGCTGGTGTTGCCGAAGAGCTCGCGCGCGCCCTGCGTGATGGTCGAGACAGGGTTCCACTCGGCGACGACGCGGAGCGGAGTGGGCAGCGCGGAGCTGTCGAGGAAGGCGTTGGAGATGAACATCAGCGGAAAGGAGAGCGTGGTGGCGACGTTGTTGAAGCTCTCCGGGGTGCGCAGGGCCAGCGCGACGGTCGCGGTGAACCAGGAGAACGCGTAGGCGAACAGCAGCAGCAGCCCGAAGCCGAGAACGACCTCGTGCGGCGAGGAGTGCACCCGCCAGCCGACGATCAGTCCCATCACCGCCATGACGACCAGGCTGGCGAGGTTCATCAGCAGGTCGCTGACGGTCTGGCCGATCAGCACCCCGGACGGGGCCATGGGCAGCGAGCGGAACCGGTCGAAGATCCCCTTCTGCAGGTCCAGGGTCAGCGTGTAGCCCGTGACCTGCGCGCTCACGAGCACGGCCTGGACGAAGATGCCGGGGATCAGGAACTCTCGATAGGACATCCCCGGGACGTGGATGACGCTGCCGAAGACGTAGGCGAACATCAGCACGAACACGATCGGGAACATGATCGCGGAGCCGAGCAGGTCGGGCGATCGCCTGATCTTGAGGGTGTTGCGCCTGGCGATGGTCCAGCCGTCGGCGATGGGCATGGTGAGCGCGTTCATCGAGCGGCCTCCCGGGCCTCGGAGTCGGTGCCGGACGCCTGGTGCCCGGTCAGCGTGAGGTAGACGTCGTCGAGGGTGGGCCGCCGCAGTCCGGCGTCGCGCACCCGGACCCCGGCGTCGGCGAGCAGGTCGAGGACCCGGCGCAGCGACTCGACTCCGTCGGTGACCGATACGGTGACCTGGAGCGATTCCGGCACGGTCCGCACGTCGCCCGCGGCGAACCGGGCGAGGGTCTGCCGGGCGGTCTCCAGCTCGGCGGCGTCGGTCACGGTCAGCTCGATGCGGCTGCCGCCGACCTTGTCCTTGAGCTCGTCGGCGGTGCCGCGGGCGATGGCGCGGCCGTGGTCGACCACCATGATCTGGTCGGCCAGGCGGTCGGCCTCCTCCATGTACTGCGTGGTGAGCAGCAGCGTGCTGCCGCCCGCGACGAGTTCGGAGATGGTGTCCCACAGCGCGGCCCGGGCGCGGGGGTCCAGGCCCGTGGTGGGCTCGTCGAGGAACAGCACCGGCGGGTCGGCGACCAGGGCGCCCGCGAGGTCGATGCGGCGGCGCATGCCGCCCGAGTAGCCCTTCACCGGACGGTCCGCCGCCTCGGTGAGGTCGAAGCGTTCGAGCAGCTCACGGGCGCGGGCCTTGCTGTGCCGTGCGCCCAGGTGGTAGAGCCGTCCGATCATCTCCAGGTTCTCGGCGCCGGTGAGGTGTTCGTCGACGGCGGCGTACTGGCCGGACAGCCCGATGGACGAGCGCAGCCGCCGGGCGTCGCCGACGACATCGCATCCGGCGACGGTGGCGCGGCCGCCGTCGGGCCGCAGCAGCGTGGTCAGGACCCGCACCGTCGTGGTCTTGCCGGCGCCGTTCGGGCCGAGCAGGGCGAGGACCGTCCCCTGCGGGACGGCGAAGCTCAGCCCGTCGAGAGCGGTCACCTCGCCGTATCTCTTGACCAGTCCTTCGGCCGTGATCGCGTCGCTCATAGGGGGTCTCCTTGCTGGGTGTGCGGAGGTCAGGACCGGTGGATGTCGATGTCGCCCCAGTTGGTGTTCGCGTGCACCTCGGCGACCCTGTCGGTGGTCCCGGGGCCTTCGGCGGGGTCGAGGGTGTTGCGCACCACGCCGTTCTTGGAGTGCACGTCGAGCCACGCGGACGTGCCCTCGGCGATGCCGACGCCGATCTTGCCGTAGCCGGTCTCCAGGTGGATGGTGCCGCTCGCCACCGCGTGCACCCGGATGCCGCCGTGTGCGGTCTTGGCGGTGAGGTCGGCCACCGCGCGGTCGACGGCGATGTCGCCGTGGGCGGTCTTCAGCTGCAGCGCACCGGTCGCCTCGCCGATGGCGATGCCGCCGGTGGAGGTTCGCAGCGTGCCGGGGCCGTCGATGGTCTCGATCCGGATCGCCCCGGTGGACGTGGTCACCTCGGCGGGGCCGATCACCCGGTCGACCGAGACGTCGCCGTACGACGCCCTGATCTCCAGCGGGCCGGTCTCGTCCAGGCGCAGGTCGCCGTACGAGCTGTGCAGGACGGCCTGGCCGAGCGGGCCGGTGGCGACGAGCCCCATGGCGCCCTGGGTCTCGACGCGGGAGCCGGCCGGCAGCTCGATGGTCACATCGATGGAGCCGCGCCACGGCAGCAGATATCGCAGGGCCTTCGGCTTGGGGTCCTTGACCAGCAGCCGTCCGCCGGAGAACTCGACGATGATCCGCTCGGCGACCTGCACGCTCGCCTCGCTGGAGGGGTCGCTGGGGCGCACCTCCACCACGGTGTCGGCGCGGTCGCTCGCGTGGACGCGGACCTGGCCGAGGTAGATCTGGATGTCGGCGGTGATCGGCTCGGGGGTGTCGAAAGCGGGCATGGCGGAGCCCTCCTCATGGGTCCGGTGGAACATCCCGGCCTCGGGGCCGGGCGAAGAGTGGTGGCGGGGTGACGAGACCGGGGGCGCCGCTAGCGCACCCAGCCGGTGTAGCTGCGCCCGCTCCGGGGCTGCTGCGGGCGGCCGGCGGGAGCACTCCCGGCGCCCGGCTCGAACGCGGCGGAGACGGCGCGAACCAGCCAGGCGTTGACCGAGACGCCCTGCCGGGCGGCCGCCTCTTCGACCCGCACCTTGAGGTGCTCGGGCAGGCGCAGGGTCACCCGCGCGGTGCCGCCCTCCTCGCCGTACGGCTGCGCGGCGGGCGGGGTGGCCTCTGCCGCCGTCGGCGGCGCGGTCTCCGTCACGGCGTCAGCGTCCTCCGGCGACGGTTCCGAGTGCGGTGGCGTCACCACGAACGCCGGGTCGCCACCGCGGAGCCGCACGTCGACCGAACCCTGGGCGAGATCTCGGGTGATCTCGTCCGCCGCCGCCGACAACGCCTCCAGCAGGGTGAGCCTGGTCGCGGATTCGAGAGCGCTCGTGAGGCGTTCGGCGAGCTCGCGAGCATCGGGACCGCCCGCCTCGGCGGCCACGGTGAGCTGACGGCGGAGGTTCTCGACGTACGGCATCAGATCCATGACCCAACTATGACGCCATTATGACGTCACGTCAATCGTTAATGACGTCACGCGGCATCATAGTGATGTCATATGAGGACGGCCGTCCAGAAAACGGCAGTACAGAGCGGATGCTAGGTGATGTCATGAATGCGCCACACGGCGGCGGGGAACGGCGGGTGGGTGCGGCAGCAGGGAAACGGTGCAGGTTGACGCCACGAGCGGCCTGACGCCGCCTTCGCGCGTCGGCCGGCTCACGCACTGCTCGATTAGACGCCGCCCGCGCGCATCGACCATCTCGTGGGTCAACCGGCCCGCGCTCCGGCCGGCTCGTGAGCCGGCCGGTGTCGCGTCCGCCGGTCGGCGGGGGTCAGCGCAGGGCGCGGGTGAGCACGTCGAGGGTGATCTCGATGATGTCGTCCGGGCCCGCGTCCGCCGCCGTGGGCTCCTGCTCGTGAGCCGCGGACTCCAGGCTGTGAGCCGCCGGATCCGGGTCGTGCGCCGCAGCGAGCTGCGGGTCGTGGGCCGCCGGCTCCCGGTGGTGTGCCGCGTCGGGCATGAGGCGGCGGGCGCCCGCCCGCAGCACGCCCCACGCCAGCTCGGCCCGCAGCGCCGGGTGGTCGGTCCCGGCCTCGCGCAGCGCGTCGGCGAGGGGTGCGATCAGCTCGCCGTGCAGCTCGTCCACCCGCACCCGGCACTCGCCCGGCAGCCCGATCGCCTGCAACGCGGGGATCAGCGCGTAGTCGGGGCTGCCGACGAAGTCGAGCGCGGCCCTGCCGTACGCGCGGATCCTGGCGGGCAGGGAGGCGTCCGGACCGGTGGGGGCGATGGCGGCGCGCAGGCGGGCCGACCAGCGGGGAAAGGCGTCCTCCACGAGCTGGGCCAGGATGTCGGCGGTGGAGGAGAAGTAGCGGTAGACGCTGGAGCGGGCGAGGCCGATGCGGGCGCCGACGGCCGCCGGGGTGAGCGCGTGCACGCCCTCGGAGACCAGGATCTCCCGCGCCGCCTCCAGCAGGGCGGCGTGCTGGTTGGCCCGGTGATCCGCGACGGTCGCCGCGCTGATCCTCGGCATTACCCCCTCCAGGGTCGCTACATGTCCAGGTCGCGACCTCCAGTATCCGGCCCGCCCGCGGCGACCGGCTCCGGCGACTCGTCCTTCGCGACCGGCGTGCGGGGGAGCAGGAGGGTGACGCCGACCCCGGCGAGCAGCGCCAGCGCCGTGATGAACGTGACCCTGCGGGTCGACTCGGCGGCGGCGTCGACCGCCACCGCGTGGATCACCGGGTCGCGGAGCGCGGGAATGGCGGCGCCGGCGCTTTCCTCGACCGCGCGCGCCGCGCTCGTGCGCACCTGTTCGGGCCGGTCGGCGAGCCCGCGTTCGACGGCCGAGCCGAGCCCGGACACCAGCACCCCGCCGAGGATCGCGACGCCCAGCGCCGCGCCGAGCTGGCGGACCGTGCTCTGCAGCGCGGACGCGCCGCCGGACAGCCGCGCGGGCACGTCGGCCATGAGGACGCCGGTGAGCTGCGCGGTCGCGAAGCCGATGCCCGCGCCGTAGACGAGCAGCCACGGCACGGGCCGCCAGGCGCCCATGTCCGCCGAGAGGGACAGGCCGATCCCGGCCGCGCCGACGGCCTCCAGGGCGAGGCCGATCCGCACGATGGTCCGCGGCGACCACCTCTTCGACAGCGGGGGGACCATCCCGCCCGCCAGGAAGGTGCCGAGGGCCAGCGCGGCGATGACGAGGCCTGCCCGGAAGGCGGTGTAGCCGAGCGCGGACTGCAGGAAGAGCGGCAGCACGAGGATCATGCCGAACTCGCCGAGCGCCACGATCACCGCCGCCATCGCGCCGTAGCGGAAACTCGGCAGCTCGAACAGGGTCAGGTCGACGAGCACCGCCAGGCCGGCGCGCCCGCGCCGCCGTTCGCGCACCACCAGAGCGACCAGCGCGACGATGCCGACGCCGAAGGCGAACGGCACGGGGGAGACGCTCTCGAACCGCAGGCCGAACACGTCCGCGATCCGGCGCGGCTCCCACCAGCCGTACTTCTGGCCCTCGATCAGGGCGAAGACGACGCCGGTCGTGCCGAGCACGGCGAGGACGAGCCCGAGCAGGTCACCGCCCGTCGCGTGGCCGTCCCGCGACTCGGGCACCCGCAGCGAGCCGAGCAGGAGCAGCGCGGCGATGGGCAGGTTGATCCAGAACGCGGCCCGCCAGCCGTATTCGGTGACGAGCCAGCCTCCCGCCAGCGGGCCGACGGCGGCCATGCCGCCGATGATGGAGCCCCAGACCGCGAAGGCGATCACCCGCTGACGGCCGACGTAGACGCGGTTGATGATCGCGAGGGTCATCGGCACGGCCATCGCCGCCCCCACGCCCTGCACGGCCCGTACGCCGATGAGCATGGGCCCGTTCACCGACATCGCCGCCAGCACGCTCGCCAGCAGGAAGACCGCGACCCCCAGGGCGAACAGGCGGCGCCTGCCATAGCGGTCGCCCGCCCGGCCGAAGGGGATGAGCAGCGCCGCGAACATCAGCGAGTAGATCGAGTTGACCCACTCCACGTCGGTGGCGCCGAGGCCCAGGTCGGAGATGATCGCGGGCACCGCGACGTTCACGATCGTGGCGTCGATGACGACCATCGACACGCCCGTGGCGAGCACGATGAGGGGTATCCAGCTCTGGCGCGATGTTTGCGACGACATGTCGCGAACTATAGCAACACGCTGTCGCCAACTCGCTCACGAGCGCCGGGCGCGGGCGCGGCGCTTGCCCTCGTGCATGGCCTGCACGCGGGCGACCGGGATCGTGTGGCCCTCCTCGATCAGATCGCGGGGCAGCCGCTGGGGCTCCGGCATGAGCGCGGCCCAGGGGTCGTCGTCCCGCAGCAGCCCGGCCGCCGTGTGGACGGTGAAGTCGCCGGGGGCGATCCGGTCCAGGTCGTCCCATGCCACCGGGAACGACACGGGGACGCCGGGCCGTACGCGCGGGCTGTAGGCCGCCACCACGGTCGCCCCGCCGGATCGGGTCGAGTCGATGAACACCTTGTCTCCACGGTCCTCGCGGATGAACGCCGTCGTGGCGAGGGCCGGATCGAGACGCTCGGCGCGTACGCCGAGCGCGCGGGTGGCCGCGGCGACGTCCACGGTCGCGTGCGCCTCCAGCGGCACGAACACGTGCAGGCCCTTGGCGCCGCTGGTCTTGACCGCGCCCGACAGGCCGGCGTCGGCCAGCGCCCGGCCGACCAGGCGGGCGGCGGCGACGGCCTGCGGGAACGCCTCGGCCGACGGCGGGTCGATGTCGAGCACGAGATGGGTGGGACGGTCCCACTCGCCGGCCCGGACGAGGGCCGGGTGATACTCCACCGCTCTCTGGTTGGCGAGCCACAGCAGGGTGCGCCGGTCGTCGCACAGCGCGTACGACACCCGCCGCTGCGACGACTCGGCCCAGACGGTGACCGTACGCACGAAGTCCGGGGCGTAGGAGGGCACGTTCTTCTGCATGAACGGCGCCTGGCCCTGCCGCACCCGCACCACCGACAGCGGCCGGTCGCGCAGCACCGGGATGATGCGGTCGCGGACGGCGTCCAGGTAGTCGACAAGGTCGCGTTTGGTCGCGCCCGCGTCGTCGAAGAGCGGCTGGTCGAGGTTGGTCAGCGTGACTCCGTCGCGCACCTCATCGCTGGTCATCCGATCACCATGCCCGCGCTCGGGCCGGGGAATCAACCGTCGAGCGGGGCCGGATAGCCGCGCAGCACCTTCTTCGGCTCGCGCGCCTCGGCCTTCCGCGGTGTCCGCTTCGGCCTGCCCGCCGATCGGGTGCCGACGTCCTCGGCGCCATTGCGCCGCCTGCGCAGGCGGCTGTCTGTCTCTGAATATGAGATGTAATTGCTCAAATAGCGAGACATATGGAAGGGTGTCCACATGGCACACGAAACGGCCGTTTACACCCACGGCTTTCACGAGTCCGTCCTGCGCTCCCACCGCTGGCGTACGGCCGCCAACTCGGCGGCGTACCTGCTGGGCGTGCTGAAGCCCCACATGCGGATCCTGGACGTCGGCTGCGGCCCGGGCACGATCACCGCGGACCTGGCCGGGCTGGTGCCGGAGGGCGAGGTGATCGGCCTCGACACCGGGCCCGAGATCCTGGAGCAGGCCCGCCGCGAGGCGGAGGGCCGCGGGCTGGGCAACGTGAGCTTCACGACCGGCGACGTGCACGCGCTCGACTACCCCGACGCCTCCTTCTGCGTGGTGCACGCCCACCAGGTGCTCCAGCATGTCGGCGACCCGGTGGGCGCGCTGCGCGAGATGCGGCGGGTGACCAAGCCGGGCGGGATCGTCGCGGTGCGCGACTCCGACTTCGCCGGCTTCGTCTGGTATCCGCAGATCCCGGCCATGGACGACTGGCTGGACCTCTACCGCCGGGTGGCCCGCGCCAACGGCGGCGAGCCCGACGCCGGCCGCCGCCTGCACGTCTGGGCCAGGGAGGCCGGATTCACCGACATCACCTCGTCGTCGTCCACCTGGTGCTACGCCACCCCGCAGGAACGGGAGTGGTGGGGCGGGCTGTGGGCCGAGCGCACGGTCCAGTCGTCGTACGCCGACCGTGCGGTCGAGAGCGGCCACGCGACGCGGGACGATCTGCGGCGGATCGCCGACGGCTGGCGGGAGTGGGCCGCGAGCGAGGACGCCTGGTTCAGCGTCCTGCACGGCGAGATCCTCTGCCGCGTGACCTGAGCGCCCCGCTCGCGGCCATGCCGCCCGGTGCCGCCCGGTGCCTCCCGGTGTCGCCCGGTGCCTCCTGGCGGTCAGGGGGAAGGATGGAAGTGCGACGTCCATCGACGCGCACGGCCACTGGGCTGCTCCGCCCCGTTGAGCCCGTGCCGGAGGAGGGGTGCCATGCGGTCGGCGGCGGGGGACCCGGTGACGCTGTTCCTGTGCGGTGACGTCATGCTGGGCCGCGGCATCGACCAGATCCTTCCGCACCCCGGCGATCCCGTGCTCCAAGAGCCGTACGTCCGGGACGCCCGGGTGTACGTCGGGCTGGCGGAGGCGGTCAACGGCCCGGTCCCGCGGGAGGGCGGCTACTCCTGGCCCTGGGGCGACGCCCTGGAGGTGCTCGACGAGGTCGCCCCCGACGTACGCGTGCTCAACCTGGAGACGAGCATCACCCGCAGCGGCGACTTCGCCCCGGGCAAGCAGATCCACTATCGGATGAACCCGGCCAACATCCCCGCCCTGGCCGTGGCCCGGCCCGACGTGTGCGTGCTGGCCAACAACCACGTGCTCGACTTCGGCGTACGCGGGCTCGTCGAGACGCTGGACGTGCTGGAGGAGGCGGGGCTCGAC
Organism: Microbispora sp. CL1-1; assembly: GCF_012034195.1. Taxonomy (NCBI): domain Bacteria; kingdom Bacillati; phylum Actinomycetota; class Actinomycetes; order Streptosporangiales; family Streptosporangiaceae; genus Microbispora; species Microbispora sp. CL1-1. The sequence continues at coordinate 122,108 of NZ_JAATEK010000014.1, forward strand.
CAGGCGGGCGCGGGACGGGACGAGGACGAGGCCCGGCGGCCCGCGATCGTGCCGCTCCCGGGCGGCGGGCGGGTCCTGGTGTTCGCGGTCGCGATGCCGTCCAGCGGCGTCCCCGCCGGATGGGCGGCCGCCCCCGGCCGGCCCGGGGTGGCCTTCCTGCCCGGGGCGACCCGCGAAGCCGCGGCGGATATGGTCGCTCGGGTCCGGGAGGTCAAGCGGCCGGGGGACATCGCGGTCGTCTCCATCCATTGGGGTTCCAACTGGGGCTACGAGGTCGAGGACGACCAGGTCGAGTTCGCGCACGCGCTGGTCGACGGCGGCGTCGATCTCGTCCACGGCCACTCCTCGCACCATCCCCGCCCGATCGAGGTGTATCGGGACCGGCTGATCATCTACGGCTGCGGGGACTTCATCAACGACTACGAGGGCATCTCCGGATATGAAGCATACCGCGACGACCTGCGGCTGATGTACTTCGCGACGGCCGAAGCGGCCTCGGGGCGGCTGCTGGAGCTGCGGATGGCGCCGATGCGGGCCGTGCGGCTGCGGCTGCGGCACGCGCGCGGCGACGACCGCGAGTGGCTGCGGGCGACACTCGACCACGCCTGCCGGGATTTCGGCACCCGGGTCGTCCCGGCGCCCGGCGGCACGCTCGCCCTCGCGCCGCCCGGGTAGGAGGGGGTCACGATGCTGGTCCACGAGATCATGACGACGCCGGTGGTGACGGTCCCGCGCACGTGGACGATCAAGCAGGCCGTCCGCCTGCTGTACGAGAAGGACATCACGGCCGCGCCGGTCGTGGACGAGAACGGGCGGATGGTCGGGATCGTCAGCGAGATGGACCTGCTGCGCGGCGAGTACGGGGCCAACCCGCGGGCCTTCCTGCGTCCCGAGGCGCCGCCCACCAGCAGGCCGCCCGCGCTCGTCGAGGAGGTCATGACGCCGCACGTCCGCACCGTGGCGGAGGACGCCGACACCATGGAGGTGGTCGAACTGATGATCACGACAGGGGTGAAGAGCGTCCCCGTCGTGCACGACGGCGAGCTCGTGGGGATCGTCAGCCGCCGCGACCTGATGGGCCTGCTGGCCCACGGAGACGAGCGGATCCGCGAGGACGTGCTCGCGGCGCTGCGCGACTGCGCCGAGACGGCGTCCTTCGGCGCGGCCGTACGGGACGGCGTCGTCGAGCTGTACGGCCCGGGTGACGAGCGGTCGGCCCGCATCGCCGAGCTGGTGGCCAGGACCGTCCCCGGAGTGGTCGACGTCGTCTTCCCCGAAGGCACCGTCAGCTAGACCGGATGCGGTGCCGGTGTCAGGCGTCACGCCGTTGAGCACGACGGGGCGGCGAGCGCGGTGACCGACCAGCACCTGGTCATCCACGAGCAGCACTGTGATCAACGTCCGGCGTCCTCTCCGGCGTGGTGAGGCGCAGCCGCCTGATCGCTCGCCATCGTCGTGCGGCCCGCCCCGACCAGCACGTTGATCACGGCGATGTGGTGAGCGACCACCGCTACCAGGCGGCACGGCCGCTGGAATGTCCCGATCGCGACGTCCCCGAGGAGATCGTCCGTCAGCCGAGCCGGTCGAGCACGTCGGTGGCGAGGCGTTCGAGCGCGGTGACCTGCTCGCGGGTGAGGCCGTCGAAGAACACGCTGCGCACGGTCTCCACGTGCCCGGGGGCCGCGGCGGTGATGGCCCGGCGGCCCTCCTCGGTGATCACGACGTACGCGCCGCGGCCGTCGTCGGCGCACTCCTCCCGCCGGACGAGCCCGCGGCGCTGCATCCGGGTGAGCTGGTGCGACAGCCGGCTCTGCTCCCATTGCAGGTCGCGCTGCAGCTCGTACGGCCGCAGCCGTCCCTCCTCGTGGTCGGTGAGATGCACGAGGACGTCGTAGTCCGCCAGGGACAGGCCCGAGTCGGCCTGCAGCTGCCGGTTGAGCCGGGCGGTCAGGCGGCCCTGCATGCGCAGGTACGCCCGCCAGGCGCGCTGCTCGTCCGCGTCGAGCCACCGGGGGCTGTTCATGCTCTCCAGGCTATCCGGAATCAATGACACGTCATGTATGTTGTCAGGCACCAGTAGATGACACATCATCTACATGGCGACGAGGAAAGGGCACCCCATGACCACGACCAGGCTGACCCCTCGTGTGGACGTCCGCCGGGCGGCCGAGCGTTTCGCGACCCGCATCTCCTGGCTGGATTCCAAGCACTCGTTCTCGTTCGGCGGCCACTACGACCCCGACAACACCCACCACGGGCTGCTGCTGGTCAACAACGACGACGTCGTCCACCCGGGCACCGGCTTCGAGACCCACCCGCACCGCGACATGGAGATCGTCACCTGGGTGCTCCAGGGCTCCCTGGTCCACCAGGACTCCGAGGGCCACTCCGGCGTCATCTACCCGGGCCTGGCCCAGCGCATGAGCGCCGGCACCGGCATCCTCCACTCGGAGAAGAACGACTCCTGGAGGCTGACCGGCGGCGACACGCACGACAAGCCGGTGCACTTCGTCCAGATGTGGGTGGTCCCCGACGAGCCCGGCATCACGCCCGGCTACGAGCAGCTGGAGATCGAGAACGAGCTGCTGGCCGGCGGCCTGGTGCCGGTCGCGAGCGGCATGGACAAGCACGCAGGTGAGGCGGCCATCCGGATCAAGAACCGGTACGCCGCGCTGTACGCGGCCCGTCTCCAGCCGGGCCAGAGCGTGGAGCTGCCCGAGGCGCCGTTCCTGCACCTGTTCGTACCCCGGGGGACCGTCACCCTGGAGGGTGCGGGCACTCTGGAGACCGGCGACGCCGTACGGTTCACCGCCACCGGCGGCCAGAAGGTCACCGCGACGGAGCCCGCCGAGATCCTCGTGTGGGAGATGCACGCGACGATCGCCGCCTGACGACGAGCCGGAACAGACGAGCCCGGAAAGACGATTCCGGAACACACGAGCCCGGAACAGACGAGCCCGGAACAGACGAGCCCGGAAAGACGATCTCGGAACAGACGAGTCGGGAACAGACGCCCGGAAGAAGGAGAACCGATGCAGCAGTCAGAACCGAAGGTCGCCGACAACCCGGAGGCGAGCCGCTTCGAGATCACCGTGGACGGCGCCCTCGCCGGTTTCGCCGAGTATCGGCTCAGCGGGCCGAGGATCTCCTTCACCCACACCGAGATCGACCCGGCCTTCGGGGGCCGGGGCCTCGGCTCGACGCTGGTCAAGGCGGCGCTCGACGCCGCCAGGGACGCCGGGCTGTCGGTCCTGCCGTTCTGCCCGTTCGTGCAGCGCTACATCGAGCGCCACCCGGACTACCTCGACCTGGTGCCCGCCGACCAGCGGGCCAGGTTCTCCCTCGACGGAGGGGAGGGATCGAAGTGAGCCCGGCGGAGCCGGCGGTGTACGGCTGCACGGTCGCCGACGGCGCCGCGAACGCCGAGAGCGTGCTCCTGCCCGGCCACGACGTGCCGCTCGGCCGCTACACGACCGTGCGCAGGCTGCTCCCGCAGCGCCCGCGCCGGATGGTCGGCGCGTGGTGCTTCGTCGACCACTTCGGGCCCGACGACGTGAGCGGCCGGCCGGGCATGCAGGTGCCGCCGCATCCGCACACCGGCCTGCAGACGGTCACGTGGCTCGCGGAGGGCGAGATCCTGCACCGCGACAGCCTCGGCAACGTCCAGTCGATCGTGCCCGGTCAGCTCAACCTGATGACCGCCGCCCACGGCATCGCCCACTCGGAGCAGTCGCCGCCGGAGCACCCGCCGGGCATGCACGGCCTGCAGCTGTGGGTCGCGCTGCCGGAGGAGGCCCGGCACGGCGAGGCGCGGTTCGAGCACCACGCCGCCCTGCCCGTGCTGCGCGACGGCGACGTCACGGTGACCGTCGTGGTGGGCGAGGCCGGGCCGCTGCGCTCGCCCGCCCTCGTGCACACCCCGCTGCTCGGGGCCGAAGTGCTGTTCGCGGGGCCGGGAGAGCACCGGCTGCCGGTGGACCCGGCCTTCGAGACGGCGGTGCTGGCCATGTCGGGCACGGCCGACGTGACCGGGGTCGCGCTCAGCCCCGGCTCGCTGCTCTATCTCGGCCAGGGCCGTACGGAGATCCCGATCGAGGCGGCCGGTCCGGCCCGGCTGTTCGTGCTGGGCGGCACGCCGTTCGAGGAACCGCTGGTGATGTGGTGGAACTTCGTCGGCCGTTCACACGAGGAGATCGCGCGGGCGCGCGACGACTGGATGCGGGGCGCCCGCTTCGGCGTCGTCCCGGGAGGGCAGGAGCCGCTGCCCGCCCCCGAGATGCCCACCGTGCGGCTGAAGGCCCGCGACCGCCACGGCCGCGTCCTCAGCTGACCGGCGAGCCCGCCCGCCTTCTGGTGAAACAGGTCAGCACGGCCAGCGCGGAGACGGCGGTCATGCAGGCCAGCGCCCAGCGATAGCCGGTCACGAGCTGCCCGACCGCCGTGGACGAGACGTGGGACAGCGTTCCCGCGAAGACGGCGTCGTGCAGCCCGGCCGGCAGCGGCACCGTGATGATCGACAGGACCAGCGCGGTGCCGACCACCACCCCGGTGTTCTGCAGCATCAGGCGCATGGCGTTGACGATCCCCAGCCGGTGTGACGGCACCCCGTCGAGGATCGCGGTGGTGTTGGACGGCAGGAACATGCCCGAGCCGGCGCCGATCAGCACGAGCGCGGCCATGAGCGCCCCGGACGAGACGCCGGGGGAGATCAGGCACAGCAGGACGGCCAGGCCCGCCGTCGTCAGCGAGGTCGCCGCGACGGCCACCGTACGCGGGCCGAGGCGGCGCAGCACGAAGCCCGCCCCGACCGACGCCGCCATCGCCGCGATCGAGAGCGGCAGCACCTTCAGCGCCGCGCGCACCGGGTCCTCCCCGCGTACGGCCTGGTAGAACAGCGACACCAGGAGCACCACCCCGACCCGGGCGGCCGAGTTGAGGAACGACGCCAGCGTCCCGAGGGCGAAGGTGACGTCGCGGAACATCCGGATGTCCACCACGGGATGCCGGGCCCGCAGCTCCCGAACGACGAACAGCGGCAGCGTCACGGCGAACACGGCGAGCCCGGACACGACCATCGGATGTCCCCAGCCGAGCCGGGTCACCTCCGACAGCGCGAGCAGCAGGCCGCCGAGACAGGCGAGCACGAGCGCGTTGCCCGGCAGGTCGAGCCCCCGGTCGCGGCCCTGCGGCGGTCCTGGACGCAGCGCTACCGCGCCCCAGACCAGGCACGCGACGCCGAGGGGCACGTTGTACCAGAACACCCAGCGCCAGCCGAGATGTTCGGTGAACAGGCCGCCGAGCGACGGGCCCGCGAGCTGGGCGATGGAGAACGACGCGGTGTAGACGCCCATCCCCTCGCCGAGCCGCGACTTGGGGAAGGCGTCGGTCACCAGGGCGGCGCTGTTGGTCAGCAGCATGGCCCCGCCCGCCGCCTGCGCCACCCGCAGCCCGACGATGACCCAGGCGCTCGGCGCGAGCCCGGCCAGCAGGCTGGCGACGGTGTAGGTGGCCAGGCCGCCGAGATACATCGCCCGCCGCCCGAACAGGTCGGCGAGCCGGCCGAACACGACCATGAGCACGGTCGTCGTGAGCTGGAAGGCGAGCAGGATCCAGCTCGCGGCGTCCGCACTCGCGTGCGTCTGCCGTACGACCTGGGGGAGCGCCACGTTGAGCGCGCTGCCGCCGAGCGCGGTCAGGACGCTGGCCATGCTCACGACCGACAGCGTCCGCCAGGCGCGGCGCAGCCGCTCCCGCTCGCCGGGGTCCGCCGCGATGGTCCGCGGCACGGCCGTCATCGTACGGCGAGCTGGATCATGACCGGCTCCTCCCTACCAAATTCTAGATTCCATTACTAGAATCACGTTCATTCGGGGACGGGTCAAGGTCGAGTCAAGGGAGCTGCGCATGGGCGGAATCGTGGAAGGCCGGGTCGTGATCGTCACCGGCGCCGCGCGGGGCATCGGGCGGGGACACGCGCTGGAGTTCGCGCGCCAGGGCGCCAAGGTCGTCGTCAACGACCTCGGCGCGGAGGTCGACGGCACCGGCTCGTCCACCGGCGCCGCGGGCGAGGTGGTCGAGGAGATCAGGGCCATGGGCGGCGAGGCCGTGGTCGACGGCGAGGACGTCTCCGACTTCGACGGCGCGCAGCGCCTGGTCAGAAGGGCAGTGGAGACCTTCGGCGACCTGCATGTCCTGGTCAACAACGCGGGCATCCTGCGCGACCGGATGCTCGTCAACATGACCGCCGACGAGTGGGACGCGGTCATCCGGGTGCACCTGCGCGGCACCTTCGCCCCACTGCGGCACGCCGCCGCCTACTGGCGGTCCAGGGCCAAGGCAGGGGAGCGGGTGGACGCCCGGGTGATCAACACCACCTCGTCGTCCGGCATCTACGGCAACCCGGGCCAGGGCAACTACGGCGCGGCCAAGGCGGGCATCGCGTCGCTGACGATCATCGCGGCCAAGGAGCTGGCGCGTTATGGCGTGACGGTCAACGCGGTCGCGCCCGCCGCGCTCACCCGGATGACCGAGAACCTCATCCCGGGCGGCAGGCGGCCCGCCGAGGGCGGATTCGACCCGGCGGCCCCGGACAACATCGCGCCGCTGGTGGTGTGGCTGGCGAGCGCGCAGTCGCGGGGGATCACGGGCCGGGTCTTCAACGTGCGCGGCGGGCACATCAGCGTGGCCGAGGGCTGGCACGCCGGGCCGGGGGTCGACAAGGACGCCCGCTGGGATCCGGCCGAGCTGGGCGAGGTGATCCCCGCCCTGGTCGAGAAGGCCGCGCCGAACGCCCTGACCAGCGGCCGCATCCCCAACGGGGAGGACTGACATGCCGCTCGACCACAGCCTGATCGGGGTGGAGAGCGCGCCGCACGAGCGGTCGTGGACGTCCGCCGACACCCTGCTGTACGCGCTGGGCGTCGGGGCGGGCACCGACGAGCTCGCCTTCACCACGGAGAACTCGGCGGGCATCCGGCAGCGTGTTTTGCCGACGTTCGCGGTCCTGGCCGCCCAGGCCCCCACGGGCCGGCGGCTCGGCGACTTCGACCCGGCCATGCTCGTGCACGCCGAGCAGGCGTTCGAGCTGCACCGCGAGCTGCCGCCCGCCGGTCGCGTACGGACCACCTCGACGGTGACCGGCATCTACGACAAGGGCTCGGGGGCGCTGGTGGTGATCGAATCCAGGGCGGCCGACGCCGAGAGCGGCGAGGCGCTGATCACGAGCCGCAGCTCGGTGTTCATCCGGGGCGAGGGCGGTTTCGGCGGCGACCGGGGGCCCCGCGACGAGTGGGCCGAGCCCGGCAGGCCGCCGGACCACACCGTGACCTACGAGACCCGCCGGGACCAGGCATTGCTCTACCGCCTGTCCGGAGACCGCAACCCGCTGCACTCCGATCCCGTCTTCGCCGCCCGCGCCGGTTTCCCCCGGCCGATCCTGCACGGGCTGTGCACGTACGGGATCACCGGGCGGGCGCTGCTCCACACGGTGGCGGGGTCGGACCCGGCGCGCTTCGCGGCCATGTCGGGACGGTTCAGCAGGCCCGTCTTCCCGGGCGAGACGCTGACCGTGTCGATCTGGGTGGACGGCCTGACCGCGTCGTTCCGTACGGCGAAGGAGGACGGCACGGTCGTCATCGACCATGGCAGGGCCGCCTTCCGTCCCGCCTGACGCGCTGACGCGCCGGGCGCCGCAGAGGCCCGCCGGGGTGGCGGACGGGCCGGCCGAGGTTGGTGAGGGCCGGCGCGTCAGGGCGTCATCGAGTCGGCCGGGGTCAGCCCGCCGAGGTTAGTGCACCAAGGTCAGCTGAGGTCAGCGCGCCGCGGCAGCCGCTGCGGTCTGCCGAAGCCTGCTGGGTCGGCAGGGGTCAGCTCAGCGCGGCCTCGGCGTCGTCCGCCGCGACCATGACACCGGTGGCCGCGTCGGTGGCGGCGTCGGTGGCGGCGTCGTGGGTGGCCAGGGGGTCGCCGAAGCGGCGGATGAGCGCGATCGCCGCCTCGACGACCTCCTGGGCCTCCTCCTCGGTCTCGCTCATGGCCACCTCGCGGCCGGCCTCGCCGATCACGCTGGTGAGCACCGAGACCGTGAGGCGGTCGGTCGGGGTGTTCGCCGCGCCGAGCAGGACGGCGTTCTGCCTGACCCACTCCCGGCCGCGGGTGCGCCGCATCAGCTCGAACCCCGGCGGGCCGTCGCCGTCCATGAACAGCCGGGCCAGGTCGCGCCGCTGCCACGACCCTTCGAGGAACGCCCTGGCCCCGGCGATGAACAGCTCGACGGGGTCCTTCACGCCCGCCTGCTTGGCCGCGGCGACGCTGGCGGCGGCGGCCTCCTCGTGGGCGGCCTGGTGCTCCTCGTACAGCGCGAGGAACAGCTCGGTCTTGCCCCCGAAGTGGTGATAGAGGCTGCCGACGCTGGAGCCCGCGCGCGCGACGACGTCCGCGACGTTGGCGTCGGCGAAGCCGTGCTCGGAGAAGACCTCACGGGCGGCCTGAAGCATGCTCTTTCGCGTCTGGGCGGTGCGACTCCACTCCCATGAGCCGCTCTTGCCGCCGGGCTTGCGTGCCATCTGGGGCTCCTTGTTTCCGGGGACGGCGTGTCCACGGTCGGCGCGTTTTCCAGGGACGAGGACATCGTAACCGGTCTAATTCTAGAAACTGATTCCAGACCTCTTGACACCCCTCCGGCGGAGAACCAGTCTGGAACCGATTCCTAGAGAGCAATTCTAGAAAAGAGTCGCGTCGATGGACTTCTCCCTGAGCCCAGAGGAACTGCAGATCCGTGACACCATCCGCACGTTCGTGGAGCGGGAGATCATGCCGCTCGAACCCGAGGTGCTGCGCAACGAGCGCGCCGGCGGCCCCGGGCTCGATCCCTCGGTCCTGCGCGACCTGCGGCTCAAGGCGAAGAGGATGGGCTTCTGGGGCATCAACACCCCCGAGGAGTACGGCGGAGCCGCCCTGGGCCCGGTCATGTCCGCGATCATCACCATGGAGATGGGACGCACGTTCGTGCCGTTCAGCTTCGGCGGGTCGGCCGACAACATTCTCTACGCCGGCACCGAGGAGCAGAAGCGCCGCTACCTCATCCCGACCATCGAGGGCGAGCGTCGTTCCTGCTTCGCCATCACCGAGCCGGGCGCGGGCTCGGACGCCCGCAACATCCGTACGCGTGCCGTCAAGGACGGCGGCGACTGGGTCATCAACGGCGAGAAGACCTTCATCACCGGCGGCAACGAGGCCGATTTCGTGATGGTGTTCGCGGTGACCGACCCCGACAAGGGCGCGAACGGCGGCGTCACCTGCTTCCTGGCCGACCGCGACATGGGCTGGAAGTCCGAGCCGATCCCGACGATGGGGCAGTGGGGCCCGGCCTCCCTGGTGTTCGAGGACGTCAGGGTGCCGGAGGAGAACATCCTCGGCGAGCTGGGCAGGGGCTTCGAGCTGGCGATGCAGTGGATCGGCCAGGGCCGCTACATGATCCCCGCACGGGCGATCGGCTCGGCCGAGCGCATGCTCCAGATGGCGATCGACTACGCCAAGGTCCGGGTGTCGATGGGCAAGCCGATCGCCGAATACCAGGCGATCCAGTGGATGATCGCCGACTCGCAGGTGGAGATCGAGGCGGCCAAGTGGCTCACGCTGTACGCCGCCTGGCGCGTGCAGCAGGGCATGGACGCCCGGCACGCCTCCTCGATCGCCAAGCTCAACGGCGCCGTCATGGCCAACCAGGTCGTCGACCGCGTGCTGCAGATCCACGGGGGCATGGGTTACACCAAGGAGCTGCCCATCGAGCGGTGGTATCGCGAGCTGCGCCTGTTGCGGATCTTCGAGGGCACCGACGAGATCCAGCGCCGGACGATCGCCCGCAACCTGCTCAGGGGCCACGCCCGCCTCGGCACGATCGGGGAATGAGGATGCCGGTAGGAGAGCTGTTCAACCCCCGGTCGATCGCCCTGGTCGGGGCGACGGACAAGTCCGGCTGGTCGATCAGCACGCTGACCAACCTCCGTACGCACGGCTTCCGCGGGCCCGTCCACCTGGTCAACCCGCGCGGCGGCGTCGTGCACGGCGAGCAGGCCCACCGCAGCCTGTCCGGCATCCCAGGCCAGGTCGACCTCGCGTACGTGATGGTGCCGACCACGGCCGTGCTGCCCGTGCTGCGCGAGGGGGCCAAGCTCGGCATCCGCCACTACGTGATCCTCACGGCGGGCTTCGGCGAGACCGGCCCGGAGGGCGCCGCCCTGGAGGCGGAGATCGTCGACTTCGCCCGGGAGAACGACCTCACCGTGCTCGGGCCCAACGGCAACGGCTTCATCAACGCCGCCGCCGACGTCACGCCGTACGGGCTGCCGATCCCGTCGCCGCTGCTGCGCGGGTCGGTGGGGGTGGTGCTGCAGAGTGGCGCGCTGGCCAGCTCGGTGCTCGGCTTCGCCCAGGCCCGCAACGTCGGGATCAGCCTGCTCACCTCGATGGGCAACGAGTCGCTCGTCACCGTCACCGACGTGATCGACTATCTGGTCGACGACCCGGCGACCAAGGCCATCGCGCTGTTCCTCGAATCGGTCCGCGACCCGGCGGCGTTCTCCCGCGCGGCGCGCCGGGCGCTGCTCGCGGGCAAGCCGATCGTCGCGCTGAAGATCGGCCGCAGCCGGCTCGCCTCCCGTACCGCCCAGGCCCACACCGGCGCGCTCGTGGGCGACGACAACGTCATCGACGCGGCGTTCCGGCAGCTCGGGGTGGTGCGCGTGCGGTCGCTTGAGGACCTCATCATCACCGCCGGCCTGCTCGCCGAGGTGGGCCCGCTGCCGGGCCCGCGCATCGGCGTCGTCACGCCCTCGGGCGGCGCGTCGGAGATCATCGCCGACCGGGCCGAGGACGAGGGGCTGGAGCTGCCGGCGTTCGCCCCGGAGACCGTCGCCCGGCTGCGGGAGATCGTGCCCGTCTTCGGCACCGTGCAGAACCCCCTCGACGTCACCGGCTACGTGCTCATCGACCGCACACTGCTCGGCCGCGCGCTGGAGGCCGTCACCGCCGATCCCGGCGTGGACGCGGTCATGCTGCTGTCGGATCTCCCGCGCGTCGCGCCGCCCGACGCCGCGCCCGTGTACGCCACCTACTCGGCCAGCGCCAAGCGCATCGCCGAGGCGCCGATGCCGGTCGTCGTCGTGAGCAACGTGCTGACCGACGTCACCGAGTTCGGCCGCGACGTCCAGCGGCAGGCCGGGTTCCCGTACGTCGCGGGCGGCATCGAGCACGGCATGCACGCCATCGGCGCGGCCGTCCGGTGGGGTCGGGCCTACCACGCCGCCGTGGCGGCCGGCGACGCCGCCCCGGCGCGGGCGGTAGTAGAAGCCCCGGCGGTCGAGCGCGGGACAGGGGTGTGGGCCGAGCACCGGGCCGCCGCCCTGCTGGCGTCCGCCGGGATCCCGGTCGTGCCCGGCGAGCTGGTGCACGACGAGGAGTCGGCGGTGGCGGCGGCGGTCGGGTTCGGCTACCCGGTCGTCCTCAAGGCCGCCGCCGAAGGGCTGGGGCACAAGAGCGACATCGGCGGTGTCCGGCTGGGCCTGTCCGGCGCGCGGGACGTCGAGCGGGCCTACCGCGAGGTCGTGGCCGCGGCCTCGGCGGTCCCCGGCGCAGGCCGGGTGGGCGCGCTCGTCCAGCCGCAGCGCGGCGGCGGCGTGGAACTGCTGGTCGGCGTCGTACGGGACCCGGCGTGGGGGCTCACCCTGGCCGTCGGCCTGGGTGGGATCTGGGTCGAGGCGCTGCGTGACACGGCGCTGCGCGTCCTGCCGGTGGACGCGGCCGAGGTGCGGCATGCGCTCGGCGAGCTGCGCGGCGCCGCGCTGCTGCGGGGCGCCCGTGGCGCCGAGCCCGCCGACCTCGACGCCGTCGCCGACGTCGTGGCCCGCGTCGCCGCCCTCGCCGAGAGCCTCGGCGACGACCTGGAGTCGCTGGAGATCAACCCCCTGCTCGTGCGCGGCTCCCACGTGGAGGCGCTCGACGCGCTCATCACCTGGCGAGGGTGAGATCCGTCCGTCCGCGCCCGGCGCACCGCCGCCCGGCGCGGACGCCCGGCGCGGACGGACGGCGCGGACGGACGGACGGACGGCAAAAGCATCCGGCGAAATTCCGGCGCGTCTGAAAAGCGTTATTTGCGGTGCCGGACAGTGCGTTTATCGGGCCTCGGCGAAGTAACCGGCCCGTGGCCGACGGTGAAATCCCCAGCTCCCATCGCTCGAATTGTACGGCGCTACCGAGAAACCGGGAAATATGCCCAGGAGATTGTTTGACAGCGCATGCCTGGCGGCTCACGATCACTGTGAAATCGGTTTCAAGGAACGCCGCTCCGAAGGGGGATCCATGCGTCTTTCACGGGCTTCATCGCGGATCGGTATCACGGGGATTCTCTTGACGGCGCTGGTGACGGCTCCCACCCAGGCGGCCCGCGCGGACGTGCCGGCCGGTTACGCCTGCACGGTGACCTACAGCACCGTGGCATGGGCCACCGGCTTCTACGCGATCCTGAACATCGCCAACACCGGCACCCGGACGTTCAGCCCCTGGATCCTGCAGTTCATCTTCCCCGGCGACCAGATCCTCTCCGCCGGCTGGAGCGGGACGTGGTCCACGACTCCGCCGAGCGTCCAGGTCACCAATCCGGTTTGGCGCGCGAGTATCGATCCCGGCACGAGCTACGAGCTCGGTTTCAACGCCAACGGGGCCGACGAGCACCCCTCCGGCTTCACACTGAACGGCGTCCCCTGCACCGTGACCTTCGCGTCGGCGAAGTGACGAGCGGCGCGAGCGCATCCTTGTGCCCGCGATTCAGGATCTCGTCCAGATCCACGCCTGGCTGTCCTCGTCGTACGAGGGGTTGCCGCCGACCGCGAACACCTGGTCCTGCCCGGGACTCGTGGCCAGGCCGAACACCACCGGATCGTTGTGGACCCGCGGGGCTTTCTCGTACGTCCAGGACCGGCCGTCGAAGTGCAGCAGAATGCGATGGTTGTCGTAGGAGTAGTTGGAGGCGCCCAGCCATACGCCGCCGTGGCCGTCGGATGCGACGGCGGTGAACGCGATCGCGCCGGCCGGCAGGGCGGGGGCCGGGTTCCACCGGTCGCCGTCCCAGCGCATCAACAGCGCGGCCTGGCTGCCGCCGGGCGGCAGGATCGACCCCGCGACCCAGACCTCCCGGTCCGACACCGCCGCCAGATCGCTGAGGTCGACCTTGGCGCCTGCCGGCCACGCGGGTGCGGACAAGACCGTCCAGCGGCGTCCATCCCAGCGCTCCAGGGCGGGCCCGGTGTCCCCGTCACCGGTCAGGGCCCACAGGCCCCCGGAGGCGCTGACTCCGAAGCGACGGGTGCCCGGCGACGACACGATGGACCAGCCGGAAGGGGACCAGCGGGCGAGCAGTGGCCGCCGGCGCGGATCTCCGGCGACGTCCTCGTCCTGACCTCCGGCGACCCACACCTCCCCGGGCCCGGTGACCACGGCGTCCTCCAGGAGGACCGGGAGCTTCCAGGGTGGTCGTCCCCGGGCCGACCACCGCCGGCCGTCCCACTGCCATGCGTTCGCGTCGTCGTCGAAGATCCAGACGTTGCCGGGGGACGTCCCCGACACCACTCGGGGATAGCGCAGGCCCGGCGGCAGTGCCACGGACCGCCAGGTGCGGCCGTCCCAGCGCAGAACCGGGCCGCTCTCGTTCTCGCCGGGGTCGCCCACGGCCCAGGCATCGTCGTGCCCGGTCACGGCGACGCTCCCCATCACCGCGCCGGATTCGGCCGTTATGGTCTCCGTCCAGGTTCCGCCGGACAGAGACGGGATCACCCCGGGCCGGGTGGCCGCCGCCGGTGTGCCCGGCGTGGAGGCGGGGGAGTCACGTGCATCCGAGCCGCCATCCGAGCATCCGAACGCCGCGGCGCTCAACGCACCGATCACGGTGAGCCGTACGATCGCACGGATATCCGGTCGCATCGCCCAATGATCGGGGCAATGCGGTCAGATGTCTCCAAAATCGAGGAAGCGGCCATGCTCGAACCTGTCCGTGCGGGGTGCTCCCACGTGGAGGCGCGCGACGCGCTCGCAACCAGGGATTATCGGGGCGATGGGTCCGCGGTGCGTTCGCCGAGCAGCAGCGCGGCGACCGCCTCCGGAGCCTCGCGCATCGCGTTGTGACCGGTCGGGAGGTCGTGGACCTGCCACTCGGGATCGGCGTCGAGCCGGGTGCGGAGTCCGGCGAACGGCGTCCGGTCCTCCCAGCCCGAGCAGTAGACGAACTCCCGGCGGGGCACCCGGGCGAGCGCGCCCGTGAGCCGGATCGTCTGCAGGAACGACGCGAGGGGATGGGGACGGCGGCGGGGATCGCCGCCGTCCGGCGGCCGGACGGCGTAGCCCGTGCTCGCGGCTCCGGCGGCGAACGCCTCCCGGTAGCGCTCGGTCGTCGACGACCAGCACGACTCGCCGTCGCGCGGCACGTAGGCGTCGAGATGCACCAGCCGTGAGACCCGGCCGCCGGCGCGATCGGCGGCGGCGGCGATCACCATCCCGCCATAGCTGTGGCCGACCAGCGTCGCGCCGGTGATGTGGGCGCGGTCGAGGAGCCGCAGCACGTCACCGGCGTGCGTGTCGAGGTTGGCGGTCGCGACCGTCGCGGCGTCGTCGTCCGGCCGCAGACCGGTCAGGGTCAGGGCATGCACGGCATGACCGGCGCGCTCCAGCAGCGGAACCACCGCCTCATACGACCAGGCGCCGTGCCAGCCGCCGGGCACGAGGACGAACGTCGCCATGTGTCTCTCCTTCTCTCGCTTCGCGGCATCGAGGCGCGCCGCATCGTCTTGAGGAAGTGTCACGAGGTCACGGCATGGCCGACCACCGATACGCTGCCAACCGATGCCCGTTCGCCGCCAACCTCCCCGGACCACCGGTGCGACCTCGCATATCTGGCCGTCCGGTGGGCGTCACCTGTGGCCGTCCGGTGAGGCGAGCGCAGTGCGGTCGCACGCGCGCGGACACCTGGTGTACGCGGCGAGCGGCGTCCTGGCGGTCCACACCGAGCGCGGCACGTCGATCGTTCCCGCCGACCGGGTCGCCTGGACCCCGGCCGGGTTCACGCACTACCACCGTGCCCACGGCGACACCGACATGCGGATCGTCTTTCTCGCGCCGTCCCTCGCCCGGCTCATCCCGGAGCGTCCCGCCGTGTTCCTGGCCTCCGGCCTCGCCCGCGAGGTCCTGCTCGCGCTGACCGGCCCCCGCAACTACGGCGACACCGCGCCTGCCTACAGCCGCTCCGCGCGCCTTCGCCTCCAACGCGTCCTGGTCGACGAACTCCGCGAGGCGCCCGAACAGCCACTGCACCTGCCGGAGCCGCGGGACGACCGGCTGCGGGCCATCGCCCGGATGCTGCGGGACAATCCGGCGGACAACGCCTCGCTGGCCCGGCTCGGGAAGACGATCGGAGCGAGCACGCGCACCCTCAGCCGGCTGTTCCGCAACGAACTCGGCATGACCTTCTACGAGTGGCGCACGCAGCTACGCGTCCATCACGCGCTCGTGCTCCTCGCCGACGGCCACGACGTCACCCGGATCGCGTACGCCTGCGGATGGGCCAACCCCAGCGGCTTCATCACGGCGTTCACCGACATCGTCGGAACGACTCCGGGGCGTTATCGAACCGCTCACCAGATCACTATTCCGGCGCGCGTGAAAAGCGTGATCAGCGACGTCGAGCAATGTCCTTCGTCACGAGGCCGGCCGTGAAACTTTCAGCGCGGCCGGCCGAAGCGGCGAACGTACGTATGGCAGGGCCAAGGTGTTGCGAATATGCCCCGGGAATTGTTTGACAGCGCATTTCGAGCGGCTCACGATCACATCGAAATGGGTTGTCACGGAACACCGCCCTGAGGGGGATCGATGCGTTTTCTGCGGGCTTCGTCGGGGATCGGTATCGCCGGGCTTCTCCTGGCCACGGTGTTGACGGGGCCCGCCCAGGCGGCGCCCACGGACGTGCCGGCCGGGTACGACTGTGCGGTGACCTACGCCAGCCTTGGATGGATCACCGGGTTCACGACCAGTGTGACGATCACCAATACCGGGACCCGGGCGTTCAGCCCCTGGATCCTGCAGTTCGTCTTCCCCGGAAGCCAGACGCTCATTCAGGGGTGGAACGCGACTTTCTCCCAGACTCCACCGAGCGTTCAGGCCGCTTCGAGCTGGCAGCCGAGCATCGATCCCGGCACGAGCTTCTATATCGGTTTCAACGCCTACGGGGCCGACGAACACCCCAGCGGCTTCACGCTCAACGGCGTTCCCTGCGCGGTGACCTTCGAGCCCTACTGAGGCGGCGCCGTCCCCCACCCAAGCGACCTTCGGCCGTCAGGCCGCACCAGGGCCGGGGAGGAGGTCGACGTCGCCGGCGTGCATCGGCTCTCCGCAGTGACTGCAGCGGGGGTCGACGTGGGCGATCTGCCCGCAGGCATGGTGACGGTAGAGGACGGGCGGCCCCGCCTCGCCGGCGAGCCAGCGGTCACCCCACCGGGCCATCACCATGAGCATCTCGACGAGCTCGGCGCCCTTGGCGGTGAGGTGATACTCGTAGCGGGGGCGGGCGTCGTAGGGCTGCCGTTCGAGTACGCCCTGTTCGACCAGGTGGTTGAGCCGCTCGGTGAGCACCTTGCGAGAGATTCCCAGGTCCGCCTGGATGTGGTCGAAGCGGCGTATCCCGGCCCACACGTCGCGCAGGATCAGTGGTGACCAGGGTTCGCCGATCACGTCCAAGGTGCGCGCGATGGAACACGCCATGTCCCCGAACTGCGTTCGCTGCATGGCGGCAGTCTATCAACCGGGGTTCCCTCAAGGAACTTAAGGTGTTACCTTTGGGGTCTCTTCAAGAAATCCTGAAAGGGAATCCCATGACCTTCGTCAGGCGCTTCGACCACGTCGGCATCACCGTCGCCGACCTCGATGCCGTGACGGCGTTCTTCGTCGGCCTCGGCCTGGAGGCCGATCCGAAGGTGGCCGTCGAAGGCGAGTTCCTCGACACGGTGATCGGCATGACCGGCGCCCGCACCGAGATCGTCATGCTGCGCGCCCCCGGCGGAGGCACGACGCTGGAGCTGTCCAGCTTCACACGGCCGGACCACCTCCAGGGTTCGCCCGCCGCGCCGGCCAACGAGCTGGGCCTGCGCAACGTCGCCTTCGAGGTGCACGACCTCCACGCCGCGGTCGAGCACGCCGCCGCCGCGGGATACGGCCTGGTGGGAGGCGTCGGCGAATACGAAGGCGTGTGGCGGATGGCCTACGTCCGCGGGCCCGAAGGAATCATCGTCTCGCTGGCCGAGCGCATCGAGAAGTAGGGAGACATCATGAGCACGACCGTGACCGACGAACAGATCCGGGCTCTGGCCGCGACCGCGAAGCCCTACAGCCTGGCACTCCTCCAGTGGGGGCCGGAACGGACCATGGACGGCGCGGACGCCATCGAACTCGAACACCAGCGGCGCATGGTGTCGCTGCGCGCCGAGGGGGTGATCGCGATCCTGTGCCCGGTCGCCTCCGACACGGTGGCGGGCGTCGCGATCATGACCGTGCCGGCCGGGGAAGCCGCGGAGATCATGGCCGGGGACCCCTGTGTCCAAGCGGGAATGATGCGCTGCGAGGTCCACCCCTGCCACGGCTTCCCCGGAGACGCCCTCCCCATATGAGCCTGCCGCCGAACGGGTTCAGAACTGAAGCTCGGCCCAGTCGAGGGTGATGGGGATCGGGTTGCTCACGACGGGAGCCTCCCCAGGCTCGTCCTTCATGAGGGTGCCGATGTGCTTGTAGAGCATCGCCGCCCGGTCCAGCCGATAGCGTTCGATCGCCGATATGCCGGTGCCGTCGATACGGACGATCCAGTAGTGCGGGATGCCGGCCTTGGCATACTCACCGAGCTTGTCCGTCGTGTCCTGGGTCTCCGATCCCGGAGACACGATCTCCACGACAAGCAGCGCGTGCTCGGCGCGCAGACGCTCGCCCCGCTCTCGGTCGAGGCACCGGTAGAGCGCGACATCGGGCCTGCGGTTGAGCAACGGCACGTCCCTCAGGCGCAGATCCACGTCGTTGTTGACAGTGAGGCACTCATGCCCCTTGCTCATGGCGGCACGGGCATGTCGCTCCAGCAGGTTCGCCAGTCGCCTGCCGGCGGTCTGGTGATCAGGTGTGGGAGCCGCGCAGTAGACCACGTAGCCGTCGACGATCTCGATGGCCTTGGCGATCTCCTCGGGGAGCGCGTCGTACTCCTCCGCCGTGACGCGGGCGGGTTGAGGGCGAATGCTGAGAAGCCAACTGTCATCCGGCAGAGCTGTCATCCAGCTTCTCCTCGTCACTGTCCACTCGACGGAGCCAAGCCTACGGTCTGACGTGCCGAAGCGCCGCCGACGGAGCGGTCAGAGGGTCGGAGACGGCTGCACTCCGAAGGGGCCGTGCCACTCGGCCTCGTTGTCCCAGCTGTCCAGGCCCCAGGCCGAGCGCGCTTCGCTCGTCAGTCTCCACGCCAGCTCCGTGTTCGTGCCGAGGGCCGAGCGAGCGGACACCAGTATGTCGAACAGGCACTGCCCGTGTGAGTCGTCGGCGGCGGATCTCACCCGGTCCTCGTCGAGGCGTTCGTTGAACACGTCTTCCAACGTCATCGACAGATAGAGGAAGGCGATCAACTCGCGGCGCAGGAGGTCGGCTTCCTCGCCGGGTTTCCCGTGCACTTCCGGCGATGTGGCCCGGACGTCATGGAGCAGGTCGGACAGCTCCTTCTCGGCGTAATATCCGACCTTGACCCTGTGGAGCACGTGAAGCAGCGCGGTGTCATTCCTGATGGCCTCGATCTGGCTCAATGCTCCCGTCTTCCGCCGGACGTCGTCTCTGACCAGACGTCTCACGATCGAATCGAACTCGTCGGGCTTCCCGTGCTCCGTGGCCGATCGGATGACGTGCCGAGCCGAACGAATAAGGTCACGGACGGTCGCGTCCGGGATGCGGTGTAAAAGTGAACGAGCGTAGGTTGCCGTGCTGAACCGTCCAAAGTTCGCACAACGCAAGGACCTACGCTCGTGGCACGCACACTACCGCCCGTTCAGGCCATCCGCGCCGAGATCGACGCCCTGTTCGCCGAGGGCCGTGACCTGGTCGAGGTCATCGAAGACGTCGCCCGTCTCGGTGCCCGCCTGATCATCCAGACCGCCGTCGAAGCCGAGGTGGACGCCTTCCTCGGCCGCGCCCGATACCAACGGGCCGCCGCCGCCGACGACGGCCGGCAGATCGTACGGCCCGGTCACCGCAACGGGCACTGCCCGACCACGATCAAGACCACCACCGGGCTGGTCACCATCGCGCGCCCGAAGTTGCGGGGCACCACCGAAAAGTTCGCCTCCCGCCTGTTCGGCACCGGCGTGACCCGCACCAACGCGCTGGAGACACTGGTCATCGCCTCGTTCGTGCGCGGCTTGTCGGTACGCGACGTCGAGGGCGCCCTGGCCGACGCCCTCGGCCCGGAGGCCGCACTGTCCAAGTCGACGGTCTCAGCCATCTGCCAGGCCATCGTCACCGAGTACGACGCCTGGTGTCACCGCGACCTGCACGGCGTCGAGCTGGACTATCTCTCCTGCGACGCCTCGCACTTCAAGATGCACGACGGGCAGCGCGCCGAACCCATCCTGGCCGCCTGGGGCATCACCACCGACGGCAAACCTGTCTTCATCGGCCTGGCCCCGGCCGCCGCAGAATCCACCGACGCCTGGCATGACTTCCTCACCGGCCTGGCCGCACGCGGCTTGCGCCCGCCACTGCTGGTCATCTCCGACGGCGCACCGGGCCTCATTACCGCCGCCGAGCAGGTCTTCCCGGCCTCGCTGCGTCAGCGCTGCGTGATCCACAAATGCCGCAACGTCCTATCGAAGGTCAGTGCCGGCGATCAGGCCGAGGTCAAGGCCGCCTTCTGGGACATCTTCGACACCAGCGGGCTGCAACAGGGCGATCAGGAGATTGAGCCGGGCCAGGACCTGGTCGCCTGGGTGCAGCGGCGCATCGACGCCTTCGCCGATACCTGGGGGGCTCGCTACCCGGCGGCGGTCAAGAGCCTGCTGGCCGACCGCGCCTCGCTGACGACCTATCTGCGCTTCCCGCTTGAGCATCACAAGCGCATCCGGCACTCCAACTTCATCGAGCGGACCTTCGGTGAGACCCGCCGCCGTGTCAAGGTCATCGGCCGCTTCCCGGGCGAGACCTCCTGCGTCAGCCTGGTGTGGGCGGTTCTCGACCGGGCAGCCCGCGGCTGGCGCGGCTTCACAATGACCTCCAAGGGCCTGCGCATCCTGCAGGACCTGCGTCGAGTCCTGCTTACCCCGCCTAGCCGGCTCCGCCCGGCAACCACCCCAGCCACCGACTCGACACCCGAAACGGCAGCTGCCTAAGATCAACCCACGGCACCTACCTCGTTGAGCTTTTACACCGCTCCGAGGACGCGACCGGTCACGGGCCAACCCGCCGGAGAGCGCATGGCACAGCGCCACGTACGGCTCCGACAGACCGATCACCCGCCTGTAGAGCATGCGCCGCGACTCCCGATAGCTGAGCAGCTCCACTCGCAGAATCTCGTCGAAAGAGTGTCGGTTCTTCGGCATGTAGTCGTCGGGCGGGCGTCGGCCATTACAGCGGCGTACGCCGCCGTCGGCCCTCCGGCGGGTCGCCGGAGGGCCGTGACTCAGGGACGGCGGTTCGACAGGACGAGGGTGGCGGCGGAGGCGAACATGCCGCCGTTGCCGAGGACGACGCCGACCTCGACGTCCGGCACCTGGGCGGCGGCCTCGCCGCGCAGTTGCCGTACGGACTCCTGGATGGCGAACATCCCGTACATGCCGGTGTGGGTGTAGGAGAGGCCGCCGCCGTTGGTGTTGAGCGGCAGGCGGCCGCCGGGGGAGGTGTGGCCCTCGGCGATGAACGGCCCCGCCTCGCCGCGCTTGACGAAGCCGAGGTCTTCCAGGCCGTAGATGGGCACGTGCGCGAAGGCGTCGTAGATCATCAGGTGGTCCACGTCGTCATGCGAGATGCCCGCCTCGGCGAAGGCGGCCTCGCCGGAGCGCCGGAAGGCGGCCGAGGTGGTGAAGTCCTCCATCTGGGAGATGATCGGCGACTCGGCCGACTCGCCAGAGCCGAGCAGGTGGACCGGCGACCTGCGGGCGCGCTCCTCGGTCGTCACGATCAGCGCGCCGCCGCCGTCGGTGACGAGGCAGCATTCCAGCAAATGGAAGGGGTAGGCGACCATCCGGGAGGCGAGCACGTCCTCGACGGTGATCAGGTCCTGATACATGGCCCGGGGGTTGCGGTGCGCCCACCGGCGCTGCGCGACCGCGACCTCCGCGAGCTGCTCGTGCGTGAGCCCGGTCTCCTTCATGTAGCGCAGCGCCGTCAGCGTGAACATGGTGGGCGGGCCGAGCACGCCGTACGGCAGCTCGAACTGGCCGATCAGCGAGTCGGGGCCGAGGGCAGGCCGGGCCGCGCCGACCCGCGACCGCCCGGACTCGCCGTGCGTGATGAGCACGGTGGTGCACAGCCCGGCCCGGATGGCCGCCGCGGCGTGCCGTACGTGGAAAAGGAAGGACGAGCCGCCCACCCCGGTGCCGTCGAGCCAGGCCGGGGCGATCCCGAGCGCGTGGGCGATCTGGATCGGGCCGGGCACGCCGACGGTGGCGACGCCGTCGATGTCGTCCTTGGTCATCCCGGCGTCGGCGAGCGCGTTGCGCGCGGCCTGGAGGTGGAGCTGCGTGGTGGACATGTGGGGCAGCTTGCCGAGCTCGTCGGTCTCGGCCGCGCCCGCGATGACGATGTTCATCGGACGGAACCTCCAGCGGGCTCTCCAGCGGGTTCTCCGGCCGGCTCTCCGGCGGGCTCGAAGAGGGGCACGTGCACGTCGCCGCGCTGCTCGAACACCACGCGCAGCTCCATGTCGAGGGGCAGGTTCTCCGGCGTGATCTCGACGCCCACGATGTTCGTCATCATCCGCACGCCCTCCTCCAGCTCCACGACCGCGATCGCGTACGGCCCGTCCTGCTCGAAGCCGGGAGCCGGGCGGTGGCTGATCACGTACGAGTAGAGGGTGGCCCTGCCGCCGGCCGTCACCCAGGTGACGTCGTCGGAGCCGCAGTGCGGGCAGGCGGGCCGTGGATAGAAGTAGTGCCGCGAGCAGGCGCGGCAGCGCTGGATCCGCAGCTCTCCCTCCGCCGTGCCGTCCCAGAACGGCTGGGTGTCCGGTGTCGGCTTCGGGACGGGTTTGTGCGATGCGGTCATCGTTCTCCTACGAGGCGGAGGAAGTCTTAGAGTCGAATTCTAGAACTCCAATCTAGAGATGGCGAGGGTCCGTTGTCACGGGCTGGGGACGCCGTTGCCGCGCCGGCCGCGACCGGCCAGCACGTCGGTGAGGGACGGCGTCGGCTCGGGCTTGCGCGGCCCCGGCTGGGCGAGCTGGACCAGGACGCCGTGCGCCTCCTTCGGGTGGAGGAAGACCTCGCGCCAGCGGGGTTCGGCGAGGTTGAGGCCGAACAGCCGATAGCCGCGCTCGCGCAGCGCCGCCACGGCGGCCTCGATGTCGGTGACGTGGAAGTTGAGGTGGTGCACCCCGCCTCTGCCGCGCGTGAGGCCGAAGAAGCTGTCGAAGAAGGTGGACCCGGCCAGCGGCTCCATCAGCTCGATCTTGCTCCCGTTGGCGTACCTGAGCTGGAGCGTCCGATAGCCGTTCACCAGGTTGTCGCTGCCGTCGAGGTATTCGCCTCCCAGCAGGTCGCGGTAGATCGGCAGCAGGTCCCTGATGCGCGGCGCGGCGACGGCCGTGTGGTCGAAGGTCGCGTCAAGCCCGGCCAGCTCCTCGGCGATGTCCACCCGTCCTCCTTCGATCGAAATCCTAGAATCCGATTCTAATCATCCGGTGCCGAAGAAACAGGTGCTCACAGCCCCTTGACTCCTGACGTGAGGAGGCGGAGCATTCGTGGAAATGAATTCTAGAGCTAGCTTCTAGAACTCATCGCCGGGACGGGGGCTGACGAGAAAGGCGTGTCAATGGGCCTGTCCTACGTACGCGAGCTCGACGAGTACCCCACAGGTGCGCGTCGCATGAAGATCCTCACGATGGCCGTGCTGGCCGTCCTCATCGGCTCCTATGAGGCGCAGATCGCCCCCGTGGTCCCGCTGCTCCTCAAGGACCTCGACATGTCACTCGCGACGTACGGCGCGGTGTCCGGGGCGGCGGCGGTCGCGGGAGCCGTCGCGTCGGCGCTCGGCGGCAGGCTCACCGACCGGCTCGGCCGGGTGCGCCTGCTGGTCCCGCTGATGCTGCTGACCGCCGTGTGCTGCTTCGTCATGACGCTCGTCCACAGCCCACGTGACCTGCTGATCGCCAGGATCGTGCTGGCCTTCGTCGACGGTGTGGCGATGGCGAGCACGGCTCCGCTGGTCCGCGACTTCTCGCCGCGCCTCGGCAGGGCCCAGGCGTTCGGCTTCTGGACCTGGGGCCCGGTGGGGGCCAACTTCCTCGCCGCCGCCGTCGCGGGCTGGACGCTGCCGATCTTCGATGACTCCTGGCGGTCGCAGTTCGTCATCATGGGCTGCTTCTCGCTGGTCATCTCGATCGTCATCGCCTTCAACATCGCCGACCTGTCGCCCGAGCTGCGCGCGCAGATCCAGCACACCGAGCGCCAGGCCAGGAGCGTCGTCGACCTGACCCGGCCGGCCAAGGTCTCTTCGCTGTTCGTACGGCCCAACATCTGGGCCCACGTGGTCGGCATCTCGCTGTGGCTGGTGCTCTACATCACGCTCACGCTCTTCGGGCAGACCATGCTGGTCGGCGCCCTGGGCATCACGGCCGCCGAGGCGTCCACGATCATGGCGTGCTTCTGGAGCCTCAACCTGATCACGCTGATCGTCGCCGGCCGCGTCTCCGACCGCACCCAGCTCCGCAAGCCGATCACGCTCGCCGGCACCGTCGCGGCCGTGCTGGTCACCGCCTACCTGGCGTACATCCTCGGCGGCGAAGGCGTCTCCAGCGGCGCGCTCATGATCGTCGGTGCGCTGCTCGGCGGCTCGCTCGGCGTCGCGTACGCCCCCTGGATGGCCAACTACTCCGAGGACGCCGAGGACGTCGACCCCCGGCTGCAGGGCACGGCGTGGGGCCTGTTCGGCTTCCTCACCAAGGCGATCGCCGTGGTCGGCCTGCTGGTCATCCCGCACGTGGTCGAGGCCACGAGCTGGCAGACCTGGCTGGTGGTCTCGCTGGTGTGCCTGGCGCTGTTCGCGCCCGCCGTCTTCCTGTTCCACGGCCCCTGGCGGCGGGAGCGCGGGGCGATGGACGGCCAGGAGGCCAGGGTCGCGGTGGCCGACTAGAGGTCAGGTCTGCGGGTAGCCGCCGAGTCCCTTGCCGAGCAGATCGAAGACCCGTTCGACGTCCGCGCGGTGGGCGCGCCCGATCTCCTCGTCGGGCCCGCCCTCGCGCACCCGCTGCCGCAGCCGCCGGTAGAGCGCCCGCTGTGCGGAGACCAGCGTCGAGGCGACGACGCGGGGCAGCGGGTCGCCGGGCTCCGCGCCCGCCTCGGCCGCCAGCGCGCCGGCGAGCACCTCGATGATCCGCTCGTTGACCTCGTGCATCTTCCGCTCCAAGGAGGGGTTGCCGCTGACGAGGTCGTAGAAGCTGCGCGGATGGACGAGGTCGCGCCGCATGCCCGGGATGAACCGGGTCTGCGCCAGGCACATCGCGCGGAAGGAGTCGAGGATCGAGAACCCGGCCGGGCGGTCGGTCACCGCCGCAAGCGACATGGCCTCCCGGTCCTCGGCCCGGTAGAAGACCAGGTCCTCCTTGGTCGGGAAGTGGTTGAACACCGTCTTCTTCGACACCTGGGCGGCCGCCGCGATCTCGTCCACGGTGACCTCGTCGAAGCCCCGGGCCCGGAAGAGCGCGTTCGCGGTGTCGGCGATGAGCTGCCGGGTCTGGTTCTTCTTCAGCTCCCGTAGTCCGCCCGCTCTCATGGGCACAGCGTATCGGCCTTTCCTTGGTTACACCTGGTGTACTGTTACACCAAGTGTAAGTGATGGGGGAGGCGGGATGACGCATCCGGCGGTGGAAACCACCGGCCTGACCAAGAACTACGGCGACGTCGAGGCCGTACGCGGCATCGACCTGACCGTGCACAGAGGGGAGATCTTCGGCTTCCTCGGCCCGAACGGCGCGGGGAAGTCCACGACGATCAGCATGCTCTGCACCCTGACCACGCCCACGGGCGGCATGGCGCGCGTGGCCGGCCACGACGTGGTGCGCGAACGTGACAGCGTGCGGCGCTCGATCGGGCTGGTGTTCCAGGACCCGACGCTCGACGGCTATCTCACGGCCGAGCGCAACCTGCGCTTCCACGCCGAGCTGTACGGCGTGCCCCGCGCGGACATCGGTCCCCGGCTCCAGGGGGTGCTCGACATGGTGGGGCTGTGGGACAGGCGCGCGGCCAAGGTCGCGACATTCTCGGGCGGCATGAGGCGGCGACTGGAGATCGCCCGCGGCCTGCTGCACTCGCCACGGGTGCTGTTCCTCGACGAGCCCACCGTGGGCCTGGACCCGCAGACCAGGAGCTCCATCTGGTCCTACATCCGGGAGCTGAAGGAGGCCGAGGACATCACGGTCTTCCTGACCACCCACTACATGGACGAGGCCGAGCACTGCGACCGCATCGCCATCATGGACGGCGGCCGGATCATCGCGCTCGACACCCCCGCCGCGCTGAAGGCCGGCGTCGGCAAGGACCGCATCCAGATCCAGACCGACGACGGCCCGGCGGCCGTCGCCGCCCTGGACGAACGGTTCGGCATCAAGGCCGTCGCGTCCCGCGACGTCGTCGTCTTCCAGGTGGAGGAGGGAGAGCGGTTCGTGCCGGAGCTGTTCAGCCGGTCGGGGCTGCCGATCCGGTCCGTCAGCGTGGCCAGGCCCAGCCTGGACGACGTCTTCATGTCCTACACCGGCCGGTCGATCCGCGACTCGGAGTCGGCCGGCGCCGCGCGCGGTGCGGCCGCGCTCGCGGCGGCGCGAGGAGGCCGGCGATGACGCTGCCCGTCACGGCGGTCCGGGTGCCGGGGCGCAGCGCGATGAGCGAGCTGCGCGCGGTCAAGGTGGTCTGGCAGCGCGAGATCATCCGGTTCTTCAACGGCCCGCTGCGCATCCTCACCTCGCTCGTGCAGCCCTTCCTGTTCCTGTTCGTCCTCGGCACGGGCCTGTCCCAGCTCACCTCGGGCGGCACCGGCGGGCTCGGCCTGCGGACCTTCCTCTATCCGGGCATTCTCGCCATGGCCGTCCTCTTCACCGCCATGTCGTCGGCCGCCTCGATCGTGTGGGACCGGGAGTTCGGCTTCCTGCGCGAGATGCTGGTCGCGCCGGTGTCCCGGGGGTCCATCGTCCTCGGCAAGTGCCTGGGCGGGGCCACCGTCGCGGCCTTCCAGGGCCTCGTCGTCATCTGCATCGCCGGTCCCGTGGGCGTGCCGTACGCGCCGGGGCTGATGCTCGGCGTGTTCGGCATCCAGGTGCTGCTGGCCTTCACCATCACGGCCTTCGGCGTCGCGATGTCGGTGCGGGTCAGGCAGATGCAGTCGTTCATGGCGCTCAACCAGCTGCTGATCATGCCGCTGTACTTCATGTCGGGCGCGATGTTCCCCGCGTCGAACCTGCCCACGTGGCTGACCGTGCTCAACCGGATCGACCCCCTCTCGTACGCCGTGGACCCCATCAGGCGGCTCGTCTTCTCGCACCTCGACCTGGCGCCCGCCGTACAGGCCCGGCTCGCGCCGGGGCTGACGTGGGGCGGGTGGCACGTGCCCATCGCCGTCGAGGTGGCCGTGCTCGCGGCCCTCGGGCTCGCCCTGCTCGTCACCGCGATCGCACAGTTCGGCAAAGCCGACTAAGGAGCACAGTTCGGCAAAGCCGACTGATTGGCGCTGCTCGGCGAGGCCGGCTGAGGAGCGCCGTATCCTGCGCTCCTCCCGTGGCTTCCCGCGCGCCGCTCGTCCGGCTCGGCGAGAAGTTCCGACTATCGGAACGACCGGTTCTACTTTGCGTATTCATTAAGTAACTTTCCGCAAGGGAGATCGGCTCGCCGAGCGAGGAGGCCGTGCATGACCGCGGACACCGTGGACACGTCCATCAAGGGGATCACCGGCGTCGGTGACACCGGCGGCGTCGCCGCCGTCACCAGCGCCGTCCGGGGACGGGTCGACGAGCTGCTCGCCGGTTTCCTCGACGCCCGGCGCCCCCCGGTCGGAGATCCGGACGTCGCCGAGGGCTACCGGCTGCTGCGCGAGTTCGTCGTCGACGGCGGCAAGCGCATCCGGCCGCTACTGTGCTACTGGGGCTGGCGGGGCGCGGGCGGCGAGGAGGCGCACGACGACCGGGCCGTCGTCACCGGCGCGGCGCTGGAGCTCTACCACGCGGGCCTGCTGATCCACGACGACGTCATGGACGGCAGCGAGCTGCGCCGCGGGCGCCCGACCATCCATAGGGGGCTGGCCGGGACTCCGCGGTGGACGGGGGCGGAGGCGTTCGGCCGGTCCGCGGCCATCCTGCTCGGCGTGCTCGCGCAGGCGTGGGCGGACGAACTGATCGCGGACGCCGCCGGCGGCGACGTGCGGGGGCGGGCGGCGCGCGAGCTGTTCAACCGGATGCGCACCGAGGTCGTCACCGGGCAGTACCTCGACATCCTGGCGCACGCCCGCGCCGACGCGGACGTCGAACGGGCCCTGACGGTCATCCGCTACAAGACGGCCCGATACACCGTGGAGCGTCCGCTGCAGATCGGCGCGGCGCTCGCCGGGGCCCCGCCCGCCCTGCTGGAGGCGTACTCGCGGTTCGGCCTGCCGCTCGGGGAGGCGTTCCAGCTGCGCGACGACGTCCTCGGCGTCTTCGGCGACCCCGCCGTCACCGGCAAGCCGGTCCTCGACGACCTGCGCGAGGGAAAACGCACCGTGCTCATGGCGTACGCGTACGCGCGGGCGCGCGGGCCCGAACGCGACCTGCTGCGGACCTGGCACGGCGCGTCCGGCCTGGACGAACACCGGGCGGCCGAGCTGCGCCGGATCATCGTGGACACCGGCGCCCTCGGCGAGGTCGAGGACCTCATCGCCGTGCGGACCGGGCAGGCGCTCGACGCGCTGCGCGAGTGCGCGATCGCCCCGGAGGCGGCCCAGGCGCTCACGATGCTCACCGAGCGGCTCACCCGCCGCGTCCGGTGAGGCGCGCGACCGGTACGCCCGCCTCTCTTCTGATTCCTGCCTTCTGCCCGGCTGCTGCCTTTCCTGCGACTCCCGTCGCCGGGGAACCGCTCCGGCCGCCTCCGCACGCCGCCTCCGCACGCCGCCTTCGCACGCGGCAGTACGGGCGCGGCCGTACGGACGGCCGGCGATGCGGTGCGGCCCCGTGCGGGCCGGTAGGACCCTGACTTTCTCCCTCCCCCTCCGCCGCTCGGCGACGAGCGTGACCAGTCACCGAACAACCGGCCGCCGTGCCGACCACAGATGGGTGATGTGCCGTGACAGAAAACACCATGCCGACCGACAACCGGTTGAGCCTCAGCACCAGGGCCGCGCGCAACCTGGCCACCACGACCAAGACCCCGCCGCAGATGCAGGAGATCACCTCCCGTCATCTGCTGCGCGTGCTGCCCTGGGTCGAGGCGGTGGGCGGCGCCTACCGGGTCAACCGGCGGCTGACCTACCAGATGGCCGACGGGCGGGTGACGTTCGTCTCGACCGGGGCGGACGTACGGGTCATCTCGGCCGAGCTGTGCGAGCTGCCCGCCCTGCACGGCTTCGGCGACGCCGAGGTGCTCGCCGCCATGGCCGACCTGTTCACCCAGCGGGAGTACGAGGCCGACCAGGTCATCGCGCGGGCCGGCACCCCGATGGACGAGGTCCTGCTCCTCGCCCACGGCAAGGTCGACAGGATCGGCGAGGGCGCGTACGGCAACGAGACGCGCCTCGGGGTCCTGGCCGACGGCGAGTACGTCGGCGAGCAGATGCTGGTGAACGCGGACGCGCGGTGGGAATGGACGGTCAAGACCGTGACGCCGTGCACCGTGCTCGCGCTCGGCAGGGAGGAGTTCGAGCGGCTGCTCACCCTGTCGGACAGCCTGCGTGAGCACGTGCAGGCATACCGGGAGAACCCGCACCGGCCGGTGAACCGGTACGGGGAGGCGGAGATCACGCTGGCGGCGGGGCATGAGGGTGAGGCGACGCTGCCGGGGACGTTCGTGGATTACGAGCTGGGGCCGCGTGAGTACGAGCTGAGTGTGGCGCAGACGATTCTGCGGGTGCACTCGCGGGTGGCGGATCTGTACAACGAGCCGATGAACCAGACCGAGCAGCAGTTGCGGCTGACGATCGAGGCGTTGCGGGAGCGTCAGGAGCACGAGCTGGTCAACAACCGCGACTTCGGCCTGCTGCACAACGCCGACCTCAAGCACCGCATCCACACCCGTTCGGGCCCGCCCACCCCGGACGACCTCGACGAGCTGCTCGCCACGGTCTGGAAGAACCCGCACGTCATGTTCGCCCACCCGAAGGCGATCGCGGCCTTCGCCCGCCAGTGCAACGCCCGGGGCATCTATCCCCAGACCGTGGAGTTCAACGGCCAGAAGGCGCCGGCCTGGCGCGGGGTGCCGATGCTGCCGTGCAACAAGATCCCGGTCAACGACAAGGGCATCAGCTCGATCATGGTCATGCGGCTGGGGGAGAAGGAGCAGGGCGTCGTCGGCCTGCGCCGCACCGGGCTGGTGGACGAGTACGAGCCCGGCCTGTCGGTGCGCTTCATGGGCATCGACGACAAGGCGATCATCTCCTACCTGGTCACCACCTACTACTCGGCGGCCGTCCTGGTCCCCGACGCCCTCGCCATCCTGGAGAGCGTCGAGGTCCTCTGATGTCGTCCTACCGGCTGCCGGACTTCTATCTCCCCTATCCGCCCCGGCTGAACCCGCATGTGGAGACCGCCCGGGCGCACACGCGGGGGTGGGCGGCGGACATGGGCATGCTCGACGACCCGGACATCTGGACCGTGGAGTCGCTCGACGCGATGGACTACGGCCTGATGTGCGCCTACACCCATCCCGACTGCTCCGCCCCCGAACTCGACCTGGTCACGGACTGGTACGTGTGGGTCTTCTTCTTCGACGACCACTTCCTGGAGACGTTCAAACGCAGCAGGGACCTGAACGGCGCCCAGGACTACCTGGACCGGCTCGACGCGTTCATGACGGACGACCCGCCCGAGCCGTCCAACCCCGTCGAGCGCGGCCTGGCCGACCTGTGGCCCCGGACCGTGCCCGCCATGTCGGACGCGTGGCGGCGCCGGTTCGTACGGGTGACCCGCGACCTGCTGCAGGAGTCGATGTGGGAGCTGTTCCACATCGAGCGCGAGGCCGTCTCCAACCCGATCGAGTACATCGAGGAACGCAGGAAGGTCGGCGGAGCTCCGTGGTCGGCCGCGCTCGTGGAGCACGCGGCCGGTGCCGAGCTGCCGGCCCGGCTGGCGGGCTCCCGGCCGATCCGGGTGCTGACGGAGTCGTTCGCCGACGCCGTCCACCTGCGCAACGACCTGTTCTCCTACGAGCGGGAGGTGCTGCTGGAGGGCGAACTGTCCAACTGCGTGTTGGTCTGCGAGCGTTTCTTCGGCTGCGACACCGCGCGGGCCGTGGAGATCACCAACGACCTGCTCACCTCACGGCTGCACCAGTTCGAGCACACCGCGCTGACCGAGCTTCCGGCGCTGTTCGCCGACGACGGGGTGCTGCCGCCCGAGCAGGCGCTGGTCCTGAGCTACGTCAAGGGACTGCAGGACTGGCAGGCGGGAGGCCACGCCTGGCACACCGCCTCCAGCCGCTACACCAAGCTCGGAAGTCATTCCGGGTCCCTGGGCCTGAACGTGTCGCGCGCCCACCTCACCGGTGCCGGCGGGCTGCGCAACCACACCCACCGGCCCTTCTCGGAGGCGGCGGTGCGGCTGCCGCAGCCGTACATGCCGTTCGAGGTGCGCGACAACCCGCACCTCGACGCGGCGCGCGCGGCGGACGTCGAATGGTGTGCCGCGATGGGCTTCTTCGACGGCGTCCCCGGCCTCCCGGCGACCGCCGTGTGGAACGAGCCGCAACTCGTCGGCTTCGACCTCGCGTTGTGCGCGTCCGGCATCGACCCGGACGCCACGGCCGACGAACTGATCCTGGCAGTCAACTGGCTGGCCTGGGGGACGTACGGCGACGACTACTATCCCCGGGTCTACGGCGCGGCGCGCGACCTGGTCGGCGCGAAGCTCGGCAACCGGCGGCTCAAGGAGTTCATGCCGGTGGACCTCGTCCCGCGCCTGGCCCCGATGACGGGGCTGGAACGCGGGCTGGCCGACCTGTGGGCGCGCACCGCCGGGCCGCTGCCCGAGGATGCTCGCAGGGCGTTCCGCGTCGCCGTCGAGGAGATGATCGACAGCTGGGTGTGGGAGCTGGCCAACCAGGCCCAGCACCGCGTGCCCGATCCGGTCGACTACATCGAGATGCGGCGCAGGACGTTCGGCTCGCAGATGACGATGAGCCTGGCCAGGCTGACGCCCGGCCGGGTCATCCCCGCCGAGATCCATCGCACCCGCGAGTTCCTCGGCATGACCGACGCCGCGCAGGATTACGCGTGCCTGCTGAACGACCTGTTCTCCTGCCAGAAGGAGATCCAGTTCGAGGGGGAGCTGCACAACGCCGTCGTGGTGCTGGGCACCTTCCTCGACTGCGCCCCCGACGAGGCGGTGGGTGTGGTGGACGCGCTGATGACCAGCCGGATGCGGCAGTTCGAGCACATCACCACCGTCGACCTGCCCATCCTGCTCGACCGCATCGAGGCGGACGAGGCCGTACGGGAGTCGGTCGAGGGATACGCGTCCGACCTGCGCAACTGGATGGCCTCGATCCTGCGCTGGCACCAGCGGTCCCGGCGCTACGTCGAGGAGGAGCTGCGCAGGGGCCCGGCCGTCCGGTGGTCCCAGGGCCCGACCGGCCTCGGCACGGCCACCGCGCGCATCCTCTCCCTGGCGCCGCCGGCGCACGGCTCGCCCGCGCTCACGGTGGGGGCGCCATGACCGCGTCGCGACTGACTCTGAGCACGGCCGCCGCACGCAACCTGGCGACCACCACCAAGACGCCGCCGCAGATGCGGGAGATCACCCCCAGGCACCTGCTGCGGGTGCTCCCCTGGATGGAGGTCCAGGGCGGCGTCTACCGGGTCAACCGCCGGCTCACCTGCACGGTGGGGGACGGGCGGGTGAGCTTCGTCTCCACCGGCGCGCGGGTGCGGGTCGTCCCGGCCGAGCTGTGCGAGCTGCCCTCCCTGCACGGCTACGGCGACCTCGACACGCTCGGCGCGCTGGCGGACCGGTTCGTCCAGCACGAGCTGGGCCCGGGCGATCCGGTGCCTCGGGGACAGGTCGTGCTCGTCGCCCACGGCAAGATCGCCCGCGTCGGCCCCGGCCCGTACGGCGGGGAGGCGCTGCTCCAGGTGCTGGCCGACGGAGACCACCTGGGAGACCTCACCGGAGCGGGGGCCGCGCCCGCCAAGGCCCTCACCTCGTGCATCGTTCTCGTCCTCGACAGGTCGGCGCTGGACAACCTGGCAGCGCTCGCGGGCGGCCTGCGCGACCATCTCGCCCGTCCTCCCGTGGCACGGCCGGTGAACCGGTATGGGGAGGCGGAGATCGCGCTGGCGGCGGGGCATGAGGGTGAGGCGACGCTGCCGGGGACGTTCGTGGATTACGAGCTGGGGCCGCGTGAGTACGAGCTGAGTGTGGCGCAGACGATTCTGCGGGTGCATTCGCGGGTGGCGGATCTGTACAACGAGCCGATGAACCAGACCGAGCAGCAGTTGCGGCTGACGATCGAGGCGTTGCGGGAGCGTCAGGAGCACGAGCTGGTCAACAACCGCGACTTCGGCCTGCTGCACAACGCCGACCTCAAGCACCGCATCCACACCCTCTCGGGTCCGCCCACCCCGGACGACCTCGACGAGCTGCTCGCCCGCCGGCGCAGCTCGCACTACTTCCTCGCCCATCCCCGGGCCATCGCCGCCTTCGGACGGCAGTGCACCCGGCGTCGGCTCTACCCGGACGTCACCGAGGTGAACGGGGCGATGGTCATGGCGTGGCGTGGGGTGCCGATCCTGCCCTGCGACAAGATCCCGATCACCGAGGGAGGGCTCAGCTCGATCATCGTCATGCGCACCGGGGCGGAGAAACAGGGCGTCGTCGGCCTGCGCCGCACCGGGCTGGCCGACGAGTACGAGCCGGGCCTGTCGGTGCGCTTCATGGGCATCGACGACAAGGCGATCATCTCCTACCTGCTGACCACCTACTATTCGGCGGCCGTCCTGGTCCCCGACGCCCTCGGCGTACTGGAGAGCGTCGAGGTGAGCTGAGGCACCGAGGCACCGAGGCACTGAGGCACGCCCGCGGCCGGGGGTTCCCCGAGAGCTCCTGGCCGCGGGCGGTTTCCCGCGTCAGGTGAGCTCAAGGCCGCCGTCGAGGGTGAGGACCTGGCCGGTGAGCCACGTGGCGCCGGGATCGGCGAGACGGAGGATCCACTCGGCGACCTCTCCGGGTGCGCCACGCCTGCCGAGGGGGATGCTGCGTGCCTCGTCCTGCTTCACCTGCTCGACGGCGGCGTCGGACAGCCCCGCGGAGGCGAGCGCCTCGCTCTCGGTCGGCCCGGGCGCGAGAGCGTTGACCCGGACGCCGTCCCCGGCGAGCTCCAGCGCCCAGCTCCGGGTGAGCTGCTCGATCGCGGCCTTCGACGCGGCGTAGTGCGCCGCGCCGGGCAGCGGCCGGTGCCCGTACGTGCTGGAGACGTTGACGATCGACCCGTGCGCCTGGCGAAGGTGGGGCAGCACCTCCCGGGCGAGGAGGCTGGGCGCGGTGACGTTGAGGGCGAACAGGTCGGTGACGCGCTCCGCCGTCGTCTCGGCCAGCGGCATGATCATGGTCGCTCCGGCGTTGTTGACCAGCACGTCCAGCCGGCCCCAGCGGTCGACGGCCGTACGGACGACCGTCTCGGGCGAATCGGCGGCGCGCAGGTCGGCGACGAGCACGGCGATGTCCGGGTGCTGCCGGGCGGTCTCCTCAAGCGCGTGTGCGCGGCGGCCCACCCCGAGGACCCGCGCTCCCGCCCGGGCGAAGGCGAGGGCGGCGGCGCGTCCGATGCCCGAGCCCGCACCGGTGACGACGACGACCCGGCCGGTGAAGCGGTCATCAGCGTGTCCGGTCAACGTGACTCCAATGTTCGATGTTCGATGAACAGCGAACAAGCTATCATGTGCCCATGAAGCAGGCGCACCACCCCGAACTGGACGAGATCTCGCTCACCGTGGTCATGGCGGCGCTGAGCGATCCGATCCGGGTCGGCCTGGTCCGGCTGCTGGCCGACGGGCGGGAGCGCGGGTGGGGCGAGCTGCGGGCCCCCGTCGCCAAGTCGACGCTCAGCCATCACTTACGGGTCCTGCGCGACGCCGGGATCACGCGCACCCGTCAAGAGGGCACCCGCTGCTTCGTCGTGCTCCGCCGGGACGACCTGGAGACCCGCTTTCCCGGCCTGCTCGCGCCCGTGCTGGCCGCCGCAGAGTGCGACGGAGTCGGCCGCCAGGTCGAGCTGGCGGCCTCGGCCTAGCAACCGCGTTCTCCCTTCATGCGCGGCGCGGCGCGGCTAAGGTGACCGCTGGCCGATCAAGATGTGCGTCGAGCGTCGCGGGGTGGGATTGTTCGTACCGTTGGATCGTGCCCGCCGAGCGGAGGCGGCCTCCGCCCTGGGCAGCCTGGAACGCGGGATAGAGATCCTCCTGTGCCTGGCCGTCGGCATGCGGCCGATGAACCTGACCCAGGTGCACCGGTCGACCGGGTTCTCCAAGACCACCACGCATCGCCTGCTCGGGACGCTGCAGCGGCGGGGCCTGGTCACGCGTACGGGCGGCGACTACATGGTCGGCGGACGCCTCGCCGACCTCGTGGCACCGCGCGGCTGGGCGGTGCAGGGCCGGCGGCTCCCCGGCTCGCGCAGGGTGGTCCTGCCGCACCTGCTCCAGCTCTACGAGGCGACCCGGCAGACGGTCAACCTGGCCGTGCCGGACGGATCCGAGGTCGTGTACGTCGAGCGGTTGTACGGGCACAACCGGGTCAGGTCGCCGTCGGACGGCGTCGACCGGGCGCCGCTGCACTGCACGGCCACGGGCAAGGTGCTGCTCGCCCACGACGCAGGGCTGCGCGCCGCGTTCCTCGCCGCCCCGGCCCTGCGGAGGGTGACCGGCCGTACGGTGACCGCGCCGGTCGCGCTGGAACGCGAGCTCGCGGCCATCCGCTGCGAGGGCGTCGGGTACGCGCGGGAGGAGTTCGCCGAGGGGGTGTGCTGCGTGGCCGCGCCCGTCTTCGGCCCGGACGGCGGGGTGTATATGGCCGTCGGGGTCGCCGCTCCGGTGGGGGCGGCGGCGCTGCCCCGCCTGGGCGCGGCCGTACGCAGGACCGCCCACCAGATCACCGGCGCCCTCCTCCTGTGACCCCAGATCAGGGGATTGGAGTCGCCGGGCTCGGGGAAGGCCTGATCGAGTCGAGCGGCAGGGCCTGTCCGTGTGCCTGTGTTCGGGCTTGGCCTGGGCTGTGTGCCTGGGCTTGAACTTGGGCCCGTGCCTTGGCTTGTGCTTGGGCCTGAGCCGCTCGGGCCGCCGGTGCGTCGGACCGGCGCAGCCGTCGTGGTCTCGGGGAGAGTCATGCGTCGAGGACCGTACGCGTCCCGCTTGATCGGCCGGGCGGGCCTCGTCGCCGTACCGGTGGCCGTGCTGCTCGCGGCGTGCGGGTCGCCCCAGCCGGAGACGCAGCCGCAGACGCCGGCGGGGTCGGTGGCCACGGGCGGCCCGGCGTCCACCCTGAACCCCGTCGCCGATCCGGCGGCCACCGTCTTCGCATCGCCCTCGCCCAGCCCGTCTGTCGTCTCGGCCTTCGACCATCCGGACGCGTGCCGGAACGCCGACTGCGAGGTGGCGGTCCGCCAGGGAGACCGGCTGCGGCTCGACCCGAAGACCGGCCTCGACGAGATCACGATCGTGGGGCTCGACCAGGGCGAGGTGCGGGTGCGCTTCGAAGCGGGCGCGGGCGCCTTCCACGTCGAGGGCATGAACACCGGCGTCAGCCAGAGCTGCTTCAACGGCCGCTGCCACACCGAGGGCGGGCTGACGCTGGCCATGGGACGGCCCGGCAGGATCGGCGACATCCGCCTGCGGCTCGCGAGCGTGGCGCCCGACCACGCGGTCCTGGTCCTGTCGCCGGCATGACCCCGCCCGGCGCCTCCCCGGCCCGCGCGTCCAACGCGTTCCCGGCCCCGGCCCGGGCGCGGGCGTGACCCCGGCCCGCGCGCGGGCGTGACCCGGCCGCGCCCGCCTGCCGATCCCGCCGCCGACCGCCTGCTGCGCGCACCCGTTTTCGTGCTCTCGCCCGTCAGGTCGGGCTCCACGCTCCTGCGCGTGCTGCTGAACAGCCACAGCAGGATCCACGCGCCGCACGAGCTGCACGTCCGGCGGATCGCCGTGACCCTCACGACCGATCCCGTACGGCAGGCCATGGAGGCGGCCGGTCACCGCACGAGCGACATCGAGCACATCCTGTGGGACCGCCTGCTGCACCGGGAACTCGTCCGGAGCGGCAAGGAGGTCCTCGTGGACAAGACGCCCAGCAACGTCTTCGCCCACCGCCGCATCACGACGTGCTGGCCGGACGCCCGGTTCGTCTTCCTCCTGCGCCACCCCGCGTCGATCGCGAGGTCGTGGCACGAGGCGGATCCGCGGGCGCGGCCGATGGACGAGGCCGTACGGCACACGCTGCAGTACATGCGCCACCTGGAGGAGGCCAGACGCCGCCACGAGGGCATCGACGTCCGCTACGAGCGGCTCGTCGACGACACCGAAGGCGAGCTGCGGCGGCTGTGCGCCTGGCTCGGTGTGGAGTACGAGCCCGCGATGGTCCGCTATGGCGAAAAGGAGCACGGCGACTTCGTCAAGGGCATCGGCGACTGGCGCGACAAGATCCGGAGCGGGCGGGTGCAGCCGGGCCGCCCGCTGCCCGCCCCCGGCGAGGTGCCCGAGGCGCTGCGCGAGATCGCGGTCGCCTGGGGCTACCTGTGATTTCCGATCACCAGTGGAACCAGTGAACGCGCCGGCAACTGCTGCGCACGAAGCAGGTGGCGTCGCGGTTGGCCCAGTCGAGATTCATGAACGTCGTGCCCGTGGTCTGGAGTTTCCACCGGCGCATCTCGAACAGCTCGTTCTCGCAGGTGTCGCATTTCAGGGTGCGGCCGTTGGGGAGCGCGACCGGCTGTGGCTCGTCCATGACTTCGATGCCAGGCCGGTTTGATCGGATGCGGTCGTTCCGGTGATCGACCGGGTCGAACGGCCGCTACGGTGACCGTTGTGGATGTCTATGGCGCCATCGCCTCATTCGCCGCCATCGTGCTGCTGCTCACGCTCACGCCCGGTCTGGACACGGCGCTGATCCTGCGTACGTCGCTGCTCGCCGGCCGGAGGCCGGCCTGGGCCGTGGTGCTCGGCATCCAGCTCGGCACCCTGCTGTGGGGCCTGCTCACCGCCGCCGGCCTGTCGGCTCTCCTCACCGCCTCCCAGGTGGCGTACGAGGTGGTGCGGTGGGCGGGCGTCGCCTACCTGATCTGGATGGGCGGCAGGATGCTCTGGCACAGCCGTACGGGCGGGGCGGACGACGCCGCGCCGCCCGACCCGGCGGACACCGGGTGGGGGCGGGCGTTCCGGCGGGGCCTGCTGACCAACCTGCTCAACCCCAAGGTGGGCGCCTTCTACGTCGCGGTGCTGCCCCAGTTCATGCCGCAGGGGGTGTCGCACGCGGTGATGGGGGTGCTGCTCGCGGGCGTCCACGTCTGCGAGGGGCTGGTGTGGAGCGCCGTGCTCATCGGGTTCACCGGGATCCTGCGCGGCTGGCTGCGCAGGCCGTCGGTCAAGCGCGCCCTCGACCGGCTCACCGGCGTCATCGTCATCGGCTTCGGCCTGCGCCTGGCCGTCCAGCAGTCCTGACAATCGACCGCGAATCGGAAGGAGGCCGATGGCGGCCGACGAGATGCGTGCGCACTACCTGCGGTTCCTCGAATCCCACCAGTGGCTCGCGAACGCGCTGACCTGGACCGTCGTGCACCCCTGGGCCGAAACGCCACCACCGGTCGACGTGGTCGCGTCGAGGCTGACCGGTGGTGGCAGCCCCGAGATCGCCGAGCTGTGGATACGAGAAACGGATCTCTATCCCATGGAGGTCGTCTTCGCCGGCGCTTCGGGGCCGTCGATGATGCTGCTCGAAGCGAACGGGGCGTACACGAGCGGCCCGGACGTCATACGCAGGCTCAGCGTGGACGCTCGCGTATGGTCGCTGTCCTGGCACGTCAACGGCGGAGAGCGGCTGACGTGCGCGGCCGGTGGCGAGATCCTCGCAGTGGTTCCCGGGCTGGATCCCGCGCTGATGACCGGACCGCGTCCCGAGGCCGTCGCGGACGCGATCGGCCCCCTCCGGGACGCGGTCGCGAGCCGCCCGGTGACGACCCGGGCGGAGGCATGGGCGCTCAAAACGGCCGCGATGGCCGTCATGGAGTCGTCCACCGGTGCCCGCCTGACCGCCGAATGGGTCGGCGACATGCGGCAGGCGATCCTCATCGACCCTCCGCTCAGCGCGCCGCTCGAACGGCGGGGGTTCGGGCACGTGGAGCCGGACCTCGACGCCCGGTTGCGGCACGCCCCCGAGGCCGTACGGCGGGCGGCGCTGCTCCTGCCGGCCCGGGACCTCACCGGGCGGTTCGGACTGGACGAGCCGCCGATCGAGGACGCGATCGACGTGGTCGCGGGCGGGGGAGCGCTCGGGGAGGAACTGCGGTGGGGTCTGCTGGAGACGCAACTGCAGCTTCACGACGGCTGGGTGCCCGTCATCCCCGAAGGGGACGACCCTGACCGTGCC
Organism: Microbispora sp. CL1-1; assembly: GCF_012034195.1. Lineage (NCBI taxonomy): Bacteria > Bacillati > Actinomycetota > Actinomycetes > Streptosporangiales > Streptosporangiaceae > Microbispora > Microbispora sp. CL1-1. The sequence goes on from NZ_JAATEK010000014.1 coordinate 161,172, forward strand.
GAGAGGCTGCGCGCGGCGGCCGTGGTCGCGGTCAGGCTCGCGTTGCTCGAAGCCGCCGGGCGCGCGGAGAATTTCGAGGCCCTCACCTGTGCCCGATGGGTCCTCGGGGACGAATGGCCGTCCCTCCGGTCGGCTGTGGAGGACCTGCTGACGGACGTCGGCTAATCCGGGCGTCCGGTGTAGTGGCCGATCCCGCACACCTCGGGGACGGCGCTCATCGGGACGTCCTCGGTGAGGGCGCGCACCAGCAGGGCCTCGACGCCGCGCAGCATCGACTCGGCGATGCCCGACGGCAGATAGGCGGTGTCGACGATGAGGCTGAGCTTCCCGGTGTCGGGCGCCGAGACGACCGTGAAGAACGCCTTGAACCGGACACCCGGCCAGGCGTTCGTCACGTACGTCCGGGTCTTCTCGGTGAGGGGCGCCACGTCCTCGTCGCGGCCGACGGGAGGCAGGCCCGGCCAGGTGCCGGAGGTCCGCCTGTCGTTGAAGAACGCGTCGAGGTCGGGCTCCCGGCCGCGGCGGCGGCCGATCTCCTCGCGCATGGCCTGCATCTCGAACGGGTCGTAGTGCGCGTTGCGATACGCCCTGAGCGCCCCGCGCTGCGCGGCCCGGCAGGTGGCGGCGAAGTCCGTGCCGGGCAGGTCGAGCACGAACAGGCCGTCCTGTTCCACGGTGCCGACCATCGCACGGGTCCGCGCGTCGCGGCGGTTGCTGTGCACGAGCTGCATGACGGCGCGCGGGCGGCCGCTCACGACGGCCAGCACGGTGGCGCAGGCGGCGAGCAGCACGTTGGTCGTCCGCATCGTCCAGCGTTCCGCCAGCCGCTCCGCCGCGACGGCGAGCGCCACCGACTCCATGCCGACCTCGATGAACCGCGGGTCCTCCGCCTCATGCGGCGGATGGTCGAACACGTCCAGCGGTCCGTCCGCCAGCACGGAGTGCCAGTAGCGGACGGACTTGGCCGAGCGGGCGGGGTAGGGCTCCTCGCGCTCGGCGGCGGCCTGGTCCATCGGCTGCCACTCGGCGGGCGGCAGCTTCTCGCCGCGCAGCAGGGCCTTCCACTCCTCCGACAGCGTGTTCAACGCCTGGAAGTCAACGGCCAGATGGGAGAAGGCGAGCGCCAGCGCCGTCGGGCGGCCGTTCTTGAGAACGACGGAGCAGCGCAGCGGCAGGTCGCGGTCGTGGACGAAGGCCGTGCGGCCCAGCTCGGCCGAGACCCGCTCGGCGACCCGCAGTGCCCGTTCCTCTCCCGCCTCCACCAGGTCGACGGTCAGCTCGCCGCCGCGGCCGACCCGCTGCACCGGCCCCTCCGGAGTGAGGGCGAAGGTCGTACGCAGGCTCTCGTGGCGTTCGAGCAGCACGCGCAGCGCGTCCAGGACGCTGCCGAGGTCGCGTCTGCCGTACACCGGGAGCACCCACGGGCAGCTCAGGAACGTCTGGCTGTCGCCCATCAGGTGGACCGCACGCCACATGAGCCGCTGTCCCCAGGTCAGCGGCGCCTCGCCCTCCCGCGTGCCGCTGAACGCCACCGTCACCATGCGCGCGTCGTCCCTCGGAAGGCCGGCCCGTCACCGAGGCGGATCTCCCCACTGTCACCGAAAGGTTTCGACACGATGCTCGCTCCATGATCGGCACAGGAATGCCAGTTGGTCCGGTTTTGGTCACGCCGGAAGGCCGCCGTGCAACGGAAGAATAGGCAACGAGAGTCGAAGGGGGACAGTGAAAGTCGAAAGTCCCATGTCGAAACTTTTCGACGCGCTTCGGGTGAAGCGTCGGTCTCCCTCGTGTCCGTGAAGTGTAGGCGGGTCGGCCGTCCGCGTGTGCTTCGAGTGCCTCTGTTGCCGATGGTCCGGTCCGGCGCGCGAAGATCGTTTGTCGGTCCGGGCTCGTACGATGAGGCCCATGACCAGCCACGGTTTCACCATCACAGCGGAAGGCCCGTACGACTTCGGCGCCACGTTGCGCTTCGTCGAGGACTGGCCGGTCACCGGCGGGCTGCCCTCCGACGGGCGGGCGCTGCGCTTCGCCTACTGCGCGGAGTCCGACTGGCTGCCGATCGGCGTGACCGTGACCGCCGCACCCGACGGGGTCGCCGTCGCCACGACGCGGGCCGCCGGGCCGCGCATCCGGGCCGAGGTGGCGCGCATCCTGTCCCTCGACGTGGACGGCTCCGGCTTCGCCGCGGCAGGCGAGGCCGACCCGGTGCTCGGCGACCTGCAACGGAAGAGTCCCGGCCTGCGCCCGCTCTGCTTCTGGAGCCCCTGGGAGGCGGCGTGCTGGGCGGTGATCGTGCAGCGGTCGTCGATGCTCGTCGCCGCCCGGATCAAACAGCGCATCGGGGAGCGATACGGTGCGAAGGTCATCGTGGACGGGGAACCCTACGCCGCCTTCCCTCCGCCCATGACGCTGCTGCGGGCCGGTGGTCTCGGCCTGCCCGCGCAGAAGGAGGAGTGGCTGCGCGGGCTGGCCCAGGCGGCGCTCGACGGCGTGCTCACCACCGAACACCTGCGCGCGCTCGACCCCCAGGAGGCGTTGGCGGAGCTCAGGGCGCTGCCCGGCGTGGGGCCGTTCTCCGCCGGCCTGATCCTGATCCGCGGCGCGGGCGCGCCGGACGCGTTCCCGGGTGACGAGCCGCGCCTGTTCGCGATCCTCCGCGAGGCGTACGGCCTGCCGGAGGACGCCTCGCCCGCCGTCTACCGGAAGGTGGCCGAGGCGTGGCGGCCCTACCGCTCCTGGGCCTCCTTCCTCTTCCGCGCCACCGGCTACGGAGCCGCCGACGAGGCCCGGACGGCGCGAGGCCGCTGAGCCCGCTGCGACGGGGGTAGCGCGCTGACCGGGCCGTCTCCGTGCCATGCCTGTCCGCGTCCGCACAGGCTTGACCCTCACGTTGCGGGAGGCTCGACGATCGGGGCATGAGCGAGTACATCAGTCCCGTTCCCATGCCCGCGCTCGACGCGACCGCCCCGGAGATCTACCGGGACTACTACGGCATGCCGATGTTCGTCACCATCCCCACCCGGGATCTCGCGGCGTCGACGGACTTCTGGACCCGCGGGCTCGGCTTCGTCGACCTGTTCACCGTGCCGGACCGCCTGGTCCATCTTCGCCGCTGGGCCTTCCAGGACGTCCTGCTCGTGCCCGCGGAACAGGTGAGCGAGGTCCCGGCGATGAGCGTCAGCTTCGCCTGCGTCCTCAGCCAGATCGACAAGATCGCCGCGCGGTGTGAGGAACTCGTGCCGGGATGCACCACCGGCCCGCGAGAGATGCCGTGGAACTCCATCGAGCTGACGGTGGTCACGCCCGAGAACGCCCGGGTCGTGATGACGGCCGCCCAGCCGCTCGACCCGCACAGTGCGAGGGCGGCCGGCCTGCGAGAGATCGGGATCGAGATCCCCGCCGAGTGACGACGCCGTACGCCGGTCTCAGACCGTGGGCCTCCGGCCCGATCGGCGATACTGGGCCGGTGACGAGCGCCCCCGAACGCGAACCGGCCGCCGCAGGGCCGGACGGCGCCGACGGCCTCACGGTCGGCCGGGCCGCCGCGCTCGTCGGCGTCAGCGTGAAGACGCTGCATCACTGGGACGCGATCGGCCTCGTGTGCCCGAGTGAGCGCACCTGGGCCGGATATCGGGTGTATTCGGGCGACGACGTCGCCCGGATCCACCGCGTCCTCGTCTACCGGGAGCTCGGGTTCCCGCTCGCCGAGATCGGCCGGATCCTCGACGACCCCCGGTTCGCCGCCCACTACGACGCGATGGAGCCGGGCCTGGCCGGCTGGCTGCGCGACACGATCTGGGCGAACGCCGAGGGGCGCGAGGAGCGCCGTCGTGACGGCTGACCTGCGACGAAGATGAGGGTTCCGGAGGCCGCATCGTGTGCGGCGCTGTCACGCATCGGGACGCTGTCTTGTCTGAGCTGGTGTACGGCCGGATCGAGCCGGTCACCGTCTCGCGGAGGAAACCCGATGACCACCGATCACGCTCACATCCACTACCTGGAGAACCCCGTCAAGAGCGGCCCGCCACCGAAGATCGACGTCGTCGGGACCGTGCCGGAGGCCCCGCCCGCACCGGAGGGGGCCGAGGCGATGACGATCCTCGTCACGTTGCCGCCGAACAGCCCCGGCTCGCCGCCGCACCGGCACTCCGGACCCGCGTACGGGTACGTGATCAAAGGGGCCATCGACTTCGAGCTCGAAGGCGAGCCCGCGCGGGTCGTCCGGGCCGGTGAGACGTTCTGGGAGCCCGGCGGGGACGTGATCCACTACCAGGACGGCAACCACCTCGCCGACGAGGAGTCGGCGTTCGTCGTGACGATGTTCTGCGCACCCGGGCAGCCGATGCTGACCGTGGTCGGCCCGGAGGAACTGGAAGCCCGGAGAGACCGCCGGGCGCCGCGGTCATGACCAGGGTCTCGCTCGCCGCGCTCGCCCGTGATCTGCTCGCGCTCGCCCGTGCGGCGGACACCGGCCGCATCGCCACCACCGTGCACGGCGGCTACGACCGTTCGCTGCGGCAGACCCTCATGGCCCTGCGACAGGGCGAGCACGTCCACGAGCATCCCGGCGAGGTCACCGTCCACGTGCTGCACGGGCGGGTGCGGCTCGTCTCCGGGCGCGACTCGTGGGAAGGACGGCCCGGCGACCTGCTGGTCATGCCGGAACGCCGCCACCGCATGGAGGCCGTACAGGACTGCGCGTTCCTGTTCACCACGGCCCGGTGAGAGCGGGGGAGGGCGAGCCCAGGGAAAGGACGAGAGCGAAGAACGGCGAGAGCGAAGAAGGCGGGAACCGGCTCCGGTCCCCGCCTTCGGCCTGACCCGTTGACGGACCGTGTCACATTTCGTACGTTCCGCATAGGCCGCGCCCCGGGCGACCCGGACCGGAAGGGGTTGCAGTGACCGCCGAGCTGGATCCGAACGGGACCGAGCCGACCCCCGAGCCCGTCATAGGGCCGGATATCGTGCCGGGACCGCTGGGTACGCCATCACCGGAGTTCGCCCGCAGACGCGAATGCGGGCCGCTGGATCCGGCGACCATGCCCAGTGGCGACCAGGTCCCGATGGCCGCCCGATATGAGGACGTGCGGGTCCTGCTCGCCTCACCCACGTCCAGCCGCAATCTGCGCCTGCCCGGACTGCCGCGCTTCGTGAGCGGCGTCGGCATCGACGACGACCCGGACGCGCTGATCAATCAGGATCCGCCGGAGCACACGCGCTATCGACGGATCATGCAGGGCACCTTCACACCGCGCCAGACCGAGCGGTGGCGTCCGCGCATCGCGGCGATCGCCGCCGAACTCCTCGACGGCCTGGGTGACCGCTTCGAGCTGGTCGAGGAGTACGCGCTGCGCCTGCCGGCCCATGTCATCTGCGAGATGCTCGGTGTGCCGGTGGACGACTACGAGCGGTTCGTCCAGTGGACGGACATGTTCCTGACCACCTCGACGGCCACCGAGCAGGCGCGTCATGAGGGCTACAGCGACTTCATGGCCTACGCCGCCGAGCTGGTCGCCCAGCATCGCCGCTCGCCCGGCGACGACCTCATCGACCTGCTCATCCAGGCCAGGGACGCCGACGACCGGCTGTCGGAGGGCGAGCTGGTCAACACGGTCTTCTCGCTGATCACGGCCGGTTATGAGACGACCGCCTCGATGATCGCCCGTGGCGTGTTCCGGCTGTGTCCTCCGGCCGGTCGCCCTGCACGTCACCTCGGCGGCGGGCGACTGACCCAGCCGGGCCCGTACGCGCCGTCCATGGGGGCCCGGGCCAGGCTGCGCCTTCGATTATCTCTATCGCCGGATCTCCGAGATTCTCCACGTGGGCGAAGACCACGCGCGGCAACTCGTGCGACGCGCCCGCGACCACCTCGCCGCCGGCCGCCGCAACCCGGTGAGCACCACCGGGCACCGGCGCCTCGTACGGACGTTCCTCTCCGCCGCGCAGACCGGCGACCTCGCCGAGCTGGAAGAACGGCCGGCCGCCGGGGTCGCCCGATAGCCGGGGCCCGCTACGCGGCGGGGTCGCCGGGCGGGAGGTCGTCTTCCATCGGGAGGTCGTCCTCCAGCACCTCGACCGCGGCGAGCAGACCCCGCAGGCCGATCTCCTCGCGTTCGGCGTCCGCAGGGTCGAACAGCCACTCGGCGACCGGCAGGTCGGCGGCGTCCTCGGGACGGCTGAGCTCGACCTGGACCACCTCCGCCTCGACCTCGAGTTCGAGCTCGTGCAGGAATCCGTCGTCGCTCGGAGCTGTCATCGTTCCTCTTTCCGTGTCGTGAGGGGCGGCCCGGCCGGGGCGGGACGCGATGGCCGCGCCGACCCGCACGCCGCGGGCCCGTGGCGGGGGGCCCGCGGTGGGAGCCCGCGGCGGGGCACTGCGCGGCGGTGCGAGGGGGGTGACGGTGGTCATCGCGTACGCGCCCGGGGAATGAACGGCCTCGCCTGCCTACTTGCCGGTGGCGGCGTCGCCGAGCCAGTCGAGGTAGTGAATGGTGCCGAGGGAGGCGTCGCCGATCGGAACGAGGGAGTGCTCGCTCAGCTCGCTGCCGAAGTAACGCGCGTGCGGGTCGACGACGACCTCGCGCGGGTCGCCCCACGCGGTCAGCGCCTTCTGGAAGAACTCGTCCATCCGGAACCGCTCGGGCCCGGCGATCTCGACCCGGCCGTTCAGCGGCGACCCCATCGCGGCCCGGCCGACCGCCTCGGCGACGTCCTCACCCGCGATGGGCTGGAAGAGCACGGGCGCCATGTGCACCTTGCCGTCCACCGTGGCGTCGTCCGCGATGCCGCGGGCGAACTCGAAAAACTGGGTCGAGTGCACGAGCGAGAACGGGATGCCCGACTTCTCGATGAGCTGCTCCTGGGCGATCTTCGCCGCGAAGTAGCCGTTCTCCGGCATCCGCTCGGTGCCCACGATCGACACCGCGACGTGGTGACCCACGCCCGCGTCGGCCTCGGCCGCGAGCAGGTTGCCCGTGGAGGTCTCGAAGAACTTCAGCACCGCGGTCCGCTCGAACGACGGCGAGTTCGACACGTCGACCACCACGTGCGCACCCTTCAGCACCTCGGCCAGGCCCTCGCCGGTCAGGGTGTTGACGCCGGTGTTCGGTGAGGCCGCCACCGCCTCGTGGCCGTGCTCGCCCAGCTTCTTCACCAGCTTCGACCCGATCAGGCCGGTGCCGCCGATAACGACGATCTTCATCGTGCTCTCTTTCTGTCCGCCGGGCGGTCTCGTCGCCGCCCGGTCGCCAGCTAAGACCGGACAGCCTCCGGGGTTGTGACGGCGGAGGCGAAGTTCACATCGGCTCGTCACCGGCGAGGTGACTCATGTCACGCGAGCGGGACCTGACGGCCGCCGTCCAGATCGTGACCGCGACCAGCAGAACGCAGACCGTCGCGATCGCCGCGACCGTGCCGGCCACACCGATCCAGGGCGTCGTGAGCGGCAGTGACAGGACGACGAGGACGCACGCCACGACCGCGGCGGGGGACATGACGGGCTCTCGGACGACGAGCACGTGCACCGCCCACAGCAGGGCGAGACAGACCCCTACCGGGACGGCGACCGCGTAACCGAGCGCCGATGACGACACGTCGTGCCCGTTCCGCTCCACCGCCACCTCAAGCCCGGCGCCGAGGGCCGCCAGGGCCGCGAATATCCCATAGTGGCCATATCCCCACAGGTAGGACCTATGGCGGCGGTCGGTGAGACCGTCCCCGGCAGGCCCGAGGAAGTACAGCCACCACAGAGCGAAGAGCAGGATGAGACCGGCGATGGAGATCACGACGAAGGAGCCGCCGACGGCGTCCGCCTCCAGAGCCCGTCCGACCCCTCTGCTCGCGGCCAGCACGCTCTCCCCGAGCAGGATGATCGTGAACAGGCCGTACCGCTCGGCGATGTGGTGCGGATGCCAGTTGGTGGCCCCGGCCCGCTCCGCCCACCACGGCACGGCGAGCTCCAGGACGGCGAGGCAGACGAAGTACGGCAGGCCGGAGGACGAGGGCAGCACTCCCGTCTCCACAAGAACGAGCCGCGACAGCCAGCCCAGCTGCAGGACGGCGATGCCGGCGGCGTAGCGGAACGCCGTACGCCGCCTCGCCGGGTCTTCGAAACCGGCCCGCAGCCACTGGGCGACGAGCCCGATCCTCATCACGAGGTAGCCCAGGGTGATGACTCCGTACTCGGAGCGGCTCGCCGCGGCGGGCACCCCGGCGGCGAGGACCAGCACGCCGGCCATCTGCACCATGGTGAGCACCCGGTAGGCGACGTCGTCGGTGTCGTAGGACGAGGCGAACCACGTGAAGTTCATCCACGCCCACCAGATCGCGAAGAACACCTGGAGGAACGGCACCAGCCCGGCCAGGCCGCGGCCCTCGGCGATGTCGTGCGCGAACTGCGCGGTGACGGCCGCGACCGCGACCACGAAGGTGAGGTCGAACAGCAGCTCCAACTGACTTGAGACGCGATGCGGCTCGTCGATGGCACGGGCGCTCATCCGGACCCGGATCCGGATCGTGGTGCCTGCTGGTGGCAAGGTCCTGCTCCTGTCGCTGGGCAACGTACGGTCGCCTCGAAGATAGGGCAGGGCGTTCGATCTGTGACAGAGACGGCGGGCGTCAGCGTGCGAGCCACTCCCGATAGGTGGTTTCGGCGATGACGGCGCCGTCCTTGGCGACGAGGGCGCGGCCCGGCGCGGCGGCGTACATGCCCGCGCCGTCGTCGGTGACGACCGTACGGCGGTCGCCACGGGCGGCGAGGGTGATCCTGCCCAGCTCGTCGAGCGCGAAGACCTCAGGGCCCGCGATGTCGCGGGTGCCGCGCAGCGGGACGCCCACGCTGATGTCGGCCACGGCCCGGGCGACGTCGTCGGCCGCCATGGGCTGCATGAGAGTGGCGGGCAGGCGGACGGTGTGCTCGTCGGAGGTCCAGGACAGCACCGTGTCGATGAACTCGAAGAACTGCGTGGAACGCACGATCGAGTAGGGCACCGGGCCCGCCTTGAGCAGGTCCTCCTGCAGCACCTTGGCCTGGTAGTAGACCAGGCTCGGCACCAGGTCGGCGCCCACGATCGACAGGATGACCGCATGCCCGACGCCGGCCGCCGCCGCCTCGGTCAGCAGGTGGTTCATCGTCGTCCGGAAGAAGGCGGGCGAGGCGTCGTCGAAGCGCTGCGGTTTCGTCAGGTTGACGACCACGTCGGCGCCGGCCAGCGCCTCGGGCAGGCCGCGGCCGGTGAGCAGGTCCACACCGGTGGACCTCGAATGGGGCACCGCCTCGTGCCCGCGCGCGTTCAGAATCCTGACCAACCGGGATCCGATGAGGCCGGTCCCCCCGATGACGGCGATCTTCATGCCCTGGCCTTCCTGCTCCTCGGACACGACGATATGCACCGGCGACCGTACGCCCGCCACCCGGGACCGGAAAGCGCCCTGGCCCCCGATCCCGGTGTCACGGCTGTTCGGTGAGTCCTACGCCGCCAGCAGCGTGGTGATCAGTGCGAACGCGGCGGACGCGGCGAGGACGACCACGAGCCCGGTCAGGAACCCGGACGTCCCCGATGCCTTCGTGCCGGGGGCGGACACGTCCACGACGACGGTCCCGGCGACGATGTCGTGCAGGCAGCGCCGCCGGGGATCACCGAAGATCCACAGGGCGTCGACGAGGTAGAGAACCGATCCGAGATATGGAACCGCCGAGCCGAGGAGAGGGTGGACCAGCGTCCGGATCCCGATCTGGCGGCGGGCGGGCATCGCTCCCGTCGCGGCTGACACCACCTTCAGGCGATACAGCCGCTTACCGAGCGTCTGGCCCCACAGTGCGTGTTGCACCCAGAAGTAGGCGGCGCCCACGACGGTTATCGCGACCTGCAGCGGCCAGTCGGCGTCCGCGTACGGGTTGAGCAGCGTCGTGAGATAACCCGGCTCGTCGGTCCGGGGCTGGGCGGGCGGCTTCAGCATCAGCCCGATCAGAGCGTTGGCCACGAGAAGGATCAGGTTGTCGACCAGGAAAGCGGCGAAACGGTGGCGCCGTGCGGCGGTGGTCCATGTCGCCGCCTGGGGGGTGGTTGTCATGCCCGCAAGTGTGGCCCCCGCGGTCCGGTTGTGAGGAATGCCGGATTTGATGCCCTTGTGGAAGGCGAGCTGCCGCGCCTGCCCCACGGACTCCTGCTTCGCCGACTCGGCCTGCACCTGCGCGACGACGCCGTCGTCCACGTGGTCGAGCATGTCCCGCGCCGCCGCCCAGGGCCTGCGTGTGCGCGGCCTGACGAAACTCCAGCGCCCGTGTCGACGGACTACTCGTGCATCTCGCATCATGAGATGCCTTTGACCTATTTATTCCCTACCTGAAATAAAGGGTAATATGTCCAGTGTTGCCCTAACGTCCCGGCGCGCGATCGACTTCATGTACGTGGACGCCAGCCTCTGTAGGTGAACGCGGACCGCCTCGCGGGCGGTTGCGCCGGAGGCGTTCTCCGATCCTTCGCCCTTGATCAAGGGGTTCTCTGTCCCGTCCCGGTGGCCGCATGTGGTCGGCCTCGTCTAGTCGCTTTCCTCCCACTGTTAGGGGCTTGTCATCGCCATGTGGAAATCTCGATTGCACCGGTCCGATCGGCGATCTCGGCGGAGCGCGCACGTCGCGGTCCTCGCTGCGGTTGTGTCGCTCGCGGTCCTCACCGCCGCCTGCGGTTCGTCATCCTCGACCGCCGGCGGATCCCCGTCCTCGGGCGGGACCGGTGCGGTGCTCAAGCTGCAGGACCCCGGCAACGCCGGCCCGCTCGCCTACGCCAAACGCGAGGGCATCCTGGAAAAGCGGCTCAAGGCCGTCGGCGCCTCGGTGGAGTGGGGCGGTTCCTACGCCTCCTTCACCGCGACCATCGATGCGGTGCATTCGGGATCGGTGAACGTTATCCAGGGTGCCATCTCGCCCGCGGTCGGCTATCTCGCGAACAGTCCCGACATCAAGATCTTCTCCGTTACCGACCCGGTCACTGACCCGGCCGCGCCGGACACCGACGGGCTGGTCGTACGGCCCGACAGCCCGATCAAGTCGGTCAAGGACCTGGTCGGCAAGCAGGTGGCGGTGAACAAGGGCGGCAAGGGGGAGTACCTGCTCCTGCTCGCCCTGGAGAAGGCCGGAGTCCCGGTCGACCAGGTCAAGCGCGTATACCTCAACCCCGACCAGGGCGCCGCGGCCTTCGCGACCGGCAAGGTGGACGCCTGGTGGGCGATCGTCAAGGCCTACCCGGAGGCGGTGAACAAGGGCGCCCGGGTGATCGTGCATGGCCGGGAGCTCGATGACAAGGACCTGACCATCCTCGCCGCGCGCAACGAACTGCTCGAACAGCATCCCGAGGCGGTCCGCGTCTATCTCGAGGTGGTGCAGGAGCTGACAGAGGAGGCCAAGAAGACACCGGAGAAGTTCGAGAACGTGTTTCTCACGCAGGGCCCGACGGCTGTGAGCGGCGCGCGGCTGGCGCTGGACATCGAAACGGCCAAGCACGCCAACATCCCTCGCTACGTCACCCAGGACGACGGCGCCAACATCCAGCAGGTGGCCGATCTGTTCCGGAAGTACGGAGTGGTGCCCGGGCCTGTCGATCCGGCGAACGTGCTCTTCGATCTGAAGGCGGCAACCGGAGCTTCGTCGCCCGCCTCGGCCGGGTGACCTGCCATGACCGTGGAGAGAGTGCACACATCAAGTGACGTGGGCGTGCGGTCGGGCCCTGGCGTCCCGCCTGCCGCCGAGGTCTCCGATCTGGAGGCTCCGCAGTATCTCGGTGTCAGACGTCGCCCACCGGCGTTGTCGGGCGGCCTGCGGATCGGCGTACCGCTGCTGCTGCTCGTCTGCTGGTGGTACGGGTCGAGCAGCGGACGCATCCCGCCGGACGTGCTGGCCGCGCCGTCTTCCGTCTTCGACGCCCTACGCGAGCTGATCGCGACCGGCCAACTCGTCGACTATCTGCTCGCCTCGGCGCAGAGGGCAGGGCTCGGCGTGCTCGTCGGCGGCGGGATCGGGCTGGTGCTCGGAGTCGCCGCCGGCATCTCGGCACTGGGTGAGGAGCTGGTCGACCCGACCATGCAGATGATGCGGGCGGTGCCTTTCCTCGCACTGGTCCCGCTGTTCATCTCGTGGTTCGGTGTCGGCGAGACGTTCAAGATCGTGCTGATTGCGGTGTCGGCGGCGGTCCCTATGTACGCCTACACCTACCTCGGGGTCAGGAACGTCGACCGCAAGGTGGTCGAGGCGGCGCGCGGTTTCGGCCTGGGCGGTCACAGGCTGGCCATCGAAGTCATCATCCCGAGCGCGCTGCCCAACATCCTGATGGCGCTGCGCATCTGCCTGTCGGTCTCGCTCACCGGCCTGATCGCCGCCGAACAGATTGGTGCCATCGAGGGCATCGGTTATCTGGTCACTCTCGCCCAGCAGTACTTCCGTCCCGACTACATGGTGCTCTGCATCCTCATTTACGCCGTTCTCGGACTGGTCTTCGACGGCGTGATCCGGTTGCTCGAGCGCCTGGCCATGCCCTGGCGCCGGCACCTGGTCGCCCGATGAGCGCACGCGGGAGGACTCGATGACCGAGACGACGATCGGCGAAGAAGACGCCGCCACCGACGGCCTGGCCGTACGGATCAGCGGGCTACGCAAGGCATTCGGAGCCAAAACCGTACTGTCCGGAATCGATCTGGAGATTCGCAGGGGTGAGTTCTTCGCCCTCCTCGGCCCGAGCGGTACCGGGAAGACCACCCTGCTGCGCATCCTGGCGGGCCTGGAGCTCCCCGACGCCGGTACCGTGCTGGCGGCGCGCCGCCGTACGACCGTCTATCAGGAGCCGCGGCTGATCCCGGCCAGGCGGGTGCTGGCCAACGTCATCCTCGGTCTCCCGGCCGCCGCGCGGGAGGCGGGGCGCCGAGCATTGGCCGAGGTCGGGCTGGAGGGATACGGGCGGGCGTGGCCCGCGACCCTCTCCGGAGGAGAGGCGCAGCGGGTGGCCCTCGCCAGGGCCCTCGTGCGCGATCCCGAGGTGTTGCTGCTCGATGAGCCGTTCGCCGCGCTGGACGCGCTGACCCGCCTCCAGATGCAGGAACTGGTCGCGGAGCTCTGCGCGCGGCACCGTCCGGCGGTCGTCCTCGTCACGCACGACGTGGACGAGGCCGTACGGCTGGCGGACCGGGTCGTGGTGCTGCGAGAAGGGACGCTGGCCGTCGACCAGAGGATCGACCTGCCCCATCCCCGGGACCGCAACAGCGCCCCGTTCGCCGACTACCGACGGCTCTTCCTGAGCCACCTGGGTGTGGTTCCGGCCTCGCATTAGCTCACCCGCCCACCACCCGTCTGGGTGCGTCGGCCCCAATACGAGGCGGACGCAGACACACGTAGGAGTCACATGTCTTCCCTTGACAAGATCTGGTACACCCGGTGCCCCGTTCCCACCGCCAGCGGCCTCGCCCACAACCAGGGCTGGTTGAAAGAGGAGTTCCAGGTGGCGGGCCTGGACATCGGCATCCTTCAGGATGCGGGGCCTGAACTGGCCAAGCATCATTTCGATCATCAGCTTCTCGGGCTGTTCAGGGAGGGCGGCAACGTCCCCGCGCTGGCCGCCCGCTCGGCCGGTGCCCCGACCCGGCTGATCGGCCTGACCTGGATCGAGGAGTGGCAGTCCATCCTCGTCAGGGCCGACTCGGGCATCACCGGCGCCGCGGACCTGGCCGGTGCCCGGGTCGCCCTGCCCGCATGGGCTGAGACCCGGGCGAAGAGCTTCCCCCGGGCCATGGCTCTGCATGGAATCAAGGGCGCGTTGTCCCAGGGCGGACTGACCCTCGACGACGTCATCTTCGTCGAGGTGGCCGCCCAGTCCAGCCCGTCGGTCGGTCGGGACGCCGGCGACCGGGCGTTCTCCTGGCCGGGTATCGCCGAGTTGGCGCGAGGCGAGGTGGACGCGGTGTACGCCAAGGGGGCGCGGGCCGCCGAGCAGGCCAAGGAGATCGGTGCCGTGGTCGCCGTCGACCTCGACGCGCATCCCGACCGCCGTACCAGGGTCAACAACGGCACCCCGAGGCCGATCACGGTGCACGAGCGGCTCCTGGACGAGCATCCCGATCTGGTCGTCGGATTCCTCGCCCAGACGCTGCGCGCCGCCGACTGGGCGCCGGGCAATCTGAGCCGGGTGCGCGAGATCCTGGCGGGCGAGACGCGGTCTGGAGCGGATGCCGTGACCACCGCCTACCGAGGCGACTTCCACCACTCGCTCCACCCGGACCTCTCGCCCGAGCGGTTGGAACTCCTGCGGATTCAGAAGGACTTCCTGCTGATCCACGGATTCCTCGACGCCGACGTGGACATCGACGCATGGGCGGCAACTGAGCCGCTCGAACTCGCCCGCAAGCGGCTCGACGCGCAGGCCGGGCGGAACGGCCTGCCGGGCGTGACGCAGACCGCCGAGGTGGTGGCGCGATGACGGACAGTCCGGACTTCCTGATCACAGTGCCGACCCGGGGAGACGGGCGTGACCCGCTGCGACGGGACCGGGGGGACTGGCAACCCGCCGCGCGGCGCCCGCTGCCCGCGTTCGTCACCGATCTACGGCCGGGCGCCTTCGGGCCGTTCGAACACCTCGCTCAGATTGGCAGGGCAGCGGAGATAGCCGGCCTCGGCGGGGCACTCGTGCCCTTCGACCCCGCCGGCGAGGAGTCCCTGGTCGTGGCCGCCGGCCTGCTGAGACAGAGCCGGCACCTTCGGGTCGTGGCCGGTTTTCATCCAGGGATCGCCACGCCCGTCTACGCGGCCAAGGTCTCAGCGTCCCTCCAGCGGTTCACCGACAACCGGCTCGGCTGGCAGATCGACATCGATCTCGACCCGGCCGTCGCCCGGTCGCAGGGGGACTTCCTGCAGGGGGCGGACCGGTACGCCCGGGCAGAGGAGTTTCTCACCGTGGCCAGAGGCGTGTGGAACGGGGAGGGCTACACCTACGAAGGCCGTTTCTACCAGGTGCTCGCAGGCGGATTCCAGCCGCCCAACTCGGGCCTGCCGTTCCCCCGCGTATACCTGACCGGCACCTCATCAGACGCGCTCGCAGTCTCGGCGCGGCATGCCGACGTGCACCTGTTCACCGGAGATCAGGACGTGGCGGCAGGCATCGCCGAGCTGGGTGCGCGGTCGGCGGAGGCAGGCCGCAAGCTCGAGTACGGTCTGCGGCTCCCCGTCCTGGCACGAGACGACGACGATGAGGCGTGGGACGAGGCACGGCGGCTGTGGAACATCATCGGCGGCGCAGAGGACGGCCTACCGGATCCCGACCCGCGGACCGGTCTGTGGCATGGATTCGCCCGCATCGCCGATTCCGCCACGCCCGGCCTGGTCGGTTCATACGAGACCGTCGCAGCCGGCATCCGCGGCTACCTCGACCAGGGGGTGACCACGTTCGTCCTGGAGGCACGGCCCCACATCGAGGAGACCTACCGGCTGGGCGAGCGGTTGCTGCCGCTGTTCGCTAAGGAGATCGAGCATGCCCA
Source organism: Microbispora sp. CL1-1 (assembly GCF_012034195.1). Taxonomy (NCBI): domain Bacteria; kingdom Bacillati; phylum Actinomycetota; class Actinomycetes; order Streptosporangiales; family Streptosporangiaceae; genus Microbispora; species Microbispora sp. CL1-1. The sequence goes on from NZ_JAATEK010000014.1 coordinate 176,685, forward strand.
TTGACATCTACTGGCGGATCGGGACTCACGGTGATCAGCCGTCGCTGCGGCGCCGGGTGTCCAGCCGGGGGGAGTGGGCGCCGGTGGTACCCGGCAGCCTGACCCCAGGGATCCGGGACGGCCGCCGCGACGGTTACTCGTACGTCGATCACATGGCCGACGTCGCCAGAGCCTCGGAGAGCTCTGGGTTCGTCGGCGGCCTGTTGCCGTCGTTCCCGTTTACTGACGACCCGTGGGCCACGGCCGCGGCACTGGCCCGCGAGACCACGACGTACCGTTTCATGATCGCCTATCAGCCGGGTTTCCTCCACCCGGTGCAGGCGGCCCGGATGTCGGCGAGCCTGCAGCGGGCGACCGGCGGACGAGTCGTCTACAACATCATCTCTGGTGGTGGCGGCCCTGCCCAGCTCTGGTGGGGGGACCGGGTCGACCACGACGATCGGTATGCCCGGACGTCGGAGTTCCTCGATGTGCTCAAGGGCGTGTGGAACGGTGGTCCGTTCGACTACGAGGGCCGGTTCTACCGGGTCGAGGGGGCGGGGCTGCCCGAGCCGCTCGCTCGGCAACCCTTCCCGGAGATCTACTTCTCCGGCTCGTCCAAGGCCGCCATCGAGGCGGCGGGCCGCCACGCCGACTACTACCTGTCGTGGCTGGAACCCTTCCCCGAGTTGGCGGCCAAGTTCGCCCAGGTCCGCGAGCACAGCGCCGCGCTCGGACGGGCTCCCAAGTTCGCCGTCCGCATCGACGTGCTCGCCCGTGAGACAGAGGAGGCGGCATGGGACGAGATCAGGCGCGGCTGGGCGCATGTCGACCCGGCGGCGCTACGCAGCGCGGACGGTGACTCCGTCGGCTGGCTGCGCAGCCAGTCGTTCATCTCCTGGCCGGTTCGCGATTACCGGGAGCTGGAGGTGTCGCCGAACGTCTGGGGCGGCTTCCACCTGCTCCGCGGCGGTCCCGCCTTCGGGCTCGTGGGGAGCTATGAACAGGTCGCCGAACGGCTCGACGAGCTGATCGGAATCGGCGTCGACGCCTTCATCCTCGCCGGCGTCCCCCACCTGGAGGAGGCCTACCGCGTCGGCGAGGAAGTACTTCCTCTGCTGCGTGGCCACGACATCCGCCAGACCTCCCCGCTGCACCCGCACACCCTGTCTATCGCGAAAGGAACCATCTGATGAGCGTCCGTGTCGGCTACTTCCCCAACAACAACTCACTGTGGGTACTGCGCCACCAGGGCATCCTGGAGCGCTCCCTGCCTGATGTCGAATGGGTGGATTTGCGCAGCCTCCCGCAGGGCGAGCGCCCCGATGCCACCAAGGCACTCCCCACTGTGCACGGCGACCACCTCTTCGACGGTGGGTACGACTTCATCGGCACCGGTTCCACGCCGCCGGTCACCGCGCAGGGCAAGGGACACGACATCGTGTACGTGGCGATCTCCGGGCCCCGTCACGAGAACGGCCGGCTGGTCGTGCACGAGGATTCGCCGATCAAATCCCTGGAGGACCTGAAGGGCAAGCGGGTCGCGCTCGGCCACGGCTCGTGGCAGACCACACTTCTGCTGTTCGCACTCGACCGGGCCGGGCTGACGTGGAAGGACATCGAGCCGGTCGACGCCTACACCGACGCCGCCCAGCTGTTCCTGGACCGTGAGGTGGACGCGTGGGTCGGCTCGTACCCTGCGCTCACCCGCGTCGAGCAGGAGGCCGCCATCCGAGAACTCGTCGCTACCGACGGATTGTTCAGCCACCGATCGCTCTGGTTCACCCGGCGCGACTTCGCCGAAGGGCACCGCGAGGAACTCGCCGCCATCGTCGGCGCGCTTCAGGAGTCCGACGCGTGGATCCAGCAGAACTATCGTGCCGCGGCCGAACTGTTCGCCGCCGACGACGGTGGGAGCGTCGACGCCTGGGAGCACGCCCTGCGCACCCGCCCGTTCGGGCTGCAGCCCGTCACCGACGACTTCGTCGCGGAACAGCAGCGCGCGGCGGACCTCTTCCACGCCAGCGGCCTGATCGATCGGAAGATCACTGTGGCGGAGGCCGTACTGCCCGATATCGCACGGCTCGTGGAGGCCTCCCAGGCCAGGTGACGAGACCAGAAGTGCCGCAGGGCCGGACCCGGCCTCCGGGTTCGGCCCTGTGCTGTGTGATCAATGACGATCACCAGGGGACCCTCGGGGCTGATCACGCGCGGCTGCCAGACGGTGATCTTCCACGTCATGCATCGGCGCCGGCACCGCAGCATGACCTTCGCAACCGCGTATCTCCCGTGACTGGAGACAAGCGGCGGCTCTCGGCGGCGTTCGGCTGCGCGCGCCAGCATGGCACGATCAAGCCCAGAACAGAGGGCATCTGGGCTGGATGGGAGAGCGCGCCCTGTGTCCGTGGCCATGCAAAAGTAGCCGTAGGTGGCCGGGTTGAGGTCACCGCTGGTGGCCAGTTTTAGTCCCCACTCCTGTTCTGTGCGTCTGCGTGTCGTGGGGAGGGGCGTGCCCCTGAACGGTGATCGTGACGGTGTCAGCCAGTCACAAGATCACCGCTCAGGGAGTCTGCCCGGCCATGAAATCTTCGGGGGAAGTCATGGACATCATCGCCGCCTACCGGGAGGTAGGCACTTACCGTGGTGCCGCAGAGATGTGCGGCACCACGCACAAGACCGTGAAACGCATCATTGAGAAGACGCTGGCCGGGGACAAGACGCCGGGCCGTAAACAGCGGGAACACAACTACGACCAGGTGATTGATCTGGTCACCGGCAAGGTCCGCGCGACGCACGGCAAGATCTCGGCCAAGCGGCTGCTGCCGCTGGCTCAGTCCGCCGGGTATGCGGGGTCGGCGCGGAACTTCCGCCGCTTGGTCGCCCAGGTGAAGAAGGACTGGCGGCGTGACAACCACCGGGGGCGGCGTCCGGCGGTCTGGACGCCGGGCGAGATGCTGGTCATCGACTGGGGCGATGCCGGGGGCGGGCTGCATGTGTTCTGCGCAGTGCTGGCCTGGTCCCGCTTCCGGTTCGTCCGCTTCGCCGACAACGAGCGCGCCGCCACCACCCTGGCCTTCCTCGCAGAGTGCTTCGAGACGCTCGGCGCGGTGCCCGCGATGGTGCTGGCCGACCGGATGGGCTGTTTGAAGGGCGGTGTGGTGGCCAACAAGGTCATCCCCACCGCCGACTACGTCCGCTTCGCCACCCACTACGGGTTCCGCCCGGACTGGTGCGAGGCCGCCGACCCCGAATCCAAGGGGATCGTGGAGAACCTCGTCGGCTACGCCAAGCGGGACCTGGTCGTCCCGCAGGCTCCCTTCGACGACCTGACGGTGGCCAACGTCGCTGCCCGGACCTGGTGCACGGAGGTCAACGCGGTGGCGCACTCGGAGATCTGCGCCATCCCGGCCGAACGCCTGATCGCCGAGCGCAAGGTGATGGGAGCCTTGCCGTCGTTGCGCCCGCAGATCGGCAAGCCCTCTGCCTGCCGCAAGGTCGACCGGCTGTCATGCGTGCGGTTCGGCTCGGCCCGCTACTCGGTGCCCAATCGGCTGATCGGGACGAGGGTGGCCATCGGTGAGACCGGCGGCGTCCTGCTGATCACCGACCTGGCCACCGGCGAGGTCGTCGCCGAGCACACCCCGGTCGCCCCCGGCGAGGCCTCCATCCTCGATCAGCACTACGGCGGGCCGCGTCCGGCACCCCGCCGCGCGGCGCGGCCCCGCACCGAGGCGGAGAAGGCGTTCCTGGCGCTCGGCCCACCTGCCGAGACATGGCTGGCCGGCTCGGCCGCCTCGGGCAACACCCGGCTGGCCGGCGACCTGGCCGAGCTGGCCGCTTTGCACGCCGCGCACGGGCAACAGGCACTCCTGGCAGCGCTGGAGCGGGCCACGCGGTTCCGCCGCTGGCGAGCCGAAGACATCCGCTCCATCCTGGCCGCCGGGACCGGGACACCACAGCCCACCGCAGCCGGGAACGCGTTGGTGCTGGAACTGCCACAGGTGCCTACCAGGTCCCTGGCCGAGTACACCCCCGGCAAGATCGGACAGGTGTCATGACCGCCGCCACACCCCCGGCGCTGGCCGCCGACATCGACGCCGGACTGCGCCGCCTCAAACTGGCCACCATACGCAGCCTGGCACCCGAACTCCTGCTCACCGCCCGCACTCAACGGTGGAACCCCGAGGAGTTCCTGCGCACTCTCATCGATGCCGAGCTGGCGGCACGTGATGCCTCCAACGCCCGTACCCGGATGAAAGCCGCCGCCTTCCCCGTGATCAAGACAATCGAGGAGTTCGACGTCGCGGCCTCTTCCATCCCCTCCGCGACCTTCGACTATCTGGCCTCGCTGGAGTGGATCGGTGCGGCGGAGAACTACTGCGCGGTCGGTCCGGCCGGCACGGGCAAGAGCCACAGCCTTATCGCCTTCGGCGTCGCCGCCATCGGCGCCGGCTACAAGGTGCGCTACTTCACCGCCGCCGAGCTGGTCGAGACCCTCTTTCGCGGCATGGCCGACAACTCGGTGGGGCGGGTGATCGACAACCTGCTACGCGCCGACCTGGTGATCATCGACGAGGTGGGCTTCGCCCCGCTGGATGACACCGGTGCCCAACTGCTGTTTCGCTTCGTGGCCGCCGCCTACGAACGCCGCGCGCTCGGCATCGGTTCGCACTGGCCTTTCGATCAATGGGGCCGCTTCCTGCCCGAGCACACCACCGCTGTCAGCCTGCTCGACCGACTGCTGCACCACAGCATCGTGGTGGTCACCGAGGGCGAATCCTTCCGCATGAGGCAGGCCCGCACACGAGACCCGGCACGCCACACCAAAAAGTAGCCAACTTCGAAGACGTGGGGACCTCAACCTGGCCACCAACGGCGACACGCACTTGGCCGTTGACACCCTGAGGTGTTGTGCTTCAGGACATAAGAAACGGGTGTCTCAAGACATAGGAAACCCGGTAGGCGCATGTCTCCGGAGATAGGAAACACAGGCGGTTAGAGCCTGCGGGCGGTCGAGAGTCAGCCCGTGTCGAAGGCCAGACTCATCATCACGGCGGTCGTCGTCGAGGGCCGCTCACAGGCGGACGTCGCCCGCTC
>NZ_JAATEK010000140.1:0-1012 GCF_012034195.1 Microbispora sp. CL1-1
CCCCACCGACGACAACCCACACCCCGCCGACCCGGCCACCGACGACACCGACCCGGCCACCGAAGACCCCGCCGACCCGGCCACCGACGACGACGTCAGCGACCACTTCGCAGACCTCGACGACAGCACCCCCAGCGACTACGTCCCCGACCCTGCCGGAACCACTGACGAGCCGAGCCAGGCCCAGAACACCGCCGACCACGTCGAAGACGCGTGGCATGCCGAGGGCTTCGAGGACGGCCAGGACGACACGAGTGACCCAGCGGCCGCCGACGCCGACGACACCGGAGGCACCGACGCCCCCCACCAGGCCGACGACGCCGTCTCCGACGTGATAGGCGACCCCGGTGCTGCGGGCGGCACCGACGCCCCCGACGCCGCGGACGGGCTCGACAGTGCCGAGACTGAAGCTGAGGCCGAGGCAGGTACCGGTGCGGGAAGCGACGCCCGTGAATGCGAACCGCCCGGCACCGCAAGCACCGCCTCTCCCGACGGCGACGGAGATTCCCACACAGCACCTTCGGACACAGCGCCTTCGGAGGCGGTGCAGCCGGATCCTCCTCCCGAGGACGCCTCCGCACGTCACACCCACGCCGGGCATCGGCCTGCGGGGGACTGCCGGCATGGCCAGGGCACGCCGGGAGCGCTGGGAACGGCACTGGGATCGTCGCTGCGTGCGTCGTTGGGGATGGTGCCGCCGGGGTTGCTGCTGGCGACGGGGCAGGTGCTGCCCGTCTCCAGCGTGCACCGGCTCGCCCGCACCTCGACTCTGGTGCGGATCGTCATGAACGCCGAGGGACAGGTGCTCGACATGGGGCGCAAGGTCCGCCTGGCGACTCCTGCCCAGCGCCGGGCCGTCTTCGCCCGGTACGCCACCTGCTGGGTTGACGGCTGCCCCCTGCCCGCGACCATGTGCCAGATCGACCACGCCGACAACTGGAGCAGCGGCGGGCTCACGGACCTGAAGCTGCTGGGCCCGGCCTGCCAGTTCCACAACCGCGACCGCTACCAG
>NZ_JAATEK010000141.1:0-999 GCF_012034195.1 Microbispora sp. CL1-1
GATGTCGACCGGCGTGCCGTCCTCGAGGAACGGCATGTCCTCCACCGGCAGGATCTTGGAGATGACGCCCTTGTTGCCGTGACGGCCGGCGAGCTTGTCACCATCGGTGATCTTGCGCTTCTGCGCCACGTACACGCGCACCAGCTCGTTCACACCCGGAGGAAGCTCGTCGCCCTCCTCACGGCTGAACACCCGCACCCCGATGACCTTGCCCGACTCACCGTGCGGCACCTTCAGCGAGGTGTCGCGCACCTCACGCGCCTTCTCACCGAAGATCGCCCGCAGCAGCCGCTCCTCCGGCGTCAGCTCGGTCTCACCCTTCGGCGTGACCTTGCCGACCAGGATGTCGCCGGTCGTCACCTCGGCGCCGATGCGGATGATGCCGCGCTCGTCGAGGTCGGCCAGCGCGTCCTCGGAGGCGTTGGGGATGTCGCGGGTGATCTCCTCCGGACCCAGCTTGGTGTCGCGGGCGTCGACCTCGTGCTCTTCGATGTGGATCGACGACAGCACGTCGTCCTGCACCAGACGCTGGGACAGGATGATCGCGTCCTCGTAGTTGTGCCCCTCCCAGGGCATGAACGCCACCAGCAGGTTCTTGCCCAGCGCCATCTCACCGTTGTCGGTGCACGGACCGTCGGCGACGACCTGACCCCGCTCGACCCGGTCGCCCTCGGACACGATCGGCTTCTGGTTGAAGCAGGTGCCCTGGTTCGACCGCTTGAACTTCGCCACCCGATACGTCGTCCGGGTGCCGTCGTCGTTCATCACCGTGATGTAGTCGGCCGAGACCTCCTCCACCACACCGGCCTTCTCGGCCGTGATGACGTCACCGGCGTCCGTCGCCGCGCGATACTCCATGCCGGTGCCGACCAGCGGCGCCTCGCTCTTGAGCAACGGCACCGACTGACGCTGCATGTTCGACCCCATGAGCGCGCGGTTGGCGTCGTCGTGCTCCAGGAACGGGATCATCGCCGTCGCCACCGACACCATCTGGCGCGG
>NZ_JAATEK010000142.1:0-990 GCF_012034195.1 Microbispora sp. CL1-1
CTCGGAGGAGAAGGCGGCGTCGAAGGCGGCGTCGGGCGGGGTGATGGCGTTGAGGGAGCGGATGTAGGCGAGGGCCTCGGGTGCGCCGTGCAGCCGGTCCATGCCCGCGTCCTCCCACTCGATGGAGATCGGGCCGTCGTAGCCGATGTGGTTGAGCGCCCGGAAGCACTCCTCCCACGGCACGTCGCCCCGGCCGGTGGACACGAAGTCCCAGCCGCGGCGGGGATCGGCCCAGGCCAGGTGGGAGGCCAGACGGCCGCGCCGGCCGTCGCGGGTGGCCACCCGGGCGTCCTTGCAGTCGACGTGGTAGATCTTGTCGGCGAAGTCGAGGATGAAGTTCGCCGGGTCCAGGCCCTGCCACACCATGTGCGAGGGGTCCCAGTTCAGCCCGAAGGCCGGCCGGTGCCCGATGGCCTCCAGCGTCCGCACCGTGGTGTGGTAGTCGTAGGCGATCTCGCTGGGGTGCACCTCGTGTGCGAACCGCACCCCCACCTCGTCGAAGACGTCCAGGATCGGGTTGAAGCGGTCGGCGAAGTCCTGGTAGCCGGCCTCGATCATGGACGGCGGCACCGGGGGGAACATCGCCAGGGTGTGCCAGATGGAGGAGCCGGTGAAGCCGACGACGGTCTTGACGCCGAGCTTGGCCGCCGCGCGGGCGGTGTCCTTGAGTTCCTCGGCGGCGCGCTGCCGTACGCCTTCGGGTTCGCCATCGCCCCAGATGCGGGCGGGCAGGATGCCCTTGTGGCGTTCGTCGATGGGGTGGTCGCAGACGGCCTGGCTGAGGAGGTGGTTGGAGATCGTCCACACCCCGAGGTTGTACTTGGCCAGGGTCTCCTTCTTGCGTTCGACGTAGGAGTCGTCGGCGAGGGCCTTGTCGACCTCGAAGTGGTCGCCCCAGCAGGCGATCTCCAGGCCGTCGTAGCCCCATTCCGAGGCCAGCCGGCAGACCTCCTCGAACGGCAGGTCCGCCCACTGCCCCGTGAACAACGT
>NZ_JAATEK010000143.1:0-982 GCF_012034195.1 Microbispora sp. CL1-1
CGCAGGGCGCCCCCGCCCTGCTCGCCGCACTGGCCGTTCTGCGGGCTGTCGGCACCCTCTTGGTCGCCATGGTCGCCGTGGCGGCGTTCGCCGTCCCGGCCGGTGCCGACACCACCTGGTCGGTCGTCCCCGCCAACGCCGACGGCCCCGACGGCCGCACCGCCATCGACATCGAACTGCCCGCCGGGCAACAGGTCACCGAACACATCGCCGTCATCAACCGCTCCACCCAACCCGTCGACTTCGCCATCGACGCAGGCGACGGCTACCTCACCACCAAGGGCTACTTCGACATGCGGCCCCCCGAGGCCACCCCCGTCGACGGCGGCGCCTGGATCACCGTCCCCGAAAAAGTCACCATCGCCGCCGGAGCCACCACCGTCGTCCCCATCACCGTGGCCATCCCCCAAAACGCCACCCCCGGCGACCACCCCGCCGGCGTCACCGCCTCCGTCGACGCCGTCTCCGGCCAGGTCCGCGTCCACAACCGCGTCGGCGTCCGCGTCAACATCCGCGTCACCGGCACCTTCGCCGCCAAAATCGCCGTCAGCAACATACAGACCGCCTACACCTGGTCCTGGAACCCCTTCGCCCCCGGCACCGTCGAAGTCACCTACACCCTCGCCAACACCGGCAACGTCCGCCTGGCCCCCGACAGCCGCATCCAGACCTCCACCCTCGCCGGCGACAACACCTGGGACGACACCTCCGAAGCCAGAGCCCGCGAAATCATGCCCGGCGGCAGCCGCACCTTCACCGCCCGCATCACCGGCACCTGGCCCCTGGGACCCATCGGCACCACCATCTGGGCCATCCCCTCCCCCGCAGGCAAACCCCTGCCCGGCGTCACCGCCGAACGCGTCGCCATCGACACCACCATCTGGGCCATCCCCTGGCCCCAGCTCACCCTCCTCGCCCTGCTCGCCCTCGCCGTCCTCGCCCTCCGCCTCACCAGCACCCGGCGCCGCCGCCGCATCGAAAA
>NZ_JAATEK010000144.1:0-941 GCF_012034195.1 Microbispora sp. CL1-1
GCGGCGGGTCCGGGCGGGCGGTTCGGCCGGCTGGGCGAGGTCCGGCACCTGGGGCTGGTCGCGGCGTTGGTGCTGCTGGCGATCGTGGGTCTGGTGACCAGGCCGGAGAACTTCGCCACCTCGTCCAACCTGGTGAGCATTCTGGCGCTGGCCTCGACGATCGGTGTGATCACGGTCGGGATGACGTTCGTGATCATCGGGGGTGGCATCGACCTGTCGGTCGGGGCGTTGATGGCGCTGGCCTCGGTGTGGGCGACGACGCTGGCCACGCAGTCCTACGGGCCGATCGTGATGATCGTGTGCGCGGTGCTGGTCGGCACCGGCGCGGGACTGTTGAACGGCATTTTGATCGCCTATGGGCGGATGGTGCCGTTCATCGCGACGCTGGCGATGATGGTGGCCGGGCGTGGCCTGGCGCAGCGGATGTCGAACCAGCGCACGCAGCTGGTGCAGCCGGACAACTCGCTGATCGTGGACCTGTCGACCACGCGGCTGCTCGGGCTGCCGTTGCTGGTGTACGTGTTCGCGCTGGTGGTGCTGATCGGCTGGGTGGTGCTGAACCGTACGACGTTCGGCCGGCGCACCTATGCGGTGGGCGGCAACCCCGAGGCGGCGCGGCTGGCCGGTATCGACGTGCGCAAGCACACGCTGATGTTGTACGCGCTGTCGGGTCTGTGCTGCGGGATCGCCGCGGTGCTGATCATGGCGCGGACCACGACGGGGTCGTCCACGCATGGTGATCTGTACGAGCTGGACGCGATCGCGGCGGTGATCATCGGTGGGACGCTGCTGAGCGGCGGCCGGGGCACGATCATCGGGTCGATCCTGGGTCTGCTGATCTTCACGGTGATCACCAACCTGTTCATCCTCAACGGTCTGAACACCGCCGACCAGCTCGTCGCCAAGGGCGCGATCATCGTCATCGCCGTGCTCCTGCAGCG
>NZ_JAATEK010000145.1:0-932 GCF_012034195.1 Microbispora sp. CL1-1
ACTGAGCCCTTTTCATCGTGAGTAGCGGTCGTCTTCGACGGCTTGCAGGACGAGGATGGCCTGCAGGATCGCGGTGGCGCGGTGGGGGCAGCAGCGGAGCTTCGACAGTAGCTTCCACGCTTTCAGGGTCGCGATGGCGCGTTCGCCGAGGGCGCGGATGCGGGCGTGGGCGCGGTTGACGTCCTTTTGATGGCGGGACAGTCGTGGGCGGTGCCGGTGGCGCTTGAACGGAGTGCGGATGGTTCCGCCTGCGCCTTGGTAGCCCTTGTCGGCGAAGGTCATCACGTTGTTGCTGGTCAACGCGTCGATGAGGCCGACTGTCCGGGCGGCGGTCAGGTCGTGCACTGCTCCGGGCAGGGCGGGTGAGGCCCACAGCAGCCGGCCTGCGGGGTCGGCGACCACTTGGACGTTCACGCCGTGGCGTTTGTGCTTGCCCGAGTAGTAGGGCTTCTGGTCGGCGAGGCGGTCGATCGGGATCAAGGTGCCGTCGAGGATGGTGTAGGCCAGCCGTGCGGCCCGTACCGCGGCCGCCTGGACGTCGTCGGCGAGGGCGGCGAGCAGGTCGATCGACTCGCGGACATAGCGCCAGGCGGTCGTGATGCTGATGGAGAAACCGCTGGCCAGGCGGGCGTAGGTGTCCCCGTTGCGCAGATGGGCCAGCACCAGTAACGCCTGCCGCCCGGATGTCAGACGGCGCCATCGGCTGCGGCGTTCGGCGCGGCGAGCGCGGATGAGGTTGGCCAGGCGGATCAGGGTGCGGTTCGACAGAGGGATCGCGGCGGGGTAAGACAGCAACGAGGCTCCTGGTTGGGGCATCGGATCTTGGTCGACTGCTGTCTTACCGGGAGCCTCATTTCTCCCTCAACTTCCGAGTCCCTCTGCCTCCCACACTCGTCCTGACCAGCAAGATCAGGATGAAAATGGCTCACTGG
>NZ_JAATEK010000146.1:0-928 GCF_012034195.1 Microbispora sp. CL1-1
GAACGTTTTTCATCCGCCGGGCGGCTAAGCCGGTCACAGCATGATCGCGATGCTCGGGTTTTCCTCATGATGTGGCGAAGCTCCTGGTAGACGGGTTGATCACCACAACCATCACCGTCATCGCCAGGAGCTTCGGGTGCTGTTCTATCGTGCTGCCGTCGATTTGTCGCGTTCAACGCTGAACTACGTGGCCGGACTGATCCGCAGGCGGCGCAAGGCCATCGGATCGACGTGGCGGCGGCTCAACCCCGGGCAGCAGGCGCTCCTGGTGCTGGTCTATCTGCGCAAGGGCGAGACATTCGCCGAGGTCGGAGCGGGTTTCGGAGTGTCGGCGGCCACCGCGTGGCGGTATGTGGAGGAAACCGTCGCCCTGCTGTCGGCTCGATCACCGAAACTGGCGACGGCGCTGCGGAAGGCCACGAAGGACGGCCTGCACTACCTGGTCTTGGACGGCACGCTCATCCGCACCGACCGAGTGAAGGCCGACCGGCCCTACTACTCGGGCAAGCATCGCGTGCATGGGATGAACGTGCAGGTCATCGCGGGACCGGACGGGACCATCGTGTGGACCTCCGGTGCGCTGCCAGGCAAGACCCACGACCTGACCGCCGCCCGGATCTGGGGCATCCTGCGCGCGCTCGACCAAGCCGGGATCATCACCCTGGCCGACAAGGCCTATCAGGGCGCCGGGGCCGAGGTGCTGATCACGCCGTACAAGGGCAGGAACAAGCCCGAGTCTCAAAAGCAGGCCAACCGGTCACACGCCAAGCTCCGCGGGCCTGGTGAGCGCGCGAACGCCCAGCTCAAGAGTTGGCGCATCCTGCGCAAGCTGCGATGTAGCCCGAGCAAGACCGGCCACCTGGTCAAAGCCATCGCGGTCCTTCAGAACCATCGGGTAGCACACGCCTCCCGAGGATGAAATTGGCTC
>NZ_JAATEK010000147.1:0-902 GCF_012034195.1 Microbispora sp. CL1-1
CTCTGCGCGGCCGCCGCGCCCAGCGTGCTCGCCGCCGCGTCGGCGGGAACCGACACCGCCACGGCGGTGATCGCGCTGAGAACGCCGAGGGCGCCGGCGAGCAGCACCCGGCCGCGGCGTGGCCGCCGGAGCCGATCTAGGGGGGTGGCGTTCGAATCCATGCCTGAGCCTCCACAACTGAATCACGGAAAGAGGACATCCGCGGGATCGGCACCGCGTCCCGTTATGGAACGCACACCACGAGGGCGTCGCGGACGGCGCCCCCCCGCCACTTCACCACCGACCTGGCAGGGGGAGATCGCCTCGGGGACTCAGTCTGGAAATCTCCCCGAAATGTGTCAAGGCTCGACTGAAACTTTCGGGTTCGGTGTTCGACGAATGCGACGTAAATACGTTCCCATGAGTGCTCCTGCCTCCGAAAACATGGCAATTGGCGTGCTCTGTGCGGGGGGTCGTCAATGAAAGTTTCAGCATGATGACAGCGCCGAAAGCGGGATGGTCGTCATCGATAACTCCAGATGGGCGACGTCGGCCCGCGCGGCGCCGTGGAACGGCGCTGTGCAAGAAAGTACGCCGTCCCCCTTGACGGGACCCTCCCGCTTCGTATTTGCTCCGGCACACCACCACCACCGGCCGGTCGCGAGGAGAGAAAAGGCCGGTCCACTGTCGCAGATGTTAGCGATAACAAAATTATCGCCGAGTGTCGCGGAGCCCACTCTCGTCGCCGACGTTCCAGTACCGCCCGGTTCGATGCCGCATCACCACGCCCTGGGCCCGCCCATCCGCCTCGCTGATCGAAGGGACTGGCCGGCCGACGGTGTTAACGCTCACACGGCTGGTGCCGCCACGTCGAGCGCGCGCCGGCATCCGCGTCATCTCAAGAAGGAAGGACATGGCGTGAA
>NZ_JAATEK010000148.1:0-882 GCF_012034195.1 Microbispora sp. CL1-1
CCGTTCATGGGGAGTTGGTGGCCGACGCCGGAGATGCTGATGCCTTCGATGGTGGCCTGGGTGCTTGTGTCGCCGTAGCGGGTGCGGGTCCACGACGACTGCGGGTGGTCGGTGAAGGACGGGGTCTGGCTCAGCCCGTGCAGGTTGGTCCACTGCTTGATCTCTTCGCCGTAGTTGGGGTAGGCGAGAGTGGTGTCGGTGGTGCCGTGCCACAGCTGCATGCGGGGGTAGCGGCCGGTGTAGCCGGGGTACATGGCGCGGGCCTGGTCGCCCCATTGCTGGGCGGACTTGATGAGGTTGCCGCCGGAGCACTGGCTGTTCCACAGGGAGCCGTCGGTGGTCGCGAAGCATCCGGCCGGTACGCCGGAGAAGGCCGCCCCGGCCGAGAACACGTCGGGATATTCGGCGGCCAGGACGTTGGTCATCATCGCGCCGGAGGAAAAGCCGCTCACGACGATCCGGTTCGGGTCGACGTTGTAGCGCTGCCGCGCCCAGGAGACCATCGACATGATGCCGGTGGAGTCGCTCCCGCCGTCGCGCCTGAGCGCGGCGGGGGTGGACACGTCGAAGCACTGCCCACTGCGGGTGGCCTCGGGGACCACGATGATGTACCCGTACCGGTCCGCGGCGGTGACGTAGTCGTGCCCGTTGCCGTTGAAAATCGCGCCGGCGGATCCGGTGCAGTAATGCACCAGCACCAGCAGCGCCGGCCGTGCCGCGACCCGGTCGGGCACGTAGAGGTACATGTTCAGGTTCGTGGGGTTGGCGCCGAAGCCGGTCACCCGGGTCAGCGAGGCCGCCGCGGCGGGCCGTACCCCCAGGAGCATGCCCGCCACCACCAAAGGCAAGGCGGCGGCCGCCAGTAAGACTCTGAGCCTTCGT
>NZ_JAATEK010000149.1:0-881 GCF_012034195.1 Microbispora sp. CL1-1
GATACGGAACTTAAATGGGTCTTGTCGGTGAGCTGACGAGGGCTGATCTGGTCTGTATGACCAGGGTGTGCGGTATGCCCAAGGCGGCGGCTTCACCCCCCAGGAGCAGCGGCGCCGCGAGGAGGTACGGCTGAGCGCAGCCGTGATGTTCGAGCAGGGGGTCACGAACGCGGCGTTAGCCCGGACGTTGCGGGTCACTCAGCGGTCGGTGGAGCGGTGGCGGCGCGCCTGGCGCGAGGGTGGCACGGCGGCGCTGGCCTCAGCAGGCCCGCACGCGCTGCCCCGGCTCAGCCCGGCGCAGTTCGCCCGGCTGGAGGCCGAGCTGGAACGCGGTCCGCTGGCGCACGGGTTCGCCGACCAGCGCTGGACGCTGATGCGGATCAAGACGCTGATCGGCAGGATGTTCCACCTCGGCTACACCGTTCAGGGGGTGTGGTACCTGCTGCGGCGTAACGGCTGGTCGTGCCAGCGCCCCGCCCGCCGGGCGATCGAGCGGGACGAGGCCGCGATCGAGGTGTGGAAGAAGGAGGTCTGGCCGCAGGTGGAAGATCCGCGGCGGCCGACGGCGCCTGGATCTGCTTCGAAGACGAAGCCGGTCAAGGGCTGAGGCCGCCTCGCGCACGAACGTGGGGCCGGCGCGGGCACACGCCGGTGGTACACGTCCGCGGGCGCGGAAGCGGACGGGTGAACATCGCCGCCCTGGTCTGCTACAAACCCGGCGAACGCTCCCGGCTGATCTACCGCCTGCACGTCTACCGCGGCCGCAAAGGCGAGCCCAAGACCTTCGGCTGGATGGACTACCGCGACCTGATCCTTCATGCCCACGCCCAGCTCGGCGCCCCGATCGTGCTGGTCTGGGACAACCTCAACCTGCACCTAGT
>NZ_JAATEK010000015.1:0-174869 GCF_012034195.1 Microbispora sp. CL1-1
AGATGCGCCGGTGCCGTCGGGCTGTGACGAACAGGCGGCCAGCCCGGTGGCGGCCGCGAGGACCACCGCACCCATCCCGGCCGCACGCCGGCCGCTCGACCCTGGTCTCATGACGTGACCTCCTAGCGTTACGCGCCTGTTCCCGATCGGAGTCGAATCGGTTCGGCGAATCGGTTCGCCGACGATAGGCCCGCCCCGGTGCACCCGTCAATGGGGTACGCGGCCTGATTTCCGGGACGCCCGCCTGGAGGGAGCGCGCCGACATGATGACGACGATGTGCCGGAGAGGTTTCCGGTGCTTGACCGTTCGCGGCAGCGCCCTTATCGTCCGGTCGAATCGGTGCGCGAATCGATTCGACGCGTCCCGATCCCCGACCTCACTCACCGGGCAGGGGGCCGTCGCGGGTGAGCGCGGCCGGCCGGCGGACAGATCGGCGGACGACTCGGCGCCCCTGCCCGAATGGGACAGCGCATGGCCGTACCCTTGCCCGGGCGAGCACGCAGGCGCACGCCTCGCCCCCTTTCTCGCCCCGTCCGCGTGACGGCCGCGCTCCTCCTCGCCGCCGTGCCGGCGCACGCCCTTCCGGCGGACGGCGCCGCCGAACCGGCACTCGTCCTCCACTACGACTTCGACGGCGACCTGTCGAGCGGCGTCGTCGAAGACCGCTCCCCTCCGGCCTGGACGGGACCCTGTCCAATCCGGGCTCCGCCACGACCGCCGTGGGTCCCGACGGCACGCAGGCCCTGTCACTCCCCGGCGGGCCGACCGACTGAACGACCGCCCCTTCGTGACGATCCCGAACGGCCCGGCATCATCAGATGCGCTGAAGGTGGTCAAGCCGCTCGCCGGCAGCGGCGACGTGTACATCTACATGACCGACATCTACCGGAGTTTCCCCTACGAGTGGCCCGGCATGGTTCAGGCCGGGCGGGCCCGTACGCCGTCGAGGGCCATGCCCAGCACCCGCTCGCGCTGATCCTCGTCGACGAACCCGGCTCCGGTGATGCCGGAGACCATCCGCAGGACGTCGTCGAAGGTCACGTCGCCGCGGATCACCCCGGCCTCCCTCGCCCGGTCGAACAGCGGCTGCCCCGCCTCGTACATCGCGACGCGGCTCGACCGCATCATCTCCGAGTCGCGGTTGAGCGCCTCGTAGATGGCCCGTTTGGTGGCCGCGTAGTCCACGAACCGGCGCAGCCAGGCGGCCAGCGCCTCCCACGGCGGCAGGTCGGCGGCCTGCCGCGCGGCGTCGCACAGCTCGTCGATCTCGTCCAGGTAGACGCTGTCGAACAGGTCCTGCCGCGTGGGGAAGTTGCGGTAGAGCGTGCCGATGCCGACGCCGGCGCGCCGGGCGATGTCCTCCAGCGACGCATCCGTGCCGCGCTCGGCGAACGCCTCCCGCGCGGCGGCGAGCAGCGCGTCGAAGTTGCGCCGCGCGTCGGCGCGCTGGGGACGCCGCACCCTCGTCCGGGGGCCTTCGGCCGCCTTCTCGTTCACCGGTCTCCTCCCGAGGTTGAACCGGAGGGTTACCTCCGCTAATGTGGAGGCACGCCTCGACTTTAGCAGGCGGGCATTCGCGTTCGCGTCCCCCCCTGTGTCAACGCCCCCTGATCGTTCGCTTTGTCATGCGCCGTCCCCTCAACCGGGGCGTCGTCACCGGCGCGCCTCGTCGTGCCGGTTCCTCCTGTCGAAGGATCTCGATGTCACGCACCACCTCGCCGCAACGGCTGACCTTCCTCGCATTGGCAGCCGCCGTGGCCTCGTTCTCTCTGCTGCAGTCCCTGGTCAGCCCCGTGCTGTCCACCATCCAGCACGACCTCCACACCAGCCAGAGCGCGGTGACCTGGGTGCTCACCGCCTGGCTGCTGTCCGCGTCCGTCGCCACGCCGCTGCTGGGCCGCATCGCCGACATGATCGGCAAGGACCGCACGCTGCTCGTCGGGCTGGCCGCCATCGCGCTCGGCTGCGTCGTCGCCGCCGTCGCCCCCAACGTCGGCGTGCTGATCATCGCCCGGATCATCCAGGGCCTCGGCGGGGCCGTGTTCCCCGTGTCGTTCGGGATCGTGCGCGACGAGTTCCCCGCCACCCGGGTGCCCTCGATCGTCGGCATCCTGTCGGCCGTCATCGCGGTCGGCGGCGGCGTCGGCATCGTGCTCGCCGGCCCGATCGTGGACGTCGCCGGCTGGCGCTGGCTGTTCTGGATCCCGGCGATCATCGTGGTCGCCACCGCGTTCCTGGCGTACCGCAACGTGCCCCGGTCGCCGGTGCGCACGCCCGGCCGGGTCAACTGGGCGGCCGCGGCGCTGCTGTCCGGATGGCTGGTGGCGCTGCTGGTCCCGCTGAGCGAAGGGTCCGCCTGGGGCTGGGGTTCGGCCGCCGTCGTCGTGCCGCTCGCGGGCGCCGTGGTGCTGTTCGCCGCGTGGATCACGGTCGAGCTGCGCTCCCGCGACCCGCTGATCGACATGCGCATGATGCGGCTCCCGGCCGTGTGGACGACCAACCTGGTGGCCCTGCTGTTCGGCGCCGGGATGTTCGCCTCGTACGCGTTCCTGCCGCAGTTCATGCAGATTCCGGTGGGCGTGACCGGCTACGGATTCGGATCGAGCGTGACCGAGGCCGGGCTGCTGATGCTGCCCATGCTCGTCACGATGGCCGTCGCCGGCACCGTGAGCGGCCCGCTCTCGCGCGTCGCCGGGGTCAAGGCCCAGCTCGTGTGGGGATGCGCGCTCGGCGCGCTGTCGAGCGGCGGCATCGCCCTCTGGCACGACCGGCCCTGGCAGCTCGCCGTCGCGACCGCCGTCTTCGGTCTCGGTCTCGGCCTGGCCTACGCCTCGATGACCAACCTGATCGTGCAGAGCGTGCCGGCCGGCCAGACCGCCGTCGCCGGCGGGATGAACACCAACATCCGCACCATCGGCGGCTCCATCGGCACCGCCGCGATCAGTGCCCTCGTCACCGGCCACCTGCGCCCCGACGGCCTGCCGTACGAGTCGGGCTTCACCACCGCCTTCCTGGTGATGGCCCTGACCCTGGCGGCCACCGTCGCCGTTGCGCTGCTGGTGCCCGGGGCGCGCCGCCGTACGGCGCTCGCCGCCGAGGCGGCCGAGCGGGTCCCGGCGGGCGCGGCGCGCTGAAGATCAAGAGGAGATCATCATGCAGAGGACATGGCTCGTCACCGGCGCCTCCCGGGGCCTGGGACACGCGCTCGCTCACGAGGTGCTCGAACGCGGCGACCGCCTCGTGGCCACCGCCCGGCGGCCGGAACGGCTGGACGACCTCGTCCGGGCACACGGCGACCGGGTGCGCGCCGTCGCGCTCGACGTCACCGACGCCGCCGCGGCGCAGCGGGCCGTACGGCTGGCCGTCGAGGAGTTCGGCTCGCTGGACGTGCTGGTGAACAACGCGGGGTACGCGAACTCCTCGCCCATCGAGGAGACCTCCGACGAGGACTTCCGGGCGCAGTTCGAGACCAACCTGTTCGGCGTCGTCACCATGACCAGGGCCGCGCTGCCGGTGATGCGCGCGCAGCGGTCAGGTCACATCCTGCAGATCGGCTCGGTGGGCGGCCGGGTCGGGGGCACGCCGGGGCTCGGCGCCTACCAGTCGGCCAAGTTCGCGGTCGAGGGGTTCTCCGAGGTGCTGAACAGCGAGGTCCGCCCGCTGGGGATCACCGTGGTCATCGTCGAGCCCGGCGGGTTCCGTACGGACTGGGGCGGCTCGTCGATGCGCATCCCGCCGGTGGGACCCGACTACGAGCAGACCGTCGGCCGGGTCAACGCCTTCCGGCGCGAGGTGGACGGCGCCCAGCCGGGCGATCCCCGGCGGGCGGCCAGGGTGATCGCCGGGCTGGTCGACGTGGACGAGCCGCCGCTGCGGCTGCTGCTCGGCTCCGACGCGCTGCGCCTGGCCGAGCAGGCGTCCCGCGCCCGCGCGGCCCAGGCGGAGCGCTGGGCCGCCGTCAGCCGTTCGACCGACTTCGACGGCGTCGTGGGGCTGACCGAGGAGCCGGTCGCCCGCCTGCTCGGGCACGGGTCATCGGCACCCGGGGGACGCTGACGCCTCCTCCGGCAGGGTCAGGACCGCAGCTCGGGGAACTGGTCGTCCCGCCACTCCCCGGACAGCTCGGTGCCGGCCTGCGCGGCGTCGCTCTCCCTGGCCCGCAGCTCGACCCTGCGGATCTTCCCCGAGATGGTCTTGGGCAGCTCGGCGAACTCCAGCCGGCGCACCCGCTGATAGGGCGCGAGCCTCTCACGGGCGTGCCGCAGGATGGCCGCGGCGGTCTCCCGGTTCGGCTCCCAGCCCGCGGCCGGCACCACGTACGCCTTGGGCACGGCGAGCCGGATCGGGTCGGGGGCGGGCACGACCGCCGCCTCCGCGACGGCGGGGTGCTCGATGAGCACGCTCTCCAGCTCGAACGGCGAGATCTTGTAGTCGGACGCCTTGAACACGTCGTCGGTGCGTCCCACGAAGGTGATCGAGCCGTCCGCGTCCCGGACCGCGACGTCGCCGGTGTGGTAGAGGCCCCCGGACATGGCCCCTTCCTCACCGTCCAGATAGCCGGTCATCAGGTTGACCGGGCGGGCGGCCAGATCGAGGCAGATCTCGCCCTCGTCCGCCGGCCGGCCGGTCACCGGATCGACCACGACGACCGGGACACCGGGCAGGGGCCGGCCCATCGAGCCGGCCTTCACGGGGACGCCGGGCGTGTTGGCGATCAGCGCGGTCGTCTCGGTCTGGCCGTACCCGTCGCGGACCGTCAGCCCCCACGCCCGCTCCACCTGGGCGATGACCTCCGGGTTCAGCGGCTCGCCCGCGGCGACCGCCTCCCGCAGGCTGCCCGGGCCGTCGCCGAGGTCGGCCTGGATGAGCATCCGCCAGACCGTGGGCGGCGCGCAGAACGTGGTGACCCCGGCCCGGCGGATCTGCCCGAGCAGGGCGGCGGCGTCGAAGCGGGAGTAGTTGTGCACGAACACCGTCGCCTCGGCGTTCCACGGCGCGAAGAAGCAGCTCCAGGCGTGCTTGGCCCAGCCGGGCGAGCTGATGTTGAGGTGCACGTCGCCCGGCCGCACCCCGACGAAGTACATCGTCGTCAGGTGGCCGACCGGGTAGGACACCTGCGTGTGCCGCACGAGCTTGGGCCTGCTCGTCGTCCCCGAGGTGAAGTAGAGCAGCAGCGGATCGCCGGGCGAGGTCCGGGCCTCGAACGGCTCCGGCTCGGGCGTCGCGTAGGCGTCGCCATAGCGGAGCCACCCGGCCGCCTCGCCCACGCAGACGCGGCCGAACTCTCCCGGCACGCCGTCGAACTTGTGCGTGTCGGCCGCGTTGGCGATGACGTGCCGGACCCGCCCCCGCTCCACGCGGTCGGCGAGGTCGGCCGTGCCCAGGGCGGTGGTCGCCGGCATGATCACCGCGCCGAGCTTCATCACCGCCAGCATCGACTCCCACAGCTCGACCTGGTTGCCGAGCATCAGCAGCACGTGGTCGCCCGCGCCCACGCCCTGAGCGGCCAGCCACGCCGCCACCTGATCGGAGCGGCGGGCCATCTCGTCGAAGGAGTAACGCCGCTCGGAGCCGTCCTCCTCCACGATCCACAGCGCCGTCCGCGGGTTTCCCCGGGCGATCGCGTCGAACCAGTCCGTGGCCCAGTTGAACCTGTCGCCGAAGACGGGCCAGGCGAACTCGCGTGCCGCCCGCTCGGGGTCCTCCCTCAAGGAGAGCAGCAGGTCACGGGCTTCCCGGAAGACATGGGTGCTGGTCGTCTCGCTCACGGTGACTCCTTCGTCGCGCAGGCCACGGAGGTCAACGTACGACCGTGCCTCGCGCGTGTCACCCCCCAAGATCCGCCAGCAGGGGCTCGGCGACGGCCTCCTCGTAGACCGCGATCCCCTTCTCGCGCATAGAGTCCCCGAGGGCGGGATCCCAGGGTGCCGGCACCGGCCGCCCGGTGAGCCGCAGGTGCTCGTCACCTTCGAGGAGATCGCCGAGGTTCGCGAGACCCGCGAGGTAATCTGCGGCGGTCATGCGCCAGGGTTCCGCGCCGTAGCGCCGCGCCACGGCACCGGCCATGTCCACTCCCGGCCAGTCGAAGTCGCCGTGGTAGCGCAGCCGGGCCCCGCCGTGTACGGCTGTCCCCGCCAGCCGGTGGAAGGCCGTCGAGGGGCGTCCCTCGGTGCAGACGAGGGGCGGGCAGTCCGGCCCCAGCTCGGCGGCCGCGCGCCGCAGCACGGCCGGGTTCTCGCACACGTGCACCACCGGGGCGCGCAGGGTGATGGCGAAGGTGCCGAGCTGGTGGAGCGTGACCTGGAACGGCGTGCCGAAGCGGGCGGCGGCGGTCAGCCACTCCCCCAGCCCCTCCCCCTCCGCCGGCAGGTTCAGGACGAGGATCCGGCTGGCGAGGTCGTCGACGACCACCTCGTAGCGGTCCCACAGCTCCCGGCGTTCCTCCGCCGTGCCCGGGGCCGGAACGCCCGCGCGTATCGCCAGGGCCCGCAGCACCAGGGTGGACAGGCCGGCCGGATGGTCGAGGGTCTTGGGATGACCAGTGATCTTGGCGGCCAGCCCGGCGAGGGTGATCTCCGCGTCGTCCTCGGGTCGGGTCGTGAGGAACTCCAGGACACGGGCGGCCCTGGCGAGCGTCCCGGCCGTGCGCGGGCGGCCGGCGAGCCGGCTCGCGGTGCCGTCGCGGCTCACCGCGTCGAGCCACTCGCGGTACCACTCCGCGCTCTCGTACAGCAGGCTCTCCATCGCGGGCCGCACGGCCTCGTCGCGGGCGGCCCGGGCGAGGGCCGCCTCTCGGGGGCGGTTCCGCAGCGGCGGGCCGAGCGTCTCCAGCAGGTCGACCAGGCCAAGGCCACCGGTCCCGGCGCGTACGACGGCGTCGAGCTCGCGCAGGGTGACGCCGATGCGCTTGACGCCGGGTTCGCTGTAGCGGCCGGTGATGCCGATGAGCGCCTTGCGCTCCGCCTCGTCGGGATCGCCGACGCCTATCGAGCCCTCCAGGGTGCCGCCGTTGCCTTCCAGGCGGCGCCGCGCGGCCTGGAGCAGGCGGCGATACTCCGGCCCCCGGTAGCGCTCCACCGCTTTCGCGGCCATGGTCATACGCCGGCCTCCACCTCGTCGGGTTCGTCGTCGCCGTCGGCGGCGAGGAGGGTGCCCTCGGTCAGGGCGGGGGCACGGCGGCTCGGCCGGAAGCCGAGCAGCGTCTCGGCCAACTCCTCGTTGCCGGAGAACCCGGCGTCGGCGTCGATGGTCTGGGCGCCGTCCCAGAGCATCAGCATCGCCGACACCGCGTGCGCGCTCTTGTCGTGGTGCATGTCGTAGTGCGCGGCCATCGGCACGGTGTCGAAGTGGATCCACAGGTCGTGGCCGGTCATGAACAGATCGAGGCCGAACTTCACGGTCAGGCCCAGCAGCTCGGGCTTGTAGCGGTCGTCGATGCCGGCGAACGCCTCGTCCAGCGCGATCATGCGCGGGCACGTGGGCTTGGCGGACGAATAAAGGGCGTTGGCCGCGGCGAACAACGGGAGGTGGATGGCCGCCGACTTCTCGCCTCCGGACATCTCCTCGTGCTTGGCCCGGGTGAGCTTGACCTCCTTCTCCCCCGGCACGGCCAGCACCAGCTCGAAGCCGTACCAGGTGCGGTAGTCGAGCACCTCGGCCAGCGCCTGCCTGTAGGTGGCACGCGGGTGGGCGGCCCGGTAGTCGCGGATCATCTCCCGCAGCAGGCCGCGCAGCTCGGCCAGCCCGGCCGCGCCGAGCCCCTGCGCGTCCCTGTCGAGAAGCCGCGACACCGCGACCTGCCGGTCGTTCAGCCGGTCGGAACGGCCCCATCGGATGCCGATCCTGGTGCCGGACGACATGGGCCGTGACCGGGTGTCCTCGTTCATCCCGCGCACCAGGTCGCGCGCGGTGCGGACCCGGTCGTGCACCTGCTGGGCGAGCGCGGTCAGCAGCTCGTCCTCCAGCACGGTCCGCTCCCGCTCCTCCAGCAGCATTCCCTGCTCCTGGACGCGGTCGGCGACGCGCCGGGCGAACGCGGCGACCGGGTTGCGGCCGCCCTCGTCGCTGACGTAGACCATGACGACCCCGGTCGGGTCGTGCTCCAGGCGGTAGTCCTCGGCACAGCCGTCGAGTGCGTCCTGGAACGTCCGCAGCGAGCCCGACAGCCGGCTCGCGGTGTTCTTGAGCGCGCTCTCCCCGGGCACGCGGATGTCGGCCATCTCCGCGGCGAAGGCGTCGAGCAGCGCGGCCACGTCTCCCGGCAGCACCCGGCCCACCAGGGCGGCGGGATCCGGCGGCAGGCCGCCCCCTGCTCCGTCTCCTCGGGCTCCTGCTCCGGCCCCTTCCGCAGCGCCCTCCCCGTCTCCCTCCCCCGCGCTCTTTCCGGCGGCGGAGCGGGCGGACAGCTCGGCGGCCACCGACGCGGCCGCCTCCGCCGGTTCCGGCCAGCCGACGTGGACGGGCCACGGCGCGGTGGCGGTGACGCCGAGCAGCGGGCGCAGCTCCGGATGCGCGTACGGCCCGAACGCCGCGACGTGCTCGAAGAGGTGGCCGAGCGCCTGGCCGAGGGACGCCTGCCCGTGTTTGAGGTCGTTCTGCGCGACGATCAGCGCCTCGTTCTCCCGCGTGGCGGTGGCGGCGTGCTCCCCGCAGCGCTTGCGAACCTCGGCGAGGCGGCGCTCGGTCTCGTCGATCTGGGCGAGCACCTCGCGCAGCGGCGCGTCGAGTGCCTCCTCGCCCGCCCTGAGCTCCTCGGCGTCGGCCCGGTGCTCCCGCTCCTTCTCCTCCAGGGCGCGGGAGTCGGCGTCGTGCCGCTCGCGCTGCCGGGCGATGGCCGCCTGCCGCGACGCGAGGTCCCGCTCCTCGGACGCGGCCCGCTCGCGGCCGTCGTGCAGCCGCTGCGCCGTCGTGAGGAACTCGTCCACGGCCCGCGCGACCGCGTCGACCTCCTGTTCCGCGACGGGCATGCTCCGTTCCGCCGCGACCTGCCGCAGCCGCCTGCGTGCCGCGTCGACCTGCGCCACCGCCGCGTCGAGATCGCGGCGGCGGTCCGCGAGCACCGACCGCGCCTGGGCCAGCAGCGCGGACTCGCGGGAGACGCGGGTGACCGCCGCGACGACCTCCGTGACGGACGGCAGCTCCCGCCGGGCCCGGGCGAAGTCCGCCAGGCGGCGGTTCGCGCGGGCCAGGTCGCGCTCGGCGTCCTCGTGCGCCCGGATCGTCTCGCCGATCGTCTCGTCATACTCGGCGAGCCTGGCCGCACGGCGGTTCGCCCGGTTGGTGGCGCCGATGTATTCGGGTGACGACTTGGGCCGGGCGCCGAGGAGGAGCCCGAGGCCGAACTGGGCCCGGATGGTCACCGTCGGCACCGGTCCGCCCCGTCGTTCTCCCTGCCGTTCTCCCTGCCGTTCTCCCTGGCGATCCGCCTGCCGATCCCCGGGCCGATCCCCCGGCCGATCACTGTGGGGTGTGATCGCGTCGGCGACCACGACCGACCTCAGCACGTCCGCGACGACCGCCGCCGGCACGAGGTCCTGCTCCTCCGGCACGAGGACGTCGGCGAGCGTACGGCCGGACGGGCGGCTCTCCTCGGGAAGCGGGAGCAGGTAGCCGTCGGATTCCAGGACCGCGACGGCGTCGAAGGTGTGCCGCGCCTCCGGGTGCACCCAGGCGGTCAGCAGCCCCGCGCCGTACAGTGCGCCTTCGAGGCCGGCCGCCTCCTTCTCGTCGAGGCCGTCGGCGAACCGGACGAGCCGCCACAGCGGCGCCCCCGGCCGCCCGTCCCGGTCCGCCGTTCTGCGGTCGTCGTGCGGCGGCGCCTCGTCGCGTTCGGCCGCGATCTCCTCGCGTTCACGACGCAGGCGGACGAGGTCGGCGGCGAGGTCGCGCACCCGGGCGGACAGGCGTTCGGCGGACCTGGCCGCCTCCGTCCGCCGTTCCTCGGTCCGCACGCTGTAGACCTCGGCCAGGGACGGCGCCCCGGCGTCTCCGGCCTGGGCGAGGGCCTCCGCCAGCGCCGCCACGTCGGCGGGGCCGGCCACCGCCTCGTCTCCCGGAAACTCGCTGCGCGGGGACTCGTTGCCCGAATCACTTCCCGGAGACCCGCTACGCGCGGACTCATTGCCCGGGTCACTTCCCGGGCCCTCATCTCGGGGGGCCTCATCTTCCGGAGCCTCTGCCGGGCGGGCCCAGCGAGCGGCCCAGGCGTCGAGCGCCTCCCGCGCCCGGTCGCGTGCCGTCACCAGCGCGGCATCGGCGGCCTCGCACCGCGATTCCCGTTCCTCGACGTCCTTGTCCGCCTTGTCCCTATCGGCCTCCGCTCGCAGGCGGTCCCGCTCCGCGCCCGACACCCTGGCGATCTCGTCGCGGACCTTCGCGACGTC
The DNA here is from genome assembly GCF_012034195.1 of Microbispora sp. CL1-1. Classification (NCBI taxonomy): domain Bacteria; kingdom Bacillati; phylum Actinomycetota; class Actinomycetes; order Streptosporangiales; family Streptosporangiaceae; genus Microbispora; species Microbispora sp. CL1-1. The sequence goes on from NZ_JAATEK010000015.1 coordinate 10,384, forward strand.
GTCCTTGCGGGCGGTGGCGCGTGCCCGCGCCGTCGTGAGCAGGTCCGCGCCCGTGTCGGCCGGGCCGTCCCCGTCGTGGGCGATCCCGGCCCGCTCCGCCGCGTCGGCGAGATCGGTGGCGTGCCGGACGATCGCCGCCCGCGCGCCCTCCAGCCGCTCCGCGAGCTCGCCCGCCTCCCCTTCGAGTGCGGCCAGGTGATCGGCGCCGTCCGCCAGCCGGGCGCGCTCGCGCTCGATCTCCTCGCCGGTCTTGACGATCTGGCGGCGGCGCAGCTCCAGCTCGCTCCGCGCACGGTAGGCGTCGTCCGCACGCAACGCGGCGAGGCGGCGCTCCAGCCCTTCGCGTTCGGCCTCGGCCGCGGAGGCCGCCGCCGCGGCGGCCTGGCGTGCGGCCGCCGCCCTCGTGCGTGCCTCCTCGGCGCGCACGAGCGTGCGGGCGTGCTCCACCGCGCCGTCCATCTCGGTCTGGATGCGGGCGAGCCGAGCCTTCGCATGAGTGCGCAGGTAGGCCACGTAGTCGGTCAGGAACGCGCGTACGGCCGCGTCGGCGACCGCGAAGTCGTCGAACTGCTTCTGGACCGCCGCGAGGTTCTCGAAGTCGCGGGCCGCCTGGTCGACGAGCTCCTCGTCGACGGGGCTGAGGCCCGAGGTGAGCGTGCCCGAGACCTTGTCGGGGTCGAGGTCCTTGGCCAGCAGCGGGCGGCGCAGCGCCAGCAGCAGGTCGAGGAGCTGCGTGTAGCGCTCCCTGCCCAGCCCGAACAGCCGGGCGTCCACCGCGTCCCGATACTGGGTGGCGGTCTCGCAGTGGGCGTCCGGGCCGAGGACGGCCTTGAGCTGCCGCTCGGTGAGGGGCCGGGAGTCGGGCGCGAGCAGCCCGAAGTCGACACCGAGGCGCTTGTCGGTGACGAAGAACGAGGTCCGCACCCCATCCCTGTGCCGGTGCGCGCGGATGCCGATGATGAGCGTGACGGTCTCGTCGGTCGCGTCGGGCTCCGCCCCGATCTCGCGCCGGGCGAACTCCATCCAGACGTAGCCGTACTCGGCTTCCTGGCCCCGGTAGAGCAGGTTGGACTTCATCGTGCGGTTCTCGCCGCTGAACGGGTCGAGCCGCCGTGCGTCCGCCACGCCGTCGAGGATGAACGGGAAGAGCACCTCCAGCGCCTTTGTCTTGCCCGAGCCGTTGTGCCCGCGCAGCACCAGACGCCCGTCGGCGAAGGCGAACTCCTCGTCCACGTAGTCCCAGACGTTGATCACACCGGCCCTGCTGGGCTGGAACCGGTCGCTCGGCGGCGTCATCGCCCCTCCTCCTGCGTGAACGAAACCTCCTGGCCGGCCGCACCCTGCCTCCCGGACGGACCCTGCCCCCCGACCCCACCCTGCGCCTCGGACGAACCCTGCGCCCCGGACGGACCCTGCTGCGCGGACGATCCCTGCTGCGCCGTGGTGTCCGGCTGCGCTGGGATGTCCGGCTGCGGTGAAGTGTCCTGCCGGGCAACCGGCTCGGGCAGCGCCACCAGCGCCAGCTGACCGCCCGATGTACGGGTGGGCAGGGCGGCCCGGATGTTGCGGTATCGCAGCGCGGCGGGCAGGACGAGCACGCCGCCCGGCACCGGCCTGAGCAGCAACAGGTCCGCGAGGAACCCGATGACGGCGTCGAGCAGTCCACGGGGATCCTGCTGCCAGGCGGAGGTGAACGAGGCCGCCCCGAACTCGTCGTACAGCTCGGTCGTCATCGTCTCCAGGCGGCTGCGCGACACGAACGGCGCCTCGGCGGGCACGGGCCGGTCGTCGGGCGACGACGGCTCGGCCTCGGACGGAGACCAGGCCAGCTCGGCGACGACTCCGTCGCGGGGCAGTCCCGCGTCCATCCGCGCCACGAGATCGGCCTGGTCGTCGGCGAGCGCGGGAACGGGCAGCGGCTCCGGCACGTGCTCGGGGTCCTCCAGCAGGTCGGCGATCTTCGCCAGCAGCAGCCCCGCCGCCCGGCTCACCGCGTTGCCCCGGCCAGGGAACGGCCGGTCGGTGAAGACGCCGCCCGGGTCGGCGAGCATGACGCCCTCCGCGCGCCGCTCCAGGACCAGGCCGGTGAACCGTACGAGGTCCTCGGCGAGGCCGGGGGCGCGCAGCGCGTCGGCCACATCGGGCTCGACGTCCGCGTAGTAGACCACGGGAAACTCGACGAGCAGCCGCCGCGCCCTGCGGGCCGGGTTCGTGTGCGGCGGCTCGTGCACCAGACCGGCCGCACTGGTGAGGTGCTGGACCGGCCGGGCCGGCTTGAACAGCACCGCGCAGATGTCGTGGTCGATGTCGTAGAGCGCGTCGCCTCGCTCGGTGTCGCGCGCCCACCACTCCAGGCTGCCGTCGGACAGCCGGAGCGCGCCGCGGTCCACCAGCCAGCCCAGCACGTCGACGACGGCGGCCTTGTGCGACCCGATCGCGGGGTCGAAGCCGAGGCCGTCGATGGAGTTGGCCAGCGGCGTGAAGACCCGCACCAGGTCGGCCAGGCTGATCTCGATCCGGGAGCGCTGGAACGACCCGAGCACCAGGCACAGGTACGCCAGCCGGCGGCGGTCGAACGGCTTGCCCTTGCGGGAGAAGATCGAGCGCTGCGTCTCGTCCAGGACGTCGAGATGGCGGACCAGCCGCACGTGGTGGGTCGTGGCGATCAGCGTGTAGCCGAGCAGCTCGCGGAAGTCGCGCGTCATCTCGTCGGCCCAGCGCAGCACCTGGTCGAGCACACCGGGACGCGGCCGGTCCTTGGTGATCAGGTCGCAGGTCAGCACGCGGCGAACCGCCTGCTGGTAGGAGCCGAGGTCGGCGGCGGAGACGCCGGCCGCGACCCGGGTGCGAGGCGTCGTCACCGGGCACCCCCTGCTTCCAAAGCTCGTGCTTCCAAACCCCGTGCCTCCAAACCCCGTGCTTCCAAGCCCTCCGCCCTCGAACCCGCTGCTTCCGAACCGGCCATTCCCGAGCCCGCCACGGGCGTCCGCCCGGCCAGCTCGACCCGGAACCCGGGCAGGTGGAGGAGCCCCTGCGTGGTGCGTACGGTGCTTCCGGTGTCGCACGGCACGAGCCGCACCATCACGGCGTCGTTGGCGCCTGACCCTCTCCTCAGGCGGCCTGCGACGACCGTGCGGCCCTCCAACGCCCGCGTCATCAGTTTCAGCAGCACCCGGGTCTCGGACTCGTCGAGCACCCTGCCGTGCGCGCCCAGCTCGGTCAGGTGACCAGCGGCCTCGCGCTCGGCCGCGCGTTCCGCGGCCTGCTCGCGCCGCAGCGCCGCCCGCGCGCCGGGGTTGCCGCGCACCGGCGTGGGCACGCCCGGCGTGGGCGCCTTGCCGCTGCGGAAGAGCGTGACCGACACCTCCACCCCGGGCGCGTCCCACCAGGTGGCCCGGGGCGAGATCTGTTCGGTGTCCTCGTGGGCCGTGCCCAGGTGCCGCGCGCTGCGCAGGTTGAACGCCGCGCCCATGAGCGCGTGGGCGGCGCCCTCGTCCGGGGCGTTCCAGACCCACTCGGCCAGGTGCCGCAGCTGGGTGGCCCGGTTGACGCCGCCGCGCTGCGCCTCCGAGATCTGCCGCAGCAGCGCGATCACCCCGGACACCGCGATGCGCGTCGCGTTGCGCAGCTCCGCCGCACGCGACTCCTCCGGCCCCTCCGGGGCGAACCACGCCCGCAGGACCGACCAGCGGCGGCGCCAGTCCTCCAGCCGTTCGTGGCGGTCCATGAAGGGCCGCTCGTCGGCGGCCGCCGCCCGGTCGAGCAGCGAGGCCAGGCCGCTCGCCTCGACGTCGCGTACGGCGGTGGCCAGGCGGGGCAGATAGCGGTCGAGCTCCGCCATGAACTCGGACATGTGCGTCAGCAGGGCGTTCTTGTAGCGCAGGAACGTCTCTGGGGAGGCGTCGGTGGAACGGATGATCTCGCCCAGCGTCACGTGGAAGTGCGCCGAGCGGCGCCCCATGTCCTCCATCACCGAGTCGAGCCGCGACAGCCGCCGGTAGACCTGCTCGCCCTCCCCCGCGCGGTTGGCCGCCGCGAGGGCCTTGAGGTCCTCCAGGATGTCGGAGAAGACCAGCCGCGACAGGTTGGCGTCCTGGATGCGGGCCGCGAGCAGCCCCTCGACCGAGGTGTACGCCCAGTAGCCGAGCTCGCTGAACTGGTAGACCGACTGCCTGTTGCGATAGCGGACGAGGTTGCCGGCCCGGGACGCGTCGTCGAACCGGTGCAGCACCCCGTCCGCGTGCAGGGCGTCGAGCCGGTCGCGCAGGTTGCCGTCGAACGTGGGGACCTCGTCGTGGAGCCGGGCCAGCTCGCTCAGGGCCGCCTGCACCTGCCCGGCGTCCACCTGCACCTGGTGGACCTCGCGCAGCCGGTCCATGGCCCGTAGGACCCAGAGATAGGCCACATGGTCGTCGCGCCTGGTGAAGTTGAACAGCCTGAACCGATCGCTGATCGCCAGCGAGTCGAGGTCCAACGCCCTGCGGTCCGCCATCCGGTCCCCCCGATCCGTGTCACCAAGCCGCGTCACCGAGCCGCGTCACCGAGCCGGGTCACCGCTCCGTGTCGCACCCACCCGATCGCGGAGTCCCGCCCACCAGGAGAGACGGGCGGGGCTCCGCGTGCCGAGAAGACCGTATTGGAGGGCACCGACAGTTGCGACTCGCGCGCGGCGGAGGACCCGCGGGGCTCAGCCGACGGAGAGGGGGCGACCGCCGGTCCGGAAGTCCATGCCGCCGCTCGACGACGTGACCGGCGTAGCCGGACCGGACGTCGCCGAGCGTCACGCGCCGGACCACCTGCCGGACCACCTGTTCGTCCCGAGCCGGTTCAGGACCGCCCTGACGTCCCCGGCACGCCGCGAAAACGCCTGGTCAAGGCTGCCCTGTCCCGAACCGCCCGGGAAGCCTCCACGCCGGCGAGGGTGTCACCGGAGCCCGTGCGCCTCGGCCCAGTCCGCGACGGCCGTGGCGATCAGCTCCGGGTGGTCTTCCGGGGTGTGGTGCCCGGCGACCTCGTCGAACCGCCGGATCTCCAGGCCGGCGAAGGTGGCCGCACACCAATCGATCATGTCCTGGTGCACCATCGTGCCGGGTCCGGGCGCGAAGGCGAGCAGCAGCTTCGGCACCTGCGGGCTGGCGGCCAGCCACGCGTCGTACGCCTCCACGCGTGCCACCACGTCGGCGGGCTCACCGCCCAGCGGCATCGAGCGCGCCCACCGCAGCAGCGGCAGGCGGCTCTCCCGCGTCGGGTACGGCTTGCGATAGACGGCCAGGTCACCGGGGTCCATGGGAACCGCGACGGTGCCCGGCAGCCCCTGTTCGATGAAGGCGTCGTCGTCCAGGATCATCTTCTCCCCGACACCCTCGGTCTTGATCGCCGCGAACAGCTCCCGGCCTCCTTCGGGGAACTCCTCCCAGGTCATCGGCTTGACGATGGTCTCGGTGACGGCGATGCCCCGCACCCGGTCCGGGTGGCGGGCGGCCCAGTCGAAGGCCAGCGCGCCGCCCCAGTCATGGCCGACGAGGACGACGTCGTCCAGGCCGAGCGCGTCGAACCAGGCGTCCAGATAACGGGCGTGGTCCGCGAAGGTGTACGCGATGCCGGGCTTGCCGGACTCACCCATGCCGATCAGGTCGGGGGCCAGCCGGCGGCCTCCGCCGATCGCGGGGATGACGTGCCGCCACAGGTGGGACGACGTGGGGTTGCCGTGCAGGAAGACCATCGGCGCCCCGGTGCCGGTGTCGTGGTAGTGGATGGCGGAGTCGAGAACGTGCTGAAGCGGCACGACAGGTCCTTTCGAGGGTGAGCAGCGTTGTTCGTTTCCGATCGGGCTGGGCCGGGCTCATCGGAAGGTCGGGCTGGGCCGGGCTCATCGGAAGGCGGCGGCGTTGCGGCCGGCCCAGTCGGCGAAGGACCGGGGAGCACGGCCGAGGACGCGCTCGACGTCCGGGCTCACCCGCCGCTCCGCGTCCACCGGCTCCCCCAGGATGGCGAGCGTCCCTTCGACCACCTGCTCGGGCATGAACCCCAGCATCTGCGCCCGCGCCTCCTCCCTGGTCTGCTCGGCGAACCGCACCGGCGCGCCGATCGCGGCGCCGATCGCCGCCGCGCGTTCCCGCGGCGTGGTCGGCGCGGGGCCGGTCAGCTCGTAGACGCGGCCGGCGTGCCCGTCCTCGCGCAGGACGGTCGCGGCGACCTCCGCGATGTCGGCCGGGTCGATGGTCGGCAGGCCGACGTCGCCGAACGGGGCGGCGGCCGTACGGCTCGCGCGGATGGGCTCCGCCCAGGCGTAGGCGTTGGAGTGGAAGCCGCCGGGCCGCAGGATCGTCCACTCCAGGCCGGACCGGCGCACCGCGTCCTCGAACGCGACGGGGTGGCGGTAGAACTCCGGCCTGGTGCCCGCTCCCTGCGAGGACAGCAGGACGACACGCCTCACGCCGCCCGCCCGGGCCGCGTCGAGGATCGCCTGCGGGTCCTGACCGGCCACCAGCAGGAACAGCGCGTCGGCGCCGTCGAAGGCGTCCTTGAGCCCGGCGGGATCGTCGAGGTCGCCCCGCACGTGCCGTACGCCCTCGGGCAGGTCGGCGGTGCGCCGGGAGACGGCGGTCACCCGCTCACCCGCGGCGGCGAGCAGGGCGACGACCTGGCCGCCGACGTTTCCGGTGGCACCCGTGACCACGATCATGATTGCTCCTCAGCAAGTTAGTTAGTTGACCGACTGAGAAGAACCGTAGCGACCGACGGAGCTCCTGTCGAGTCCAAGTGAGCCGACCGACTCAGAAGCCGGAGAGCGGCTCCGGTCCGGCCGTGCCCGGCATCTCGTTTCCCATGAGCACGGACATAAATGGCGATCAAGCCGGCTGAAACTTACACCGCCCTTGGTCGCGGACAATGCCTCGCCTCACCGTGGAACCACGGCGGCCGGTCCGGGCCGGGAAATCCGGAAAGACGGACGGCACCGGCCCCGCGACAAGAGTTTCCCGCGCGTTCTCAGCGGTCGCGCGCATTCGACCGGGCAGGCGCCGCATGGTCCGGCCTCGGATGACGGACCTTGACGACCCGGGAGCCGCCGCTGACACTGGGCGGCGACCTCCCGGAAACACCCTTGCAAAAAGGAGCGCCGGACGACCCGGATTGTTAGCGCTCACATAATTGCGTTCTCCTATTCATGTCCATTCACCCACCGCACCGCGTTCCGACGAGAGGCACGCCCCATGGACACCTCCGTACGCTCTCCCGCGTGGCCGCGCCGCGTCCTCGCGCTGGCGATCCTGGCGCTGCTCGCGATCTGTCCATCACTGGTGGCCGCCGGCCCCGCGCACGCGGCGTCCATCGACACGAGCGCGTCGTACGTGCTGGTCAACCGCAACAGCGGGAAGGCGCTGGACGTCTACAACAAAGCGACGAACGATGGCGCGCCCCTGGTGCAGTGGGCCCGCAACGACGGCGCCAACCAGCAGTGGCAGTTCGTCGACTCCGGCGGCGGCTACTACCGGCTCATGTCCCGCCACAGCGGCAAGGTCGTCGACATCTCCGGCCGCTCCACCGCCGACGGCGCCGACGTGATCCAATACACCGACAAGAACGGCACCAACCAGCAGTTCCGGGTCGTCGACACCGACAGCGGCTACGTCAAGCTGATCAACCGCAACAGCGGCAAGGCCCTCGAAGTGTGGGAGTGGTCCACCGCGGACGGCGGCCGCATCTCGCAGTACACCGACCTCAACGGCGCCAACCAGCAGTGGCAGCTCGTCAGGCTCGGCGGATCAGGCACGCCGACACCGCCCGTCTCCTACCCCGACCCGGGCTACGTCACCGGTGACGTCAACACGCACGACCCCGAGGTGACCAAGAAGCCGGACGGCACCTACCTGCTCGCCTACACCGGCAACGGCATCCGGCTCAAGACCTCGACCGACCGCACCAACTGGCGCGACGCGGGCGCGGCGTTCCCCGGTGGGGCCTCCTGGGCGCACGCCTACACCAACGGCGGCAACGACCTGTGGGCGCCGGACATCACCTACGTCAACGGCCGCTACTACATGTACTACGCGGCCTCGACGTTCGGCTCCAACCACTCGGGCATCTTCCTGGCCACCAGCACGACCGGCGCTTCGGGGTCGTGGACCAACCAGGGCCTGGTCATCGAGTCGAACACCTCCGACGACTGGAACGCCATCGACCCCAACCTCGTCATCGACGACCAGGGCCGCTGGTGGCTCGACTTCGGTTCGTTCTGGTCGGGCATCAAGATGGTCCAGCTCGATCCGGCCACCGGCAAGCGGCTGGACGGCACGATCCGCAGCATCTCGGGCCGCAACGGCGGCGCGATCGAGGCGCCGTTCATCTACCGGCACGGCGGCTACTACTACCAGTTCGTCTCCTTCGACCTGTGCTGCAGGGGCGCGTCCAGCACCTACCGCATCATGGTGGGCCGCTCCACCTCGATCACCGGCCCGTACGTCGACAGGAACGGGACGGCGATGACGTCGGGGGGCGGCACGCAGGTGCTGGCCGGGCACGGGAGCATCCACGGCCCCGGCCACCAGGCCGTGCTCGCCGACAACGACGGAGACATCCTCTTCTACCACTGGTACGCCGACGACGGCTCCTCCCGCCTGGGCATCAACAAGCTCGGCTGGGACAGCGCCGGCTGGCCCTACGTCTACTGACCACGGTGAGAACGCGAAGACGTGATCGACAGGCGAGGATTTTCATCTGACTCATCCTGTCTGGCGAAAAGTTACGATCTCGACGAGATTTGCGTGGCGCTCTGGCGTACGGCGGCGCGCAGAGGTGTGATTGCCCCTGCCTGATCACCCCCACAGGCATCCGAGAAGGGGTCGCACAACGTTGAGAACTCCACATCGAGGCGTCGCCGTCGCGGTAGCCGCGGCGGCGGCGCTGTTCCCCGCCGCGCCGTCCGCCCTGGCCTCCACCGCCGCGGCCGGGCCGCGGGTCTCCTGCACGGCGACGCTGTCGGCGCCGACACGCGACGCCGCCTTCGGCGAGGCGGCCAAGGCGACGGGCGCGCCGGAGCCGCTGCTGAAGGCCGTGGCCTACATGCTGTCCCGCTGGGACGACCACCAGGGCAAGCCGAGCTCCGACGGCGGCTACGGCGTGTTCGACCTCGGCGACCGGGCGCCCGAGGCGTGGGACGGCGCGGACAAGGGACGCGCGTCCGCGGCCACGAGCCAGATCGCGGCGGCGGCCGAGCTGACCGGGCTGACGGCCGACGCGCTGCGCCGCGACCCGAACGCCAACATCTGCGGCGGGGCCGCGCTGCTGGCGTCTTACCACGACGGCGGCGACGGCCTGAATTCCTGGCGGGACGCGGTGGCGCGGTTCGGCGCGAAGAACGACTTCGTCCGGCAGGTCTACCAGACCCTGCGCAGCGGCCAGAGCCGCGTCACCGCCGACGGGCAGCGGGTCACCCTCGCCGCCGACGAGTCGGTCGCCCTGCCCGCCGCGAAGCTCGCCGCCGACGCCGGGGTCGACTGCCCGGCCGGCCTCGACTGCGAGTGGCTGGAGGCGCCGTACGCCAAGGGCTCCCCCACCCTGCCGGACGGCACGACCGACTATGGCAACCACGACCTCGCCGACCGCACCGGGCCGGGCGGGCCGGAGATCGACTACATCGTCATCCACGACACCGAGGGCTATTTCGACCCCTCCGTACGGCTGGCGCAGGACCCGACGTACCTCGCCTGGAACTACACGATCCGGTCCTCCGACGGCCACATCGCCCAGCACCTCGACGCCAAGGACGTCGGCTGGCACGCCGGCAACTGGTATGTGAACATGCACTCCATCGGCATCGAGCACGAGGGCTTCGCCGGGACCGCCGCGTGGTTCACCGAGTCGATGTACCAGACCTCGGCCGCGCTGGTGAAGCACCTCGCGCAGAAGTACGGCGTCCCGCTCGACCGGGCGCACGTCATCGGTCACGACCAGGTGCCCGGCACCGTCCTCGGCGCCACCAAGAGCATGCACTGGGACCCGGGGCCCTACTGGGACTGGGACCACTACTTCGACCTGCTGGGCGCCCCGATCGGCGGCGACCGGAAGACCACCGCCGACGTCGCCCCGGGCGACGTGGTGGAGGTCCGCACCGGCTATCAGGACAACCCCCAGCCGGTGACCGGCTGCGCCGCCGCCTCCCCGCCCTCCCCCGACTGCGTCCAGGGAGCGGGCACCAACTTCCTGCCCCTCTACCAGTCGCCCTCCGAGACCGCGCCCCTCGCCGCCGACCCCGGCTGGAAGCCCGGCTCGACCGCGGGCACGACGTACGCGAGCGACATCAGCGCCCGCGTCGTCTCCGGCCACAAGTTCGTCGTCGCCCAGGTGCAGGGCGACTGGCTCGGCGTGTGGTGGGCCGGCTCCCTCGCCTGGCTGCACAACCCCGCCGACCGCCCCGTCGTGGTCCGTACGCAGGCCAAGACGGTGATGGTGAAGTCGGCGACGACCCCCGCCGACGTCTACGGACGGGCCTATCCCGAGGCGTCCGCCTACACCGGCACCGGCATCCCGGTGCAGGCGCTGTCGCCGCTGGAGTACAAGATCCCGGCCGGGCAGACGTACGCCGTGAGCGACGACGACGTGGTCACCGACTACTACCGGGCGACCACGTTCGACGGGTCGGGTCCCGGCGACCGCACCGACCTCAAGGGCCAGGACCGGTACTACCAGCTCTGGTACGCCCACCGGCAGGTCTTCGTCCGTACGGCCGAGGTGGACCTGCACGACGCCCAGCCGTCGCCGGTCTCCAGCACCGCGCCGCCGGTGATCAGCGGGGCCGTCAAGGTCGGGGGTGAGCTCACCGCCTCCCCCGGCACCTGGTCGCGGCAGGTGGCGGGCTTCACCTACCAGTGGTATGTGAACGGCGCGGCGGTCCCCGGGGCCACCGGGCCGACGTACCGTCCGGGTGTCCGGGACCTCGGCAGGAAGGTGCTCGTCGAGGTGACCGTCGACGACCCGTACTTCACCGCCGCGTCGGCACGCTCGGCGGCGACCGCGCCGGTGGCGCCCGGGACGTTCACCTCGGCCGAGCCGCCCATCGTGAGCGGAACGCCGAAGATCGGCCGCACGCTGACCGCCTCCCCCGGCACCTGGACGCCCTCGCCCGACAAGGTCGCCTACCAGTGGCTGCGCGACGGTGTCCTGGTCAAGGGCGCCACGGACCGCACCTATCACCTCAAGGGCCACGACCGCGACGCCCGCATCGCCGTACGGGTGACCGTGTCGGCGAAGGCCTACGCGAAGGCCACCGCCACCTCGGCGGCGACCCGGCCGGTGACCGCCCACTGAAAGCACGGCGGGGCCGGGGAAGCTCTCCTCCCCGGCCCCGCCGTCAGGCGTGCCGTCAGGGGTGGCGCGGGTAGGCCTTGACGAGCTTCGCGGCGGCCTTACGCGCCAGCGTCATGGTGTCCTTCCAGTGGTTCGCGCCGACGCTGATCCCCTGGACGACGGCGACCGCCGATCGGTGCCGGATCACCACGTAGTCGAAGTGGTACAGCTTGGTGCCCTGCCCTTCGTATACCGGGTTCGAGTCCTGGACCTCGAAGGCGTAGGCCTCCTGGCCCAGTTTGCCCGGCGCACGCTTGACGATCTTCACCATGTTACGCCGGTCGCCCGCGCCGTCGCAGGCCGTGGCGACCCGCTGGGCGGCGGAGGTCATCTTCTTGAGCGTGGCGGCGTCGCCCGTGTAAAGGCGCTCCCCTCCGGAGATCCGCCACAGGACGAGGGCGCTCTGCGCCGGCCGGTCGAACACCGCGTCGAACGCCCGCGCGGCGGTCAGGCAGCGGGCGTCGTCCATCTCAAGCCCGGTCAGGTCGAGCCGCTTGAGATCCATGGGCACCGTGCCCCCTGCCTTGCCGAGGTCCTTCGTCGTGACCAGCAGCTTCTTGAGTTGCGTACGGCTGAGCGGCCGGTCGGACGCCGCCGAGGCCGGGACCACGGCGGCGAGCGAGGCGGCGAGCGTCAGTGCGGTCACGGCGATCCGGGCCGGGTTGTTCATGCGGACGTCCTTTGCCGGTCGGGGGGAAACCTTGATCACATACTGACACCGACCGGCCGCGACCCGGGGGTATCGGGCCATTTTCTGGCGAAAAGTGGCATGCGAATGTCGCAAACACGGGGATCGCCCTTCATGAAACCCCGTGGCCTTTCCGCTCGGATAGAGGCGGGTGTCCTCCCACAGAATTTCCTCCTGTGCAGCGGCCTTCGTCCACGGGCCGCAGCGCAAGGGCCACTGAGCTTTCTCATGGGATTTCCCGGCATACTGTGACGCGCAGCGCATTGCGAGGAACCGCTTTCCCTGCTCGCACTTCAGGAGCCGACGATGGACGACGAGATTGAGCTGATCAGCGACGGCGATGGCCTGGCGGTCATCGGGAATCCGGCGGCCGTGGACCGTTTCCTCATGTCCGAGGGACTGCCGTCGAAGGATCTCGGACTGAAACGGCTCAGATCCGCTCTCGGCGCCGGGGCCGAAGCCGTACAGGTGGGGTCCGATATAGCCGCCAAGGCGGGCCGTTGGGTGAAGCTGACCGAGAAGTCCGCCCAGGCGATGAAAAAGTACACCCTGATGAAGGGGTCGAAAGGGGACGTCAGCCGAGCCGTGCTGACGGAGAACGGAAAGATCAAGGGACTCATGGAGATCGTGAAGCCCGGATCGTTCCTGACCAACCCGGCGGTCCTGGCCGGTGCCGCGGGGCTCATGGCGCAGCTCGCGATGCAGCAGACCATGGAGGAGATCACCGACTATCTCGCCGCCATCGACGAGAAGGTCGACGACGTGCTCCGCGCGCAGAAGGACGCCGTGGTCGCGGACATGATCGGAGTGGACCTCCTGATCGAGGAGGCCATGACCATCCGGGAGCAGGTGGGCCGGGTCTCCGAGGTCACGTGGTCGAAGATGCAGGCCACGCCGGTGACGATCGCACGGACCCAGGCGTACGCGTTGCGTCAGCTCGACGCTATCGCCGAGAAGATGGACGACAAGGCCAAGATCGGCGACCTCGCCAAGACGGCCAAGGAGGCCGAGGTCAAGGTCCAGGAGTGGCTGGCCGTTCTGGCCCGCTGCTTCCAGTTGCAGGACGCGATCGCCGTGCTCGAACTCGACCGGGTGCTGGAGGCGTCTCCGGAGGAGCTGGACGAGCATCGCCTCGCGCTTCGAGCCGCACGGCAGAACCGCCTGGAGCTCATCTCCCGGTGCACCGAGCACCTGCTGGCCCGTATGCAGGCGGCCGCCGCCGCGGCCAACGCGAAGGTGCTGCTGCACCCGACCACGGTCCCGGCCCTGGTGCAGTCGAGCAACCACGTCTCGACCGCCGTCGTCGACTTCCACGGACGGCTCGGGATCGAGCGCGATCGGCAGTCGATGGACGCTAGGCGATGGGCGGACGCGGCCGCGGAGGTGCGCGACAAGGTGCTCGAGACCGGAGCGGAGGGCCTCGACGTCGCCGTGCAGCTCGGCACGGAGACGTTCGGCCGGGCCAGATCCGTGATGGGCAGGCTCTCCAGCGAGATCGCCGAGCGGGCGCTCCGCCAGTTCGGGGACGCGTTCGGGGACGCGACAGGCGCACCGAAGCGGCCCGACGGGCCCGGCCCGGCGGAGAAAGCGACACCATGATCGTGTGGCCGGGACCCACATGGGTGGAGAGAGCTTCCACCGGAGGGTAGGAAACCACCTCAGCCGACGTCAGCGACGTTTGGCGTGCGCATGACTACTCCATGTAACCTCCTGGCCATGACGACGATCAATCGGGGGACGCTCCTGGAGCTGGTCCGCAACCGCCCCCTGCTCGCGGCGGAGCTCCTCGGGGACGCCTTCGCCACCGGCGACGAGGAGCCTGCCGGCGGAAAGGCGCTTCTGTGGCGGTTTCCCCGTCAGGACCACATGAGCCAGGACCGCATGAGCCACGACCACGTGGGCCCCGACCACATGAGCGCGGACGGGCCCGTCCTCGCCGCTCGTTATCGCGAGATCGTGGCCGATGCGCGCAGGGCCCGCGCACATCGGGCGGAAGCCGTGCTGGCGGGGCTGATCGCATTCCTGCGCGCCCGCGTCCGTGAGGATCTGGACCAGGCGCGCAGGAACGCGGACGCCGGGGAGCCCGGCTCGCACAAACTGGAGCGGGACCTGGCCGCGAAGCGGAGCCGTCTGGATTACCTGGAATCCGTGCTCGTCAAGGAGCTCTACCTGGCGATCGAGGAACATGCCCAGGCGGAGCATCTGCTGAGGCTTGAGGCGTCCGCGTACAACTGGCACGCCGATTATCAGGAAGCCTGGCGGCCCTGACCGGCGGCCGGCCCCCGTCCCGCCCGCCGCTCGGGGGTAGCGCGGAAAGGCGGCGGCCCCAAGACCGGGGGTTGGTTGTGACCAGTTCCGCGAGCAGCACATACTTGACGAGATGAAGCCAGCCAGCGGCGCGTCCCGCCGTCACCTGCCCACCAGTCCCTTCAAGCCCCCGCCCCCCGCTCCGCCTGTCGAGCAGTTCAGTGTGAACGACCAGGTCAGCCATGATTCGTACGGTCTCGGCGTGGTCGTGGAAGTCGAGGAGGGGGTGGCTGTGGTCGTCGATTTCCGATCGCAGCAGGAAAGAATCCTGACCCCGTACAAGAAGCTCCACAAACTCTGAGACAGGTGCGCCGCGGGCGAGGCGCGTCGCGCGAGCACGGCTCGCCGCGGCACGCCGCCGGACGCCCACGCGGCCGTCCCCGGCCTGCTGGAGTACGCGCCCCAGCGCCCCGCAGCCGAGCGCCGGAAGCACAGTGGCGCGGCGGCCGTCGGCCGCCGCGCCATGAGGTGCGGAAGGTGCGGGTGCGGGATCAGCCCGCGCTACAGGAGACCGTCGGCCATGTCCAGTTGCCGTTGTGCTGGATGGTCACGCCGAAGTTGTTGCCGTTGCCGTTCGGCTTGGCGATCATCACCTGCGAGCTGGGCCAGTTGGCGTTGGTGTTCCAGGTGGCGATGATCTTCGCCGGGTTCGGGACGTTCATCGTCACGGTCCAGTTGTTCGAACCGCTGACCGAGACGTTGAGGTTGTAGCGGTCGCTCCACGACTGGCCGGCGGACAGCGTCGCGGTGCAGCCGCCACCGCCACCGCCGCCACCGCCGCCGCCACCGCCGCCGCCGCCACCGCCGCCGCCACCGCCGCCGCCGCCACCGCCGCCGCCACCGGAGGTCTCGCCGAGGGTGATGTTGGAGTTGCCGCTGCTCTGGTAGCCCTCGGTGGCGAGGATCTGGTAGTCATGGCTGCCGAGCGACATGCCGGCGCGGGCCCACGCGTCGAAGTGGTTGCCGATGGTGATGGTGCCGCCGGTCCGCTTCTGCTGCCGGACGCTCCAGTACTGGTTGAACGTCCGGGTGCCCTCGATGGACGGCTGGTTGTAACGCGTCGTCTGGTAGATGTCGTACGTGCCGCCGTCGGAGGTGACGGTGCCCTTGTACGTCCCGGTGGGCCGGTAGGTGCCCCAGTTCTCGACGATGTAGTACTCCACCAGCGGGTTCCTCGTCCACCCGTACAGCGCCAGGTAGGCGTTGCCCGAGGGGTTGAAGCTGCCCGAGTAGGTCACCGTACGGCGGCCGCCGGTGCTCCAGCCCTTGCCGGCGACGAAGTTGCCGGTGTTGCGCCAGGAGGTGCTGTAGTTTCCGCCGGAGCCCAGCTCCATGGAGACCGTGCCCTGGCTGTCGGTCCAGAACGAATAGAAGTATCCGTTGTTGGTGCCGGTCTGGTTCGTCGTCACGGCCGCGTTGGCGACACCGGGCAGCAACGCCACGGCCGCGGCCAGCGCCACCGCGCAGACACGGGCGATGAGCACCCTGACGCGGCCGGGTCTATGGCCTAACGATTGGGCGGGGGCGTCGATCATGCGCGCTTCCTCCTACTGAAGCCTGACGGGTGGTCAGACGGCGTACGGCGACTCTGCGGGGCGCGTAAGCGGGCGGGTGGTGGCGGCCATCCCACGACGGTGCCGTACGCCTACGCTTCCGAAAACTATCGGAGCTTTGACGAAAGTATCGGATCGAGATCGCACAGTTGTCAATGATTCCCGTAACGCTGCCGAAACCTTAGGGTGAGGGGAATCGCCATCAGACCTGGTGAGAGGCGTCCGCCCATTCGGTAAGGATTTCGGCGACACAGTCAGAACGCAGGTCAACGTCCTTGAAAGTTTCAAACCCGCAGGTCGGGCCGCATCAGCGCGGGCGGCGTCCGAGGTCAGGCGGAGCGGCGCGCGAGGTCCTCCAGCAGGGCCACCGCGTCGGCGACGCGCTCGTAGGGCACGAAGAGATGGTCGTGGTGGAAACCCGCGACGACGTTGCAGCTCAGGCCGGCGGCGGCGAGCTCCCGCGCGACGGCCGCGGTCAGGCCGACCGCCTCAAGCGCCGAGTGGACGCGCAGCGTGATCCAGCCCGCGACGTACTCGTACGCCAGCCCGGCGGCGTCGGCCTCCTGCTGCGGCAGGACCAGCGTCAGGCCCTCCTCCTCGGCGACCGTGACGACGGGCCGGGCGCCGGCGGGAACGCCGCCGTCCACCGTGGTGAACACGTAGCGGCCCGGGTTCAGTCGCGGCCGCATGCCGCTCAGCAGCATGCGCAGGTCGGTCTCGCCGGTCACACCCGGCACCGTACAGGCAGCCCGCGCATCGCCGCGTAGCACCCCGGCGGCCATACCAGGCCACATGCCAAGCCATGCCGGGGCGCGCCGGCCGGCATCCGCGATCGCACCGCCGTGGCGGCGACGCATGGCCACGCCAGGGCCGCCGCGGATCGACACCTCGCGACGCGGCCGGATGATCGCGATTAACGGATGTTATCCATAACATTCAGCTCCGTCGTTCGAGTCGGAAACGACAGGATGAGACGCGCCCGTGGGCGGCGGGCGGGGCGGGCGTCTTCCCGCCACTGTGGGCCATTCCGGCGGGCCGGTCAAGGCCGGTAAAAGCTGGTAAAGGGTCGAGTGACGGCGCGGGCACGTCGGTCCTGAAACTTTCACGACTTTGCGGAGCCGCCCGGCGCCCCAGAGACAGACCTGACATCACGAGACATTCACTGAGCAGGGACAACACGACAGAGTCAACCCGAGACCGGTCGCGCTCCCTCACCCTGGGGAATCGGCCGTCGACAACACCCGCATGGCGCGGGCAAACGTCCCATCGGCCGAATTGGGGCCTTGACGGAGACGGGCAGGACGCCAAAACTGAGCGCACCGATCCCCATACACGACTGTGAGACGGCGGGCTCACAGTGACAATTGTTAGCGCTAACACCTCACTGGCACGAGGCACGCCACCAAAGGAAGGCACGGAAAGCCATCATGATTTTCCGATCAGGGCACCTGAAGAGGACGGCGCTGTCCGCGGGCGCGGCGATCACGCTCGCCGCCGGCCTGCTGGCCGGCCTTTCCGCACCGTCCGAGGCCGCCACGCAGGGGCCGTGCGACATCTACGCCGCGGGCGGCACGCCGTGCGTGGCGGCGCACAGCACGACCCGCGCTCTGTATGGCAACTACAACGGCCCGCTTTACCAGGTGCGCCGTTCCTCCGACAACGCCACCCGCGACATCGGCGTGCTGAGCGCGGGCGGCGTCGCCAACGCCGCGACGCAGGACTCGTTCTGCGCCGGCACCACCTGCGTGATCACGATCATCTACGACCAGTCCGGCCGCAACAACCGCCTCACCCAGGCGCCTCCCGGGGGGTTCTCCGGCCCGGCCGCGGGCGGCTACGACAACCTCGCCGTCGCGACCGCCGCGCCGGTCACCGTCGGCGGCCACAAGGCGTACGGCGTCTACATCTCTCCCGGCACCGGCTACCGCAACAACAACACCAACGGCGTGGCCAGAGGCGACCAGCCCGAGGGCATGTACGCCATCTTCGACGGCACCCACTACAACAACGGCTGCTGCTTCGACTACGGCAACGCCGAGACCAACAGCCGCGACAACGGCAACGGCACGATGGAGGCCATCTACTTCGGCAACAACAACTACTGGGGCTACGGCGCGGGCAACGGCCCCTGGATCATGGCCGACCTGGAGAACGGCCTGTTCTCCGGCGTCAACCAGCACTACAACGCGGGCAACCCGAGCATCAGCCACCGGTTCCTGACCGCCATCCTCAAGGGTGAGCCCAACCACTGGGCCATCCGCGGCGGCAACGCCCAGTCGGGCGGCCTGTCGACCTTCTACAACGGAGTGCGGCCCAACGTCGCGGGCTACAACCCGATGAAGAAGGAAGGCGCCATCATCCTCGGCATCGGCGGCGACAACAGCGTCAGCGCCAGGGGCACCTTCTATGAGGGCGTGATGACGTCCGGTTATCCGTCCGACGCCACCGAGAACGCGGTGCAGGCCAACATCGTCGCCGCCGGATACGCCACGGCGTCGGGCGGCGTCCAGAACGGCACGCTCACCCCCGGCTCGGCGATCTCGCTGCGCGCGACCACACCGGGCTACACCGACCGCTACATCCGGCACCAGAACGACAACGCGATCACCTCGGTGATCACCTCGTCCAGCTCCACGCTGGACAAGAACGACGCCACCTGGATCGTGCGCAGCGGCCTGGCCAACAGTTCGTGCGTGTCGTTCGAGTCGAGGAACTACCCCGGCGACTACCTGCGGCACAGCTACTACCAGCTCTACCGGCAGCGCGACGACGGCAGCTCGCTGTTCGCCCAGGACGCCACCTTCTGCCCGCAGGCGGGCAAGAACGGCCAGGGCACGTCGTTCGCCTCCTACAACTTCCCGAACCGGTTCCTGCGCCACTACAACAACACCGTCTACATCGCGAGCAACGGCGGATCGAACGCCTTCGACAACGCCAACCAGTGGAGCAACGACGTGAGCTGGGTCGTCTCCCAGCCCTGGGCATAGCTCCCGGCTCCCCCGCACGACCGATGCCGCCCCCGGCCACCGGGGGCGGCTTTCCCGTCGTGGGACCTCTTCCCGCGTCCACACCCCGCCGCGAGCGGGAGCACGAGCAGGAGCCGGGCCCGCCGCGCGGGCAGGCGGGGCGGCGGGGCGTCGCGATGGAACCCGGTCGACAGCGCCAGCGCCGGGACCAGGGCAGGCAGGAGCGAGCAGGCCCAGCGCACCGCGTTCTCCCACCCCGTCATGGGCGGCGGCACCAGCACGCAGGACAGGACGAGGACCGCGACGGCCAGCAGCCGCAGCCACCGCCGGTAGCGCTCCTCGAGCACGCTGCGTTCGTCGTGGCGCTCGCTCATGCCGGCCCTCCCGCCTCGCTGAGCCCCTTACTGAACCCCTGTCTGGGCCCCTGTTTGAGCCCCTGCCTGAGCCGCAGCCGTTCGACGGCGCGGCGCGCGTTGTCGGCCAGCCGTACGGCCTCCTCCTCCAGCGCCCGCGCCCCCTCGTCGGTCAGCCGGTAGTAGCGGCGCAGCCGTCCCTGCCGCACCTCCTCGCGGTCCGCCTCCACCCACCCGTCGGCGGCGAGCCGGTCGAGCACGCCGTACAGGGTGCCGATCTTGAGGTGGACATGCCCTCCGGAGAGCCGCTCGACCTCCTGCGCGATGCCGTAGCCGTGCCGCGGCTCGTCGACGAGTGCGGTGAGAACGAGGAACGCCGGTTCCGTCATCGCCCGTGATGTCACCACTCCAGAATATATCGGAATCCATGATATTCAAGTGGACCGCACATCGAAGCGCGATTTGCCTATAGGCATTAGGAAATTACATAATCGTTGAAGGCAACGTAGGGAGAGGATAGTGGCGCGTGCGGGACTGACCACGGAACGCCTGATCAGGGCGGGAGCGGAGCTGGCCGACGAGGTCGGCTTCGAGCATGTGACGATCTCGGCGCTGGCCCGGCGGTTCGGCGTCAAGGTCGCGAGTCTGTACTCGCATGTGAAGAGCTCGCATGACCTCAAGACCGGGATCGCCCTGCTGGCGCTGGAGGAGCTCGCCGACCGGGTCGCCGACGCGCTGGCCGGGCGCGCCGGCAGGGACGCCCTGGCGGCCTTCGCCGCCGCCTACCGCGACTACGCCCGGGAGCATCCCGGCCGCTACGCCGCCGCCCGGTTCAGGCTCGACCCCGAGGCGGCGGCAGCCAGCGCCGGTGGCAGGCACGCCCAGATGACCCGGGCCATCCTGCGCGGTTACGACATCGCGGAGCCGGACCAGACACACGCGGTGCGGATGCTGGGCAGCGTCTTCCACGGCTACGTCGACCTGGAGATGAGCGGAGGCTTCAGCCACACCGCCGTCGACCCGGACGAATCGTGGTCCTGGATCGTCGACTCCCTCGACTCCATGCTGCGCAACCGGACCACGCCCTGATCACGAACAGGCTGAGGCGATGAGCATCGAACACGACCGAATCACCACACCCGTCACCGCCGACCTCCTGCGCGGCGCCCTCGACGTGGAACGCACGGCGCACGGCCTGCTGCCGCACCGGCTGCCCGCCTGGGCCCGCCGGCAGATCCCCGACGGGCAACTGGCCATGGCCGAGGCCCAGCCGTCCGGCGTACGGCTGGCGTTCCGGACCCGGGCGACCACCGTCGAGCTCGACGCGCTGCCCACCAAGAGGGCCTATCTGGGCCTGCCCGCCCCGGCGGACGGCGCCTACGACCTGCTCGTCGACGGCCGCCTCACGGCCCAGGCGACCGTGAGCGGCGGCAACGTCCGGGTGATCGACATGGCCACCCAGTCGGTCGAGCTGCGGGAGGGGCCTCCGGGAACCGCCCGGTTCGCCGATCTGCCCGCGCGCGACAAGACCGTCGAGATCTGGCTTCCGCATACGGAGATCACCGAGCTGATCGCCCTGCGCACCGACGCCCCGATCGAGCCGGCGCCGGACGGCGGGCGCAGGGTGTGGCTGCACCACGGCAGCTCCATCAGCCACGGCTCGAACGCCGCCCACCCCACCGCCATCTGGCCCGCCCTCGCCGCCGCCGCGGGCGGAGTCGAGCTGATCAACCTGGGGTTCGGCGGCAGCGCGATGCTCGACCCGTTCACCGCCCGCACGATACGGGACACCCCCGCCGACCTGATCAGCGTCAAGATCGGCATCAACATCGTCAACGGCGACGTGATGCGCCTGCGCGCGTTCACCCCCGCGGTCCACGGCTTCCTCGACACGATCCGCGAGGGACACCCGGCCACGCCGCTGCTGGTCGTGTCCTCCATCCTGTGCCCGGTGCAGGAGGACACCCCCGGCCCGCTCGCGCCCGACTTCCAGGGCGGGACCGTGCGGTTCAGGGCCACGGGCGACCCGGCCGAGCGCGCCGCCGGGCGGCTGACGCTCAACGTCGTACGCGACGAGCTCGCCCGGATCGTGCTGCGGCGGGCGTCCGACGACCCGCACCTGCACTACCTCGACGGCCGCGACCTTTACGGCGAGGCCGACTACGCGGAACTGCCGCTGCCCGACGAGGTGCACCCCGGCCCTGCGGGACATCGCCGCATCGGCGACAACTTCGCCCGGCTCGTGTTCGGCGCAGGCGGCCCGTTCGCGGCCACGTCCGGCTGATCGGAATTCCCTCCGGCGGTGACAGCCCCGATGTGCCCGGGCGGAAAGGTGCTGTTACGGTAGGCCGCGGTGTGCCGGGAAGTCGGGTCGGCGCCGTCGTCCGCTGCCCCCACGGAGGTCTCGGTGGTATCGCAGTCGGCCCGCCGCCTCGGCCACGGGCGCGGGATCCCCGCCCGACGTGGCCGCCCGCGCGGACGCGTACGGGACCGCGACGGCGGAGAGCCTCGCGCATGAAGCTGTTCTGGGCCATGGTGGCGCGTTTCAACCAGCCGGCGCAGGTGATCACGACGGTGTTCGGGGTGACGATCATCCTGGGGACCGTCCTGCTGTCCAGCCCGCTCGCCACGGCCTCCGGAGTGCCCGCGGACTGGCTCACCGCCCTGTTCACCGCGACGTCGGCGGTGTGCGTGAACGGGCTGACCGTCGTCGACACGGCCACGCACTGGTCGGCGTTCGGCGAGGTGGTCATCGCCGTGCTGATCCAGGTGGGCGGTCTCGGCATCATGACCCTGGCTACCGTCTTCACCCTGCTCGTCTCGCGCAGGCTGGGCCTGCGGGCCCGGTTGTCCGCGCAGGCCGAGACCCGGGTGCTCAACGGCAGCGACCTGCGCCGCGTCGTGGGCAAGGTGGTGCTGTTCAACCTGACGTGCGAGGCGGTCGTGGGAACCGTCCTCACGCTCAGGTTCGTGCTCGGCTACGGCGAGCCCGTCGGGCGCGGCCTCTACCTGGGCCTGTTCCACGCGGTCTCGTCGTTCAACAACGCCGGTTTCGCGCTGTGGCCCGACAGCCTCATGCGGTTCGCCGCCGATCCCTGGGTCTGCCTGACCGTCGCGGCGGCGGTGATCGTGGGCGGGCTCGGCTATCCCGTGGTGTTCGAGCTGCGCCGATCCTGGCGCCGCCCGAGCCGCTGGTCGCTGCTGACCCGCATCACGCTCACGGTCACCGCCGTCCTGCTGGCGGGCGGCACCCTGGTCTTCCTCGTCACGGAGTGGACCAACCCCCGCACGCTCGGGCCGATGGACGAGCACGGCAAGCTGCTCGCCGCGTTCTTCACCGCCGTCATGCCGCGCAGCGCCGGGTTCAACAGCCTCGACATCACGCAGATGCACCCCTCAAGCTGGCTCGTCACCGAGCTGCTGATGTTCGTCGGCGGCGGCAGCGCGGGCACCGCGGGCGGCATCAAGGTCACCACGCTGGGCCTGCTGACCTTCATCGTCTGGGCCGAGCTGCGCGGCGAGAGCCGGGTGAACATCGGCCACCGCCGCCTCACCGAGGCCGCGCAGCGGCAGGCGGTCTCGCTGACCGTGCTGAGCGTGGCCCTGGTCGCGCTCTTCACCTACGTCCTGCTGGTGCTGTCGCCGCAGTCCCTCGACCACGTGCTGTTCGAGGTCGTCTCAGCCTTCGGCACGACCGGGCTGTCCGTCGGCGTGGCCTCGGCCGCCTCCCCCGCCGCGCAGGTGCTTCTCACGCTGCTGATGTTCGTCGGCCGGATCGGCCCGCTCACGCTGGGCTCCGCCCTGGCGCTCAAGGAGCGCGGACGGCGCTATGAATTACCGGAGGAGGAGGTCATCGTTGGCTGACATGAGAAACGACCCCGTGGCCGTGATCGGTCTCGGCCGCTTCGGCACCGCGCTCGCCCTGGAGCTGGTGCGGCGCGGCACCGAGGTGCTCGCCATCGACCACCGCCCCAAGGTGGTGCAGAGCCTCGCGGGCCAGATCACGCACATCGCCACGGCCGACGCCACCGACCCCGAGGCGTTGCGCCAGCTCGGCCTGCCGGACTTCTACCGCGCGGTGTGCGCCATCGGCAGCGACCTGGAGGCGAGCATCCTCACCTCGTCGCTGCTGGTCGAGATGGAGATCGACGACATCTGGGCCAAGGCCGTGAGCCGGCAGCACGGCCGCATCCTCAGCCGGATCGGCGTCCAGCACGTGGTCTTCCCCGAGCACGACATGGGCGAGCGCGTGGCCCACCTGGTGAGCGGGCGGCTGCTCGACTACATGGAGGTCGACGAGAACTTCGCTCTGGTCAAGACCCTCCCGCCCAAGGAGTACGTCGGAGTGCCCCTCGGCGAGTCGAGCCTGCGCCGCAAGTACGGGGTGACGGTGGTGGCGGTCAAGCGGCCGGACGAGGAGTTCACCTACGCCACCGCCGAGACCGAGCTCGGCTATGGCGACGTCATCATCGTGTCCGGCCGTACGGACCAGGTCGAACGCTTCGCGGAGCTGCCGTGACGGCGAGCGAGGAAGGCCGGATGTCCTGCTTTACCGGCCACGGCGTCACGAATTCGAGTAACGTCACTACTCGTAGTGATCAGGTGGGGCCCGCCGCGACTTGACCGTCCGGCCCGAAATGGTGCCATCCGTCGCGGGCATAGGGGAGTGTCGTGTTCACTACGCGGGAAAGAGTAAAGCCACCAAAGGAATCATGTGCTGACGTGGGGGCCGGCTATGGAGTCGCGATGAGTTCCCAGAGCATCTTGCGTGCGTTGCCGTTCATCGCGATTCTCCTGGTCGTCATCGTCGACCTGATCACCGGGCCGGGGGTGGGCTTCCTGCCGCTCCTCACGCTGGGCCCGGCCTTCGCGTCGGTCGCGGGCAGCGTGCGCCGCACGGCCATGGTGGGGCTGCTGGCCCTCGTCATCTGCGTCCCCCTCGCCGTGTACGACGGCCTGCTCGGCCGTACGAGCAACAATCTCACCCTGACGGCGATCGTCGGCGTCACCGGCGCGAGCATGCTGGCCAGCCGCCTGCGCAACCGGCGCGAGCGCGAGCTGGCCAACGTCCGGCTGGTCGCCGAGGCGGCCCAGCGGGTGCTCCTGCGCCCGGTCCCCCGCCGCGCGAGCGACCTGCGGATCGCGCTCTCCTACACCTCCGCCGCGGCGGAGGCCCAGATCGGCGGCGACCTCTACGAGGTGGTGACCACCCCGGAGGGCGTGCGGATCCTCATCGGCGACGTGCAGGGCAAGGGCCTGGAGGCGGTGGAGACCGCGGCGTGGGTGCTCGGCGCGTTCCGCGAGGCGGCCTACGACCAGTCCGAGCTCGCCGGTGTGGTCGAGCGGGTGGAGACCAGCCTGGCCCGGCACCTGAGCGGCGAGAAGTTCGTCACCGCCATACTCGCGGAGGTGCACGAGGGGGAGATCTCGCTGCTCAACTGCGGCCACCCCGCCCCGCTCGTGCTGCGGCGCGACGGCGGCGTGTATTTCGCGGAGCCGCAGGAGGAGGCCCTCCCGCTGGGGCTCGGCGGGCTCGGCTCGCCGCGGCCCAAGCCCCACCGGGTGCCGTTCGAGGAGGGCGACCAGATCCTCTTCTACACCGACGGCGTGATCGAGTGCCGCGACCGGCAGGGCCGCTTCTACCCGCTCACGGAGCGGGCCCATCTGCTGCGCGGCACCGATCCCCAGGTGGCCCTCGACGGGCTGCGCGCCGACCTGCTGCGCCACGCCGGCGGCCCCTTCCCCGACGACGCCGCGATGCTCCTGCTCCGTCGTCATCCCGGATGAGCGGGCTCTCCGCCGGCCTCCTCTGACCGCTATCGGCCCGGGCGCTCCCGCGCGCCCGCCGTCGCGCGCTCGGTCATGGCGACCGAGCGGCGCAGAAAGTCGTGGATCACCGCGAGCTGCTCGTCGCTGTAGTCCTCCAGCAGCTCGTCAAGCGTCCTGACGCCGGCCTCCATCGAGGCGTTGATGGGCAGTTCGTGCTCCGGGATCGGCTCGATGATCACTCTCCGCCGGTCCCCGGCGTCGCGGACCCGGCGGACGTACCCCGGCTTCTCCAAGCGGTCGATCACGCCGGTGACGGCGCCGCTGGTCAACCCGGTGAGCTCGGCGAGCTGACCGGCGGTTATCGGCCCCTTCCTGCTCAGGATGTCGAGACACCGGGCGTCGGTGGCGTTCAGCCCCATCTGGTCGGCGATCGCCTGACTGTAGAGGACCGCCCTGGCCGTGTAGGCCCGCACCGCCTCCCTGATCGACACGAGCAGCTCCGGACGCGAGACCTCCGCCATTGACGTCGCCTCCAAATTCTCTTAGTCTCCTAAGAGACTTAGCTCAGTGAAGTAAATTGCTTGCTCTGCAAAAGAGACTACTTCGGCCGGGATCCCGGGGCCCTCCTCGATCCCCGGCAGTCAGGAGCGTCGTTCCATGTCCGTCACGTCACAGGACGCGCGAGCGTCCGGTCCCGAGGCAGGGCCGAGCGCCAGGCGGTGGCCCGCGCTCCTTGTCGTTCTCCTCGCCGCCTTCATGGACCTGGTGGACAACACCATCGTCACCGTGGGCCTGCCGGAGATACAGAAGGACCTCCGGGCCACCGACGCCGACCTGCAGTGGGTGGCGGCCGGCTATGCCCTGGCCTTCGCGCTCATGCTCATCACCGGCGGCCGCCTCGGCGACGTCTTCGGCCGCAAGAAGACCTTCCTCGCCGGCATCGTGGGCTTCACGATCGCCTCGGCGCTGGCGGGGGCCGCGCAGGGCCCCGAGACCCTGATCGGCGCGCGCGTCCTGCAGGGCGCGCTGGCCGCGGTGATGATCCCGCAGGTCCTGACCTACATCCAGGTCGGTTTCAGCGCCGCGGAGCGTCCCCGGGCACTCGGCCAGTACGGCATGGTCCTGGCCCTCGCCGGTGTCAGCGGGCCGCTGCTGGGAGGTCTGCTCATCGACGCCGACCTCTTCGGCTGGGACTGGCGCACCATCTTCCTGATCAACGTTCCGATCGGTGCCGCCGCCTTCCTCGGCACCGCCGCGCTCATGCCCGAGTCCCGGGCCGAGCACACGCGCCGGCTCGATCTCGTCGGCGTCGTGCTCATCACGCTCGCCCTGGTGGCGGTGTTCTACCCACTGGTGCAGGGCCGCGAGCTCGGCCGGCCTCTGTGGACCTTCATCTCGATGGCGGCCGCTCTCCCCCTGCTGGTCATCTTTGTGGCGTACGAGCGGGGCAGGACCCGCAGGGACGACTCCCCGCTCGTCGACCTCGGCCTGTTCCGGGAGCGCGGCGTCATTCCCGGCCTGGTGGTGGCCTTGGTCTTCTTCACCGGCGGCAGCTTTTTCTTCGTCCTGACGCTGCACCTGCAGATCGCGCTCGGCTACACCCCGCTCCGCGCGGGCCTGACCTTCCTCCCGTTCGCGTTCGGCGTGATCATCGGCTCGGGGGCGGCCACCCGGCTCGCCCCGCGTGCCGGCCGCCTGGTGGTCGCCGTCGGCTCCGTCGTGATGGGGGGCGCGGTGGCCGGCATGATCTACACCCTGCACCGCAACGGCGCCGGCCTCAGCCCCTGGAATCTGCTTCCCGCCATGGTCGTCGCCGGCATCGGCCTGGCCTGCGTCTCGGCGACCCTCGTGAACATCGCCCTGGCCCGGGTCTCCGCGCGCCACGCGGGCTCGGCCTCCGGGGTCGTGAACACGACGGTGCAGCTCGGCTCCGCGGCGGGAATCGCCGTCATCGGCACCGTCTTCTTCAGCCTGCTGGCAGGCAACGCCACGGAGACGGCGGCCACCGTCGCGGTCTTCCTCCGCTCGAGCGAGCAGGCCCTGTGGGTCATCGTCGGCCTGCTGGGGGTGAGCTTCCTGGCGAGCTTCCTGCTGCCCTCCGGCCCCGTGAAAACCGGGCAGGCCGGGCAGGCCGACGAGACCGGTCGCGAGGCGACGTGATGCGCCGGTCTGCCGCACCCCAAATCCCCGTGACCTGCGGCGTCGTTTACGCGTACGGGTGCCGGGAAGGGCCCATCGGGCGAGCCGTTCGATGCCGGATCACGAAGGTGTCGATCACGAAGGTGTCGATGACGCAGGTGTCGCATACGAGGTGTCGATCATGAACGTGCAGAGCACCGTGGTGAAGCGCGCGGGCGACACCCTGACGTCGGCGATCGGCAGCGTGGCGGGTGCCGTGGCCGATCCGAAGGGCGCCCTGAAGCAGGTCAGGTCGGTCGTGTCGTCCCCGAAGCGGCTGGCCGTCGCCGCCGGTCTCGTCTCCGCGTACGCCCTCGGCTGGTGGTGCGGCCACCGTGCCGCCTCCCGCTGACCGGGACCGTCGCGGAACGCTGAACGGGATCGCCGCGGAACCCGCCCGTACGGTCGAATGCAATCGGAGGCGGACATGACCGAGATCGTGGGTGAGAGCCTGGCCCGGCGGCTGGTGGAGTGGGGGGTCGACACGATCTTCGGGCTCCCCGGTGACGGGATCAACGGCCTGATGGAGGGGTTCCGCCGGCACCGGGAGAAGCTGCGCTTCATCCTGGTGCACCACGAGGAGGCCGCCGCGTTCATGGCGACCGGCTACGCGAAGGCGACCGGCCGACTCGGCGTGTGCGCCGCGACCTCGGGACCGGGCGCCATCCACCTGCTGAACGGCCTGTACGACGCCAAGCTCGACCACGTGCCCGTGCTGGCCCTGACCGGCATGCAGGAGACCTCGGTGCTGGGCACCCACTATCAGCAGGAGGTCCACCTCGACCGTCTCTATCAGGACCTCGCCGCCTACAACCTGATGGTCACCAACCCGCAGCAGATGCCCGGCGTGGTCGACCTCGCGGTGCGCGCCGCGCTGACCAGGCGGACGGTGTCGCACCTGACCTTCCCCAACGACATCCAGGTGGCGCCCGCGAGCGAGGACCCCTACCGGCACGTCAGCCCCGGCACCCCTCCCGCGAGCCTGACGACCTGCTCTCTCCCGCCGCTGCGGCCGGTCGAGGAGGACCTGGCGCGGGCGGCGGAGGTGCTGCGGCAGGGCCGGAAGATCGCCATGCTCGTCGGCGTCGGCGCGCGGCACGCCCGCGAGGAGGTGCTGGCGGTCGCCGACAGGCTGGGCAGCCCGATCGTGAAGACCCTCCCCGGGAAGTTCGTGGTGCCCGACGACCACCCGCTCACCACCGGCGGGCTCGGCCTGCTCGGCACCGCGCCGAGCGAGGAGCTCATGGAGGAGTGCGACACGCTGCTGATGGTCGGCACGTCCTTCCCCTACGGGAAGTACCTGCCGCCCGAGGGGCAGGCCCGGGTGGTGCAGATCGACGCCGATCCCGCCCTGCTCGGCATCCGGCGGCCGACCGAGGCCCCGGTCGCCGCCGACGCCAGGCTCGCGCTGCGGGCGCTGCTGCCGATGCTCGGCCCGGCGAAGGACCGGTCGTTTCTGGAGAAGTACCAGCGCAGGATGGACGCCTGGCGGCGCGACATGCGGGCGCTGGAGGACCCGAGCCGTGATCCGATCGCCCCGCAGTACCTCATGGGCTGCGTCGACGAGGCGGCCTCCGGCGACGCCATCCTGACCTGCGACTCCGGGACCATCGCGACGTGGGCCGCGCGGCACTGGACGATCCGCGACGGACGGGAGTTCTACCTGTCGGGCAACCTCGCCACGATGGCCCCCGGCCTGCCGTACGCCATCGGGATGCAGCACGCCTTCCCCGGCCGCCAGGTGATCGCGTTCGTGGGCGACGGCGGGTTCGCCATGCTCATGGCCGACTTCCTCACGGCCGTGCGGCACGACCTGCCCATCAAGGTCGTGGTCAACAACAACAACAGCTACGGGCAGATCCTCTGGGAGCAGATCATCCTCGGCTACCCCGAGTACGCCGTGCGGCACCGGCGGCCCGAGGCCGACTTCTCCGCCTGGGCCCGCGCCTGCGGGGCGTACGGCGCGAAGATCAAGGACCCGAAGGACCTGCCGGGCGCGATCCGGGAGGCACTGGCGCACGACGGGCCGGCGCTGGTGGACTGCGACGTCAATCCCAACGAGCCGCCCATGCCGGGCAAGGTCAGGTATGAGCAGGCCAAGCACTTCACCGAGGCGTTCCTGCGCGGCCAGCCGCACAAGGCGGGCGTGCTCGCCACGGTCGCCCGCGACAAGATCAACGAGCTGCTGTCCTGACGGTCGCGGGAGCCGGCCGGAGTCGGCAGGGGCGGGCGCGAGGGCCGCCGACCGGGTCATCGCCGCCTACGATGTACGTCGCATCACGGGCCTGACCCGGCTCGGTGTGAGGGAGCTCACATTCCCAACATTTCGAGATTTTTGGAACTAAATCCGGGGCGCGGCGGTTACAACCGTTCGAACTATTTCGAACCATAGCCGGAGCCACGATGACAAGTCGCCTGCACGAACGACAGCACGCCCTCGACACCCCGGCGGTGAGACGCCGCGGCCTCCCGGCCCTGCCGCGCGCGGCGGCCTTCTGGCTGGTGGCGGGCACCACGGCCATTCTGCTGTCCGCTTCGAGCGCGCCGAGCCCCCTTTATCCCGTCTATCAGGCCGAGTTCGGCTTCAGCGCCCTCACGCTGACGGCGATCTTCGCCGTCTACGTGCTCGCGCTGCTGGTCAGCCTGCTCACCGTGGGGCGGCTGTCCGACTTCCTCGGCCGCCGCCCGGTCCTCGCCGTGGCGCTGGTCGCCGAGGCGGCCGCGATGGCCGTCTTCCTCGGCGCGAACGGCGTAGCCGCCCTTGTCGCCGCCCGCGTCGTCCAGGGCCTCGCGACCGGCGCCGCGATCGGTGTGGTCGGTGCGTACCTGCTCGACCTGCAACCCGCCGACGGCTCGCGGCTGGGATCGCTCATCAACGGCGCGGCCACCACCGCGGGCCTGAGCATCGGCACGGTCGGGAGCGGGGTGCTGATCGAGTACGCGCCGCACCCCACCCGGCTGATCTTCGTGATTCTCACGGCGGCGTTCGTCGTCCTCGCGATCGCGACGGCCGTGCTTCCCGAGACCGTCGAGCGGACTCCCGGCGCCGCCGCCACGCTGCGCCCGAGGGTGCTCGTCCCCGCGCCGGCCAGACGCGCGTTCCTGCGCGCGGTCCCGGTCATGCTCTCCACCTGGATGCTCGGCGGCCTGATCTTCTCCGTCGGGGCGTCGCTGCTCGGCGCGGTGTTCGGCGAGCACAACCACGCGGCGATCGGCCTCGTCCTCGGCGCGCTCGCCGCGGTCTCGGCGCTCGTGTCGGTGCTGCTCAGGAATCGCGCGCCGGAGCGCCTCCAGCGCGAGGGAACGGTGCTGCTCCTCCTCGGGACGATCCTGCTGATCGTCGCCGTGGCGTCGTCGTCGCTGCCCCTCTTCGTCGTGGCGGCGCTCGTCGCGGGCGCCGGGTGGGGGCCGGCGTACCTCGGCGCCTTCCGGACGGTCAGCCAGCTCGCGGCGCCGCACGAGCGGGCCGCGCTGATCTCGGCGATCTACGTGGTGAGCTATCTGGCGTTCAGCATCCCGGCGCTGGTCGCCGGGGTCGCCATCACCACGCAGGGCCTGCGGGGCACCTCGCTGG
This sequence comes from Microbispora sp. CL1-1, assembly GCF_012034195.1. Classification (NCBI taxonomy): domain Bacteria; kingdom Bacillati; phylum Actinomycetota; class Actinomycetes; order Streptosporangiales; family Streptosporangiaceae; genus Microbispora; species Microbispora sp. CL1-1. The sequence continues at coordinate 41,118 of NZ_JAATEK010000015.1, forward strand.
TCTACGGCGCCGTCGTCGCCGTCGTGGCCGCCGCAACCCTCGTCTACGAGGCGCTGAGCCGGCGCGAGCCGGCCGCTGCGTGACGACAGCGACGGCAACGGCGACGACGACAGCGGCGGCGACGGCGAGGGCGGCACAATCGTTCAAGACCTCCGCCGCGCCGTCGCCTACAACGGTCCCCGGCGTGCCGCCGCCGCGGCACGGGACGTACGCAGGGAGGCGAACGGATGGACGTGGGCTTCGTCGGTCTCGGGATCATGGGTCAGCCCATGGCGCTCAACCTGGCCCGGGCGGGAACCCCCCTCGTGGTGTGGAACCGTACGGCCGCCAGGGCCGAGCCGCTGCGCGCCGCGGGCGCGCGGGTTGCGGGCAGCGCGGCCGAGGTGTTCCGGCGGGCGCGGGTGGTGATCCTCATGCTGGCCGACGAGGCCGCGATCGACGCGGTGCTGGAGCGGGGCACGCCCGCCTTCGCCCGCAACGTCGCCGGCCGGATCGTGGTGCACATGGGCACGACCTCACCCGCCTACTCCGCGGAGCTGGAGACCGACGTGCTCGCGGCCGGGGGCCGCTACGTCGAGGCGCCGATCTCCGGCTCCCGGGTGCCGGCCGAGCAGGGGCGGCTGGTGGCGATGCTCGCCGGCCGCCCGGACGCCGTTGAAGAGGTCCGCCCGCTGCTGAAGCCGATGTGCGTCAAGACGGTGGTGTGCGGGCCCGCGCCCAAGGCGCTGCTGACCAAGCTCGCGGTCAACATCTTCCTGATCACCACGGTCACCGGCCTCGCGGAGTCGCTGCACTTCGGCGAGCGCCAGGGCCTCGACATCGAGCTGCTCGTCGACGTGCTCAACTCGGGCCAGATGGCGAGCGACATCTCGCGGGTGAAGGCGGTCAAGCTGGCCGGGCGCGACTTCGCCCCCCAGGCCGCCATCGCCGACGTGCTGAAGAACAACCGGCTCATCGCCGAGGCGGCCCGTGGGGCCGGCATCGCCTCACCGCTGCTGGACGTCTGCCATAGCCTCTTTGGCGAGACCCTCGCGCTGGGCCACGCCGACCTGGACATGGCCGCCGTCGTCCACGCGATCGAGGCCAGGACGGACGGGGAAGGAGCACGCCGATGACCTCTCACCCGGTCGTCATCGTCACCGGAGGGACGCGCGGGATCGGCCGCAGCACGGTGCGCCGCCTGTGCGCGGACGGGTTCGGCGTCGTCTTCACCCACTCCGGCTCCGACACGGACGCCAAGGCGCTGGAGGACGAGCTCGGCCGCGACGGCGCCCTCGTCCGCGGCGTACGGCTCGACGTGACCGGGGAGGACGCGCCGGAGCGGCTGTTCGAGCTGGCCGAGGCGGCCGGGGAGGTCACCGGCCTGGTCAACAACGCGGGGGTGACCACCAGGATCGGGCCGTTCACCGGTCTGACCGACGCCGACCTGCGGCGGGTCGTCGACGTGAACCTGGTGGCGCCCGTGCGGCTGTGCCGGGAGGCGGCGCGGCGCTGGACCGCGTCTGCGTCCGCGTCCGCGTCGTCGTCCGCGTCGTCGTCCGGGAGGGTGATCGTGAACGTCTCCTCGGTCGCGGCGCGCACGGGCTCGCCGCACGAGTACGTCGCCTACGCCGCGACCAAGGCTGCGGTCGAGACGCTGACCGTGGGCCTGGCCCGGGAGCTCGCCCCGGCCGGCATCCGGGTCAACGCCGTCGCGCCGGGGACGATCGACACCACGATCCACGCCCGTTCCGGAGAGCCGGGGCGGGCGGAGCGGGTGGCGGCCCGCATCCCGATGGGGCGTCCGGGCAGGCCGGAGGAGATCGCCGAGGCGGTCGCCTGGCTGCTGTCGGACCAGGCGTCGTATGTCACCGGCGCCGTGCTCAACGTCGACGGCGGGCTCTGAGTGCCCGTCCTGACAGGACGCGACCACCATCCTTGATGTCGGCATCGTGCGAAGATGTCGGGATGCTGTCTCGAATAGCGCCGGCCGCCGTGGTGGCCGGCGCGACGTTCATGATCATCCCCCAGGCCGAGGCCGCGACGGCCCCGCCCGTGATCCGCTATGCGGGTCTCGGGTCCTGTCTCCAATCCGACGGCGGCCGCCAGCCCTGCGGCCCGTTGAAGCTCTGGCTGAGCGACGGCCGCGTCGTCGCGCTCCCCGGCGCCCGCAGGACCGTGGCACCCGGCGAGTACACCGTCGCCGGCGTCGTCGCCGTCTCCCAGGACGGCGCCCACGCCGCGTACTTCGCGGGCAAGGACGGCGTGCTCACGATCTGGGCGGCCGCCACCGGCAAGACGCGCGAGGTGCCCACCGTCACGTGGCCGGACGACCTCCGGATGGACGCGCTCACCCTCTCCCCTGGCGGCCGGTTCCTCGGCATGCGCGGGGTGAACGCCTCCGAATGGGAGGTGAATCGCGTCGCGGACACGACTACGGGGAAGGTGTTCAGCCTGCCGAGGGGATACCAGACCTGGGACTTCAGCCCGGACGGCAAGCGCATGATGGCGGGCGACAACCGGAGAGCGGTGCTCTACGCGACCGGCACGTGGTCGGTGACGTTACGGCGGTCCGTCTACATGCGGGGTGATCTCGGCCCCGACGGCGTCACCGTGGCCTCCCCGAAGTGGACGAAGACCGGCGGTTCGGTGAAGAACGTGGTCGTCACCCGCAACCTCGCCACCGCGAAGAAGAGCAGCATCCCCATCCGGCTTCACAAGGGCGAGACCGCCCTGGCGGCCCGCTGGGACAGGGCGGGCCATCTCGACGTGCTGACCCGCTCCGATCGTCACGTGAACGGCGACCTGCGCAGGACGCACACCTGGTATCGGGTGAACCGCACCACGCACCGGCTGCGCAGGCTCGACTCCTTCGTCATCCCGTCCTCGGTGGGAGGCTACGTCCTCGCCCAGTGACGGCCCGGAAGGCCGACACATGCCACCTGGGCTCAGAAGCCGACGCTGGAGATGATCGCCGGCACGAACCGCGCAACGCACCCAGCCGATGGAGTACGGCGCCGATCGTCAGGCGAGCGCGGCGGTCCACTTCGCGGGCGTGAGGCCGTAGGCCCGCTTGAACATGCGCGACATGTGGGCCTGGTCGGCGAACCCGGCGAGCTGGGCCGCCTCGGCCAGGGGCGCGCCGTCGCGCAGCAGCCGCCGGGCCAGGTCGAGTTGCCGCATCGTGCGGAAGCGTGTCGGGCTGGTGCCGAACGCCTCACGGAACTGCCGCGCGACCGTCCACCGGTCGAGGCCCGAGACCTGCTCGAACTCCGCGAGCGTGTGCCGCGTCGTCGGGTCGTCGGCGATCAGGTCGCGCACCCGGGTCAGCGCCTCCAGCGCCAGCGGAGCCCGCCTGCCCGGCCTCGCGGAGGAGTGACGTACGAGCGTGCGGACCACCCGGAGCGTGAGCGTCAGCCGTTCGGCCTCGTCCAGCGGGTCGTCGATGTCGCGCAGCCACGCGGCGAGCGCGGGATCGGCGTCGCGCCGCGCGATCACGGGGTCGGCGACGAACGGCAGCGGCGCCCCGCCCAGCGCCTCCTGGACCAGGGCGGGGTCGAGGTAGATGATCCGGTAGCCGAACCCCTCGTCGGTGCCCGCCACGCCGTCGTGCGGCTCGTCGGGGTGCAGGACGTGCCAATCCCCCGGCAGGCAGTGCCGCTGCTCACCGCGATAGCGGAACGTCTGCACGCCCCGCAGCGTCATCCCGATCGCGTACGTGTCGTGGCGGTGCGTGGAGAATCCCTCGCCGTCGAGACACGCCTCAAGCCGCTCGATGCCCGCGGCGCCGGAGCCGAACCGCAGCCGGTGGCCGGGCCGGGTCCCGCCGTCCGGCAGATGCCGGCGCAGGTCCGCACCGCTGTCCGGTGACTCGTGCCGCACGCGCCGAGACTACCGGCGTCCGCGGCCGTCGTACGGACCGGGGACGTGTGATCGCTCGGTCGCGGCGGTTTTGACCCCGGCTCGCCCCACCGATCACGATGGGGGCGTGAACGAAACCCCTGTCGAGGTGCCCGCGCCGCGTCCCGGCCGGGAGCCGGTGCCGAGCATCCGCGACGTCGCGGCGGCGGCCGGCGTGTCCCGCCAGACGGTGTCCCGGGTGCTCAACGCCTCGCCCAAGGTGAGCGCCGAGACGCGGCGGACCGTCATGGAGGTCATCGAACGGCTGCGGTATAGGCCCAACCGGGTGGCCCGGGCGCTGGGGTCGGGGCGGGCGCGGGGCGTGACGGTGGTCACCTCCGACACCATGCTGTACGGCTACGCCTCGACGCTGCAGGGCATCGAGGAGGCGGCCCGGGTCGAGGGCCTGGCCGTCGGGGTGCGAGTGGTCGAGTCCGACCGGGAGAGCGACGTCCGCAACGCCGCCGACTACGTCAGCGATCCGAGCGCCGGGGGTGTGATCGTGATCGCGTTCGACGCGGCCGGCATCGCCGTGCTGCGCGCGCTCCCCGAGTCGCTGCCCGCCGCGGCGGCGATCGAGCCCGGCGTGCCCGTGGTCGGCCGCCCGGCGATCTGCCTCGACGAGCAGCAGGCGTCGGCCGAGGCGACGCGCCACCTGCTGGCTCTCGGGCACCGGACCGTCCACCACGTGGCCATCCCGTCGGAGTCGGAGCACAACGGACGTCTCGCGGGCTGGCGTCGTGCGCTGGACGAGGCCGGGGCGGCCGTCCCCCCGGTGGTCCCGGCCGGCTGGGACGTGCGGTCGGCGTACGAGGCGGGGCGGGCGCTGGCCGCCGACCCCGGCGTTACCGCGATCCTGTGCGGCAACGACGACATCGCGCTGGCGGTGCGCCGCGCCCTGTTCGAGGCGGGCAAGGACGTGCCGGGTGACGTGAGCATCGTGGGCTTCGACGGGGTGCCCGGCTCGGCGTACTGGACGCCGGCGCTCACGACGGTGGAGATGGACTTCGCCGGGCTGGGCCGCGCCACGGTGGCGGCGGTGCTGGCCGAGCTCGCCGGGGAGCCGCAGCCTGCCGTGTCGCTGACGCCGCCGCGGCTGGTGGTGCGCGAGTCGACGGCGCCCCCGCGCGGGTAAGCCGGGTTCACGGGGCGGTGCCCCACGGCCGCGCCCTCGCGTCGCCCGCCGCTGCGCCCTCGCGCAGCCCGCCGCCGAGGTGGCGCTGACGATCGGCCCGGGCGCGTCGCCGGATGTTGTTAACAACACCGTAACGGGCCCTTCCCCTTACTGATGTGACCGGTCACACTCGCATTCGTGCGGATGTGACCGGTCACACGCATACAGGGGAAGGGCTCGCCCGCCGCCGTTCTCCCCGCGAGGGGCCGTCGCCCGCACGCCGCAATGACCTCCGGAGAACCCGGCGCGATCGTCAGGAGACGCAGGTGAACGCACGGCACACCGAGACCAGCCTGGTGTGGGGGCACTCGGCACTGCGGGTGGTGATCGCCATATCACCCGACGGTGTGGTGAGCATCCGCGAGCTGGGCGCGGGCGACCCGGGGCCGAGGCCGCCCGCCCAGCCGCTCGTGGAGGTGCTGCTGGCTGGACAGGGCCGCGCACGGGCCTCCCACCGCTTCTCCGACACCGCCGTGGGCCGCCGCTTCACCTACGTCGGGGCCGAGCAGGCCCGCGACGGGCGGTGGCACGAGCTGCGGATCACCCTCCGCGACGAGCACACCGGTCTGGAGGCGCACGCGCACCTGCGCTCGGCCGAGGGCGTGCCGGCCGTACGGTCCTGGACGACGATCACCAACCGGGGCGTCCGGGAGGCGGTGGTGCTGGGCGTGACCTCGTTCGCCGCCGGGTTCCCGGCCGGCTCGGCCGACGGGCTGCAGGTCGTACGCGCCGACAGCGAGTGGCTCGGCGAGAGCCGCTGGCGCGTACGCCCGCTACGTGAGGAGATGGCCGACCTCAACCTGCCGCTGCACGGCCAGGACGGCCGGGGCCGCCTGGCCGTCACCAGCACGGGCGCCTGGTCGACCGGGCAGCACCTGCCCACGGCGGGCCTGCTCGACCCGCACTCGGGCCGGGCCTGGCTGTGGCAGATCGAGCACAACGGCCCGTGGCGGTGGGAGATCGGCGAGCGCAGGGACGGCGTCTACGTCGCGTTGCTCGGCCCCACCGACATCGACCACCAGTGGCACACCGTCCTCGCCCCCGGCGAGTCGTTCACCACGGTCCCGGCGTCGGTCACCGTCTCCTCCGGCGGACCGCACGGTGCCTATGACGGCCTGCAGGGTGCCTATGACGGCCTGCAGGGTGCCTATGACGAACTACAGGGTGTCTATGACGGACTGCATGGCGCGGCCGCCGCGCTGACCGCCCACCGCCGCGCGCTGCTGCGCCCTCATCCGGACCGGACCCGCCTGCCCGTGGTGTTCAACGACTACATGAACACCCTCATGGGCGACCCGACGACCGCGAAGCTGCTCCCGCTGATCGACGCCGCCGCCGAGGCGGGCGCCGAGGTGTTCTGCATCGACGCCGGCTGGTACGACGACGACGGCGACTGGTGGGACAGCGTGGGCGAGTGGCAGCCGTCCCAGACGCGGTTCCCCCGGGGCATCGAGGAGGTCCTCGGCCGCATCCGCGAGCGTGGCATGATCCCGGGGCTCTGGCTGGAGCCCGAGGTGATCGGCGTGCGCAGCCCGATGGCCGACAAGCTGCCCGCCGAGGCGTTCCTGCAGCGCGGCGGCACGAGGATCGTCGAGCACGGCCGCTATCACCTCGACCTGCGGCATCCGGCCGCCGTCGCCCACCTCGACGAGGTCGTCGACCGGCTCGTGGAGCAGCTCGGCGTGGGCTACTTCAAGCTCGACTACAACATCGACCCCGGCGCGGGCACCGACGTGCACGCCGTCAGCCCGGGCGCGGGGCTGCTCGCCTGCAACCGGGCCCATCTGGCGTGGCTGGAGGCGGTCCTCGACCGTCATCCCGGCCTGATCCTGGAGAACTGCGCCTCCGGCGCGATGCGCATGGACTACGCCCTGCTGTCGCGGATGCAGCTCCAGTCGACCAGCGACCAGCAGGACCCCCTGCGGTATCCGCCGATCGCGGTGGCCGCTCCCCTGTCCGTGCTGCCGGAGCAGTCCGCGAGCTGGGCCTACCCCCAGCCGGACATGGACGACGAGCGGGTCGCCTACAGCCTGTGCACCGGCATGCTGGGCCGTCTCTACCTGTCCGGCCACCTGCCCACCATGACCGCCGCGCAGCGCGAGTCGGTCAGGGCGGCCGTCACCGCCTACCGGGGCATCCGCGCCGGCCTGGCCGAGGCCGCACCCGTCTGGCCGCTGGGTCTCCCGGGCTGGGCCGACCCCTGGCTCAGCCTCGGGCTCGTCACCCCCGGTCACACGTACGCCGGGGTCTGGTGCCGTACGGACGAGCCGGCGGCGGCCTCGCTGTCCCTCCCGCACCTCGCCGGACGCCGGGTGGACGTCGAGGTCGTCTATCCCCGCCATCTGCCCGCCTGGGACGTGGAGTGGGACCAGGAGCGGGGCCGGCTCACCCTCACCAAGCCGGTTTCCGGCCCTTCCGCCCGAATATTGCGTATTTCACCCGTCTCGTCATCCTCGCCCGTTTCATCCCCCCTGCTCTGAAATCCCGGGCCTGCGGTCCGGGCGCCCCCGGAAGAGAGATCGACCCATGAAGAAATGGCAGACCCTGGCGGTCGTCGCCGCCCTCGCCGCGGGGGCCGCGGCCTGCAGCGACCCCTCCGTGGACCCCTCCGTGGACCCCTCTGCGGACTCCGCCGCGCAGGCCGGCGGCACCGCGGGCGGTTCGGCCGCAGTCACCTGGCCCGAGCCGACGGCCAGGCTGGACGGCGTCACCCTGACGATCTGGGCCGCGCAGAACAGCAACACCGTGCCCAAGCAGGTCGTCGACGCGTTCGGCAAGGCCACCGGCGCGAAGGTCGACATCGTCACCATCCCCGACCCGTACGAGCAGGGCGTGCAGACCAAGGTCGCCACCGGGGACAAGCCCGACCTGGCGTTCTGGCAGCCGACCGCGTCCATGCTCACGGCCGTCAACGCCAGGGCCAACCTGCAGCCGCTGGACCAGGCCCCCTGGCTGTCGAAGCTCGCGCCGCAGCTCAAGGACATCACCGGGATCCTGGACGGCACGCGGTACGCCGCCCTCATCACCAGCCCGGCCGTCGAAGGCGTCTACTACAACAAGGAGGTCTTCGCGGCCAACGGGATCACCGAGACCCCGAAGAACTTCGACGAGATGATCGAGCTCGGCCGCACGCTCAAGGCCAAGGGCGTCACCCCCTTCTACGAGATGGCCGGCGACCGGTGGGCCACGCAGTGGTGGGTCCAGGTGCAGCTCGCCGACGCCGCCAGGGACGGGCTCTGGGACAAGATCAACAAGGGTGAGGAGACGTTCTCCAGCCCGGTCGTGCTCGACGCGATCAAGAAGTACAAGTCGCTGATCGACGAGGGGCTGTTCAACAAGGACATCAAGACCGCCACGTTCGAAGACCAGGGCAAGGCCCTGCTCGACGGCAAGGCGGCCATGGTCGTGCAGGTCAACTCGTTCTTCGGCCAGCTCCAGGCGACCGCCGACACCGCCACGCTCGACAAGAGGATCGGCTTCTTCCCGATCTCCCCCAGCGGCAACGTCGGCACCTTCATCCCCGACCAGTCCAACGCCCTCGTGGCGTTCAAGACCGGTGACGCCAAACGCGAGGCCGCCGCGCGCCAGCTCCTTTCGTACTGGATGGGCCCCGGCTACAAGGACTTCGTCGCCGACCGCAACACCGTGTCCCTGGAGACCGACGTGCCGAGCCCGGCCTCGGTGCCCAAGGCGCTGCAACAGGTGCACGACTCCCTCGGCGAGGCCGTCGGCTCCATGCAGGCGCTCGCCGTGGCCAACCCGGACCTGTACATCAACCTCGCCGACATGATCACCGGCACCATGACGCCCGAGCAGGTGGCCTCCGCCACCCAGGAGCAGTTCGCCCAGCTCGCCAAGGCCGCCGGCGCGGCCGGTTTCTGACCCACGAGAACACCCGCCCGAGGACACCCGTAAAGGACACCCGCCCGATCCACACCCGCCCGACGACCCGCGCCCACCGCCAGGTTATCGCCAGGTTCATTGACAGGTTCAACGACAGGTCTATCGACAGGGCGCGGAGACCGCGGCTCGCCCGCCTCTCCGCGCCCGGCACCTGAGGACATGCCATGCTGACTGCCACGGACACCCCCGTCCCGGACCGGCCGCTCGCGCCGCCGCCCGCCCCGCGCGGTCCCGCCGGCCGCACCCGCCGCAGGCCGGACCGGACCCACCCGATGTGGTTCATGGCCCCGGCGCTCGCGATCCTGCTGGTGTTCTTCTTCCTGCCGACCGCGTTCAACTTCGTCTACGCGTTCACCGACTGGTCGGGCTTCAAGAGCGCCATCCGACCGGTCGGGTTCGACAACTTCGCCGACCTCGCCTCCAGCGGCACGCTGTTCTCCGCGCTGCGCATCACCGTCGTCTACGCCGTGCTCGTGGCGGTCTTCCAGAACCTCTTCGGGCTGGGCCTGGCTCTCCTGCTCGAACGGGACACCTGGGTCAACCGCACGCTGCGGGTCTTCTTCCTCATCCCGGTGCTGATGTCGGCCCTGGCCGTCGGCTACGTCTTCCAGGCGCTGCTCAAGCCCGAGGGCAGCCTCAACCAGCTCCTGTCGCAGCTCGTCCGGCACGACGTGGACTACGCCTGGCTCGGCGACACCCGATGGACCATCGTCGCGGTCGCCGTCGTCCACGCGTGGAAGTGGATGGGCCTGTCGATGCTCATCTATCTGGCCGGGCTCAAGACGATACCGGAGGAGATCATGGAGGCGTCCCGCATCGACGGCGCCTCGCGCTGGCACGCGTTCCGGCGGCTGCGCTTCCCGCTGCTCGCCCCCGCGATCACGTTCAACGTCGCCACCGCCCTGCTCGGCTCCATGAACGGCTTCGACATCGTGCAGGCCACCACCGGCGGCGGCCCGGCCCGGACGACCGAGATCCTCAACATCTTCATCTACCGGACCTTCGGGCAGGGCCTGTTCGCCCAGGCCACGACCATGAGCCTGGTGCTGTTCCTGCTCGTGTCGCTCATGGCCTTCCCCGTCATCCGCATCCTGCGCAAGCGCGAGGAGATCCTGTGACGCCGCACTCCCCCGCCCGCCGCAGCCCTGCCCGCCAGAATCCTGCCCGCCAGATCCCTGCCCGCCGCAGCCCCGCCGCCTCCGGGCGTGTCTCGTTCGCGACCCGCCTGCAGCCGTTCGCCGCCACGGCGCTCGCACTGGTCACCATCGGCATCCCGCTGTGGCTCGTCGTGGCGACCGCGGGCAAGTCGCGGGGCGAGGCCCTCATCCCGAACCTCACCCCGCCCGCCCACTGGCACCTGCTGGAGAACCTGGGCGAGGTGTGGCGCGAGGGCGAGGTGCCCGCGGCGTTCTTCGGCAGCCTCCTCGTCGTGGTGCCCGCCGTGATCGGCGTCCTGATCTTCGGGTCGATGGCGTCCTGGATCCTCGCCCGGCGCGCCACCCGGCTCAACGCCGTCCTGTACGCGCTGGCCATCAGCGGCATCATCCTGCCCCCTGCGGTGGTCACGGTCGTGCTGCTGCTGCGCCAGCTCGGCCTCGCCGGCAGCGCCGTCGGGATGATCGGCGTCTACATGGGCATCTACATGTCCACCGTGATCTTCTTCGTCACCGGTTTCGTCCGCACCATCCCCGTCTCGCTGGAGGAGGCCGCCCAGATCGACGGGGCGGGGCCGGTGCGCGTCTTCTTCCACGTCGTGCTGCCGCTGCTGCGGCCGGTGCTGGCCACCGCCACGATCCTCGTCTGCCTCTACGTCTGGAACGACGTCTTCTACGCCTTCTTCGTGGTGGGCGGCCGCCTCGACACCCTGCCGCTCAACCTCTTCCGCGTCGCCGGCGCGGGGCTGTATCTCAACAACTGGCACCTCATCTTCGCCTACGTAATCCTCATGAGCCTGCCGCTCGTCGTGGTCTTCGCCGTCGCCCAACGCAAGATCATTTCCGGCATCACCAGCGGCGCCGTGAAGTGAGCGCCATCACGTGAGCGCCTCCGGCCGGCCACGGCCGGCGCTGTTTTCGCCTCCCGGCGGTGCCCGCCGAGCCCGCCGTACCACCCCCGCCGTATCACCCCCTCCGGGGCGCCCGCGCGTCCCGGTGACAGGAGAGGACACCCATGCACCGACAAAGGTCATTCCGGCGTGCCCGCGTGACGGCCGTGACCACGGCCCTCGCCGCCGCGGCCCTGAGCACCGGGCCCGTCGCCGGACCGGCGGGCGCGGACACCGCCGCCGAAACCGCCCCCGGAACCGCCGCCGAAACCGCCCCCGGAACCGCCGCCGGAACCGCCGCCGGAACCGCCGCCGGAACCGCCGCTGGAACCGTCACCGACACCGCCGCCGCCGCCGACGTCGTCGCGGTGGACTTCGCACAGCGCACCGGGCCGGTTCACGGCGGCGCGACCGGCATGCTGTACGGCCTGTCCGACCCCGGAGTCCCGGGAGACCCCCTGATCGCCGGTGCCCGGCCGCGTACGGTCGCCCAGAAGGCCCCGGACGGCGACCAGCATCCCAACGGCGACGCGCTCAAGATCGCGGACGGATTCTTCGCCGCGGGCGGGGAGGAGATCGTCGTCTACATGCAGGACGTCTACAGCAAGTGGCCCTATGAGAACCTCGGCATCGACGACTACCTCGCCAAGGTCGACGCGATGGTGCGCAAGGTCGTCGCGGAGCGCCCGCGGGACAAGGACAGGTTCGTGTGGGTGCCGTTCAACGAGCCCGACGGCATCTGGTATCAGAACTGGTCCACGATGAAGCAGAAGTTCTTCGCCGACTGGAAGGCGGTCGTCGAGCGCATCCGCTCCATCGACCCCGGCGCCCGCATCGTCGGCCCCAACGAGGCCCGCTACAACCCCGGCCGCCTGCGCGACTTCCTCACCTGGGCCAGGGACACCGCATGCGGCGGCAGGAGCTGCCTGCCGGACATCATGGCCTGGCACGAGCTGTCGCACGGCAGCCTCGCCGCCTACCGGGGCCACTACGCGGACTACCGGCAGATGGAGCGCGACCTCGGCATCGGCCCGCTGCCGATCAACATCGACGAGTACGGCAACCGGCGTGACATGTCCGTGCCCGGCCAGATGATCCAGTGGATCGCCATGTTCGAGGACACCAAGGTGGACGCCGACATGGCGTTCTGGACCTACGCCGGCAACCTGTCCGACCACGCCGTGCGCACCCGCCAGGCCAACGGCGCGTGGTGGCTGCTCAAGTGGTACGCGGACCTGACCGGGCAGACGGTGAAGGTGACCCCGCCGCGGCCGGACGTCCCCGACACGGTGCAGGCCCTCGCGGCCGTCGACCCCTCCGTACGGCGGGGCACCGTGCTGGTCGGCGGCGGCGCCGCGCCGGTCCGGCTCGACGTCTCCGGGCTCGACCCGGCGGTCTTCGGCAGGCAGGTCGACGTCGTCGTGTCCAGGACGACGTGGACCGGATATGAGGGAGACGCGACGCAGCCGCCGGTCGTCGCGGCCACCCGGACCACCCTGCACGACGGCACACTGCGGGTGGACCTGCCGGGCGGCGACGTGATGGCCGCCTACCGGGTCACGATCGTCCCGTCGAGCGGCGGGGCGCCCGCGGCCGACGCGCCGTGGAGCGTCTCGGTGGAGGCCGAGTCGGCCACGCTCACCTCGGCCCAGGCGTACGACCAGGACACCACGGCCGACCCGCAGCTCTACGCGACCTCCGGCAAGCGGGACGTCGGCTCCATGAACACGGCCCGCTCCGCCGTCACGTTCCCGGTGACCGTGCCGCGCGACGGCCGCTACCGGCTGGGGATCTTCCAGGGCGCGAACAAGGCCCCCGGCAGGCACGCGCTGTTCGTGGACGGGAAGCTCGACCGGATCGTGCAGTATTCGGCCGACCTCGGCTGGACCTACCGCGGCCGCACCGACGTGGAGGTCGAGCTGACCGCGGGCACGCACGAGCTGTCCCTGCGCACCAGCACCGACGGCACGACCCCGCTGCCGGGCAGCGACGTCACGCTCGACAGGTTCGACCTCACCGAGATCACCGGCCCCGAGCGGGCGGCGTACCCGGCCGACGAGGCCCGGCTGTCCGGCGGCGCGGGCGTCGTCCGCGAGGGCAGGGGGCCCGCCGTCACGCTCGGCGGCACCGCCCGGGCCACGTTCTTCGCCGCCGTGAGCGAGGACGGCTACTACGACCTGACCTTCTCCTACAAGGCGGCCCGGGCGGGCGATCTCGACGTCCGCGTCGACGGGCGGCGGATCGCGGGTGTGCGGGCGACCCGCCCGGGCGAGGCGGCCTCCCGGGCCCGCGTCTATCTCCCGGCCGGCGTCTCGGTGGTAGAGGTGGGCGGCCCGGCCGGCCTGCGGCTGCGCGGCCTGACCACGGTCAGGGCCGAGGAGGCGGACGCCGCGGCCCACCGGATCGAGGCCGAGCAGGCACAACTCGCCGGAACGGCCCGCGTGGTCACCGTCCCGGCCACGAGCGGCTCGAACGCCTCCGGAGGCGCCTATGTGGGCGACCTCGGCAACGGCGCGGGCAACACGCTCACCCTCACCAGGCCCGCCGGGTTCGGCCCCGGCGAGTACGTCCTCGTGGCGCACTACGCCAACGCCGACAGGAACACCGGTCACCCGTACAACACCGACGTGATCAGCCGGTTCCTCGACATCACCGAGACGGGCGGGGCGACGACGCGCGGCGTGTTCCGGCACGACTACGCGTGGGACAACTTCTGGTCCCAGGCGACGCCGCTCACCCTGACGACCCCCTCCGGGGCACTCGTCCTCGGCAACGCGACGGCGTACGCGCCCAACCTCGACCGGCTCGAGCTCGCGCGGCTCGTGCTGGAGGTCGACAACAGGGCCACGTGACCGGCCCGGCCCGCCGTACCCCCGTGCGGTGGGCCTTCCTCCCCTCGCGCCCACACGAACGGAACGACCGGGGTGTCTCCGGGGCCGTCTTGGCCGGGCGCGGGGTGAGCGGCTAGGTTCGCGCCCATGCCCTCCGCCGATCACGTCTCCCCCGGCGTCCGCGTCTACGCCGTCTGCTCGGAGGTCCCGCCCGACGTCGTCGGCGGGCTGGGCCGCTACGCCGAGCGGATCATGGACGCCCTGCGGGATGCGGCGGCGCCGGTCGTGGTCTTCGGCGCCATGGCCCGCCGTGGCCCGGCGCCCCGGACGGAACGCCGGGGCGACGTCACGCTGCACCGCCTCCCCACCCCCGGTTACGGCCGGCGCGAGGGCTCGGGCGTACGCCGGCTCGCCAGGATCGCGGGACTGCTCGCGTTCAACGTGCGGGCGGCCGCCCGGATCATGGCGGCCGAGGCGGGACGGACCGGGGCGGTCGTCGCCGTGCACGACTGGATGGGCTGCGTGGCCGGGATCCTGTGCCGTGTGCTGGGGCGGCTGCCGGTGGTGTTCCATGTGCACACCCGCGAAATGAACGCCTGCGATCCCGGGCGCCGGTCGGCGTACGCCGTCCTCCTCGACCTTCTGGAGACGGCCCAGGCGAGGACGGCGCGCCTGATCGTCGTGCCGAGCGTCCGCATGCGCGACGGCCTCGCCGCCCGCGGCTGGCCCGCGGACCGGATGGTCGTCGTGCCGCACGGCTTCGAGGATCCCGATTTGCTGCGGCTGGCCGGGCTGCCCGGCGGCGACCGCGACCGGATACGCGCGGAGGTGCGGCGGCGCTACCTGCCCGGCGGGCGGGGCCGGCTCGTGGTGTTCGCGGGGCGGCCGTCGCCGCACAAGGGGGTCGGCACGCTGATCCGGGCGGTGCCGCGGGTCGTCGCCGAGCACGGCGACGCGCGGTTCGTGCTGATCGGCGCCGCGGCCCCGCAGACCGGCGACGCCGAGACGGTGGCCCGGCTGATCGAGCGGACGCACACCCGCGGGCACGTGGTCGCCGGCAACCGCTTCCTCGCCCCCGCCGAGGTGTTCGCGCACTTCCTGGCCGCCGACGTCTGCGTCTTCCCGTCTGTGTACGAGCCGTTCGGCCTGGTCGCGGTCGAGGCGATGGCCCTGGCCCGCCCGGTGGTCGTCGGGCCGGGCTACTCGCCGGAGGTCATCGGCGACGGCGCCGTCCGCTGCGCCGCCGACGATCCCGGCGAGCTGGCCGCGGCCCTGCTGCGCCTCCTCGGCGACGCCGGGGAGGCGGACCGGCTCGCCCTGCGGGGAGCCGCGTACGTGCGGGAGCGCTACAGCTGGGCGCGCACCGCCCGGCGCACCCTGGAGGCGTACGCCGTCGCCGCGCGCCGCCGCGGGGACGTGACGACGGCCGGGCCGCCCGGCGGTGGTCAGCCGATGCGGAGAGGAAGCGTGCGCGGTCCCCGCACCTGACCGGGGGCCCAGGTCACCGCCGAGGGGTCGGCGAGGCCGAACACGGGGAGCCGCTCCAGCCAGACCTCCAGCGCGACCCGGAGCTCCATGCGGGCCAGATGGGAACCGACGCAGCGGTGGATGCCGAGGCCGAACGCCACGTGCCGGTTGATCTCGCGATCGATGATCACCTCGTCGGCCCGGTCGAACTGCGCGGGATCACGGTTGGCGGCCGGGAACGACAGCAGGATCCAGTCGTCGGCCTTCATGTCGACGCCGCGCCAGTGCATGTCCTCCTTGACCAGCCGCGCCATCGTGACCGGCGCGTACGCCCGGAGGAACTCCTCCATCGCGGTCGGCAGCAGGGCCGGCTCGGCGACCAGGCGCTCGCGGTCGGCCGGGGTCTTGGCCAGGTGCCACAGCGAGGCGCCGATCGCGCTCCACGTCGTGTCGATCCCGGCGATGAGCAGCAGGGCCATCGTGCCGGACACGTGCGAGGGTTCGAGCTTGCGGCCGTACAGCTCCGCGTCGATCAGATAGGTGGTGAGGTCGTCGCGCGGATTGGCGACGTGGTCGCGGATCTGCTCCAGCAGGTAGTCGAACAGCTCCGCCATGTTCGCCATCCGCTGCTCCGGCGGCAGGTTGACGCCTTCGAGCGCGTGCTCGACGAACTCCCGGAATTTGGGCCCGTCCTCGGGCGGGAAGCCCAGCATGTCGGAGATGACCCGCATCGGGATGTGCTGCGCGTAGTCACGGGCGGCGTCGACGATCTCCGCGCCCTCGAACCCGTCGATCAGCGAGTGGCAGAACGCCCGCGCGGCCTCCTCCCGCTTCGCCACCTCCTTCTTGGTGAACGCCGGGAGCAGCAGCTTGCGCGCGTCGTGGTGGAACGGCGGGTCGGAGGAGATCGGCGGCACGGCCCCCACCGGCGCGATCTCGAGGGGCGGCCGGTAGTTGCTCATGACGACCGCCCGGGAGGAGAAGCGCTCGGTGTCGTACGCGATCGCCGCGACGTCCTCGTATCGCGTCGGCAGCCACCCGCCGCCGAACCTCTCCGTACGCGCGATCGGGCAGCGCGCCCGCAGATCGTCCTGGATGGGGTACGGATCGGCGGCCCACTCGGGCTCCATGTGGGAGAAGTCGGTCGTCCAGTCGGAGACCGGGCCGGTGATGATCTCGCTGCGCACACCGAGGGGCTGCTCCTCCCCCTCCCGGAAGTCGCGGACGAAGCGATCGTCGACGGTCATCTCAGGCCTCCTCGGCGAGGACGATCGCCTTCTCCGGGCAGTTGGAGGCCGCGACCCGCGCAGCGCGCTCGCCACCCGGCGGCACGAGGCCGTCGCCGGCGACCTGGCCGTAACCCTCGTCGTCCTCGGTGAACAGGTCGGGCGACAGGTCGTAGCAGCGGCCGTGTCCCTGGCAGCGCGCGGGATCGATCTGCACTTTCACTGGTGTTCCCCTTGTTTCGGTGGCGTCCGCGAAGTCGGGTCGGTCGGGGCGATGGCGGCGACGAGGCGGGTCAGCAGGGCGGTCCACTCCTCGTCACCGACGGCGTGCAAGTCCGGGGTGAGCAGCGCGCTGCCCATCGCGAGCAGGAGGCACAGGTGGGCGACGGCGCCGGGTGAGAGCGCCGGATCGATCTGGCCGTCGTCCTGGGCGGCGCGCACGAGCCCGGCGAGCCAGCCGGCCCGCTCGCCGACGTAGTCGTGCATCGGGCGGGCGACGTCCTCGTCGCGGCGGGCCGCGACCAGCGCCTCGGCGATCAGGGAGCCGCGGGCGTCGGGACGGCACGGGAGCCGGCGGCCCACGGCGACGAACAGCTCCGCGACCGGCAGGCCGGGGTCGGCGGCCAGCATGTCGGCCAGCAGCCGCGGCCCGTGGGCGCGCAGCGCGGCCACGATCAGCTCGGCCTTCGAGCCGAAGTGCGCGTACAGGGCGCCGTTGCTCACACCGGCCGCCGCGGCGATGTCCGCCACGCGCGTGCCGTCGTACCCGCGCCGGGCGAACACGTCGACGGCGGCGAGCAGCAGCCGCTCCCGCGTCTCGGCGGCGGTGACACCAGCGATCCGGCCCACCAAAGAATTAAATGGTCGTTCATTTGATTGCGTCAAGACCACGCCCGCCGGCATGTAGGTAATCGCCGGGCAAAAAAGGAAGGTCAATGGGCCAGAGCACCGGATAAAAGTCGCAAAATAGCAGAGTGTTGAACAAATGGGACGCACATCGCGACTGGCTCGTCGACGTGGCACTGGCCGCGGCCGTCATCGCGTTCACCATCCCCACCACGCTCACCGGCTACAGCTTCTCCCTCTGGGGCGGTGCGCCGGACGCTCTCGAGATCGTGGCAGGGGTGCTCACCGCGGCGGCCATGATGGTGCGGCGCCGGACCCCCTGGCCCGCGATCATCACCTCGGTGGTGTGCGCCTGCGTCACCGGGCAGGTCGTGCCGATGATCCTCGCCGTCTTCTCGATGACGGCCGAGCACCGCGTGCGCCGGTGGCAGTACATCGCCCTGGCCCTGACGGTCTTCTACTTCGCCGTCGACTACCGCAGCCCGCACAGCGACCACTCGGTCTACCTGAACCTCGTCCGCGCGGTGACCCTCATCTATCTGCCCGCGGTCGTCGGCACCTGGGTCAACGCCTACCGCCGGCTCATCCGGGAGCTGCGTCTCGGCGTACGCGAGCGCGAGGAGATCGCCGCCTCCGAGGAGCGCCGCAAGATCGCCAGAGAGATGCACGACACCGTCACCCACGCGGTCACCGCCATGGTGCTCAACGCGGGCATGGCACGCGACGCCACCGAGCCGGACGAGATCCGGTCGCTGACGGCGACCATCGAGGACAAGGGCGTGCAGGCGCTCGGCGAACTGCGGCAGCTGCTCACCGTGCTCCGGCGCGACGAGGGGGACCTCGCCGAGGGCACCGACGCCATCGCCCGGCTCGTCGGCGAGGCGAAGGCGAGCGGGCTCAAGGTCGATCTCCGCCTCCACGCTCCCCCGGGGGCGTTGCCACGGCAGGTCTCGCACGCGTGCTACCGCCTGGTGCAGGAGGGGCTGAACAACGTGCGCAAGCACGCGCCGGACTCCATCGTCAAGGTCACCTGCCAGGTCACCGGCGACGAGGTGGACGTCTCCGTGGTCGACGCCCCGGACCACGCCAACCCCGGCGCGAAGGCGGTCAAGCCGGCGCCCTCCCTCGGCGGCGGCTACGGCCTGGCCGGCATAAGGGAACGCGTCTTCCTCGCGCAGGGCCGGTTCTCCTCCGGCCCGACCCCCGAAGGCGGGTTCGCCCTCGCCGCCCGGCTTCCCCTCCGGGTCTCCCACGATTGAAGCGGTTTTTCCCTCATCCAGTGGGGTAGGTGCCTGTCGTACCCACGGGTACGGCGGGCACCTGAGCCCGAAAACGCAGCGGCCCGGAGCGCAGTGGCCGGTCCGCACGGGCCCGGCTCGCATCGACGCCGGGCCGCCGTCGCGGAAGCGGGGCGGCACGCCGCTTCGCACGCGCCAAACGATCTCGTTTGAGGGTAGCCATGAAAGCCGTGGTCTACGAAGGCCCCCGGCGGGTCAGCGTCACCACCGTGCCGGACGCCCGGATCGAACGGCACACCGACGCGCTTGTCCGCGTCACCACCTCCAACATCTGCGGCTCCGACCTGCACATGTACGAGGGCAGGACCACCTTCGAACCCGGCCGGGTCCTCGGGCACGAGAACCTCGGCGAGGTCGTGGAGATCGGAGACGCCGTCGACCGCGTCAAGGTCGGCGACATGGTGTGCCTGCCGTTCAACATCTCCTGCGGCTTCTGCGCCAACTGCGAGCAGGGCCTGACGGCCTTCTGCCTGACCACCAACCCCGCACCGGGCCTGGCCGGCGCGGCGTACGGCTACGCCGACATGGGTCCGTACAACGGCGGCCAGGCCGAGCTGCTGCGCGTGCCGTACGGGGACTACAACTGCCTCGTCCTGCCCGAGGACGCGTGGGAGAAGCAGACCGACTACGTCATGCTGGCCGACGTGTGGCCCACCGGCTGGCACGCCACGGTGCTCGCCTGCGTGCATCCGGGCGACACCGTCGTGGTCTACGGCGCGGGCCCGGTCGGGCTGATGGCCGCCTACTCCGCCCTGCTCAGGAACGCGAGCTGCGTGATGGTCATCGACCACCATCCGGACCGGCTGGCCAAGGCCGAGGAGATCGGCGCGATCGCGATCGACGACTCCCGGTCCAACCCCGTCGACCAGGTCCTCGAGCTCACCCAGGGAATGGGCGCCGACCGCGGCTGCGAGTGCGTGGGCTTCCAGGCGCACGATCCGGAGGGCGGCGAGCACCCCAACATGACCCTGAACAACCTGGTCAAGTCGGTCAAGTTCACCGGGTGCATCGCCGTCGTCGGTCTGTACGTCCCCCGCGACCCCCGCGGTGGGAACAACCTCTACAAGCGAGGCGAGGTGTCCATCGACTACGGCACCTTCTGGACCAAGGGCCAGACGATGAGCACCGGCCAGTGCAACGTCAAGAACTACAACCGCCAGTTGTGCTCCCTCATCCACGAGGCCGGCGCCCGGCCGTCCTGGATCGTCTCCCAGGAGCTGGGCCTCGACGACGCCCCCGAGGCGTACGCGCACTTCGACGCGCGGGAGAAGGGCTGGACCAAGGTGGTGCTGCACCCGAACGGGTTTCCCTGACCGCGCGGCGGTCGCCCACCTGGCGTCGCGCCCCGATCACGATCCGCCGGACCCCGTGATCAGGCGAAGCGGACGGACCCTACTCTTGGGGAGGAAAGCCGCGCCAGGGAGGCGTTCGGCGCGACCAGGAAGGGACGGGCGTGCTCACCGTCTGCGTTGCCCCGGCGGACCCGCCGCTGATCGTCGAATCCGTCCGTGCCGCCGGAGGCGAGGTCGTCGGCGATCCCCACCGGGCGGAGGCGCTGGTCTGGACCGACCCGCGGCCGGAGGGCGTGCGGGATTACCTGACGCCGAGCGTGCGCTGGGTCCAGCTCCCCTCCGCGGGTGTCGAACGGTGGACGCGGGAGAGGCTCGTCGACTCCACCCGCGTCTGGTGCTCGGCCGCGGGAGCGTACGCCCCGCAGGTCGCCGAGCACGCCCTCGCCCTGCTGCTCGCCGGGGTGCATCGGCTGGCCGCCGCCGCCCGCAGCCGTACGTGGCACCGCGACCAGCCCGGCACGCTGCGCGGGAGCACGGTGGCCGTCGTCGGCGCGGGCGGGATCGGCAGAGCCGTCATCCCCCCGCTGCGCGCCCTGGGCGCCGGCGTCATCGCGGTCAACCGCTCGGGTGAGCCCGTCGAGGGCGCGGACGAGACCGTGCCGTTCGAAAAGCTGGCCACCGTCTGGACCCGCGCCGATCACGCCATCCTGGCCGCGCCCGCCACCCCGGAGACCTACCGGATGGTCGGGCGTGACCAGCTGCGGGCCCTGGGCCCGCACGCGTGGCTGGTCAACGTGGCCCGGGGCGAACTGGTCGACACCGACGCCCTGCTCGCCGCGCTGCGCGCCGGGGAGATCGGCGGCGCCGCCCTCGACGTCACCGACCCCGAGCCGCTGCCGGACGGGCACGGCCTGTGGGCCGAGCCGAACGTGCTGGTCACTTCGCACAGCGCCAACCCGCAGGACCGCCTCACCGAGAGCCTCGCCGAACGGGTGCGCGAGAACGTCGCCCGCTATCTGCGCGGAGAGCCGCTCCTGGGCCGCATCGATCCCGTACGGGGCTACTGACACGACACTGCCGACGCGGGCCCGCTGACCCGGCAGCCCGCACGGTTCGCACGCTCTACGCGGGCGAAGCGAGCGCGGTTTGCGAGCGGCCGGGGCGGTTTTACGCGCGGCCTGGCGCGCGCGGCTCGCACGGCACGGCAGGCGTGGTTTACGCGGACCGGGCGGGCGCAGCTCTCGCGGCGCGGGAGGCGCGGGAGGCGCGGGAGGCGCGGGAGGCGCGGGAGGCGCGGGAGGCGCGGGAGGCGCGCGGCAGGGGCAGACGCGGTTCGCGCGGATTGTGCGGGTGCGGCGAAGATCGCCGGATGGTCTCCCCCAGCCCGTCGCGAGGGCGATTCGCGCTCTTCGCGCTCGCCGCCGCCATCGTCTGCGTCTGCTTCCCGCTGGCCGAACCGGCTCTGTGGAACGCCGACGGGAGCCTCAGGCCGAAGCTCCTCATCATGTTCGACCAGGCCGTGGAGCCGGTCGCGATCTTCGTGCTGGCGCTGCCGCTGGGAGCGCTGGTCGACCGGGCACGGCCCCGGTCCGTGCTTGTGCTGTCGGCGCTGCTGGGAGCGGTGGTCATCGTGTCCGTCGATGAGCGCGCCCGCGTACGTCCCGCCCGGTTTCGGGGCGCTGGCGGCGCTGCTGCTGCACCGCAGGCTCGGGGCCTTCCGTCTGGCCTGGTGGGCCCTGATCGTGACCGGACCGTTCACCCTGTTGCTCGCCTGTCCGGCACCGGGCCCGGGTGGGTCTGGTACGTCCTCGGGGCGGCCGTCCCGGCGACCGGAAGGCTGGTCGCCTCCGTCGCCCTGCTCAGTCATCGGCAGGCAGTCACGCCCCACCGGCTGCTCGGACGGACGGGCGCCGTGCTGGTCGTCCTCACCAGCGTGGCCGACGGCGTGGCGGGCCTCTTGGAGAGGCCCGCGGAGGGGCTGGCCGAGCTGGGCGGCGTCGCACCTGCGGCCCTCGCCACCCTCGCCGCGCTCGCCGCCGCCGTCCCGCTGCTGCGGGCCCGGCGATCCGCCGATCACGTTGCCACACGGCCGCCTATCCCGGAGCGTGCCGGCTGACGGACCGTGGTGGCAGGACGAGCCCGGCGGCCACCTGGGCTCCCGTCACTCCTGCGCCGGCGGCGAGGCGACCAGGCGCGGCGTCGGCCGTGTGGTGGAACGACCGACGACGATGATCACAGGAGTCCCCTCTTCACGAGATTCCCCATGAGATCGCGGACTCCGAAGTTCCATGGCTCGCACTCCTCGGCGTGCCGCACGCGGTTCACCAGGGTGCCGAGCGCGCCGGAGCTGATCCTGACGATGTCGCCGACCTTGTGCGTGAACCCCTCGCCGGGGCGGTCGCGGTCCTGGATCGGCGCGAACATGGTGCCGAGCATGAGGACCGCGCCGTCGGGATAGTGATGATGCGGGCCGATCATCTGCCGCACCAACGCCTCCGGATCACGTGACATCCGCGCCATCTCCGAGACGGTCTCAAGGCGGAAGCCGTCCACGCCCTCGATGTCCAGGCCCACCACGAGGCCGCGTACCCGTTCCAGGTCGAACCGCTCGTCGAAGAGCCGGATCAGCGGCCCCAGCGCGCACGAGGCGTTGTTGTCCTTCGCCCTTGGCAGCAGCAGCGCGGATCGGCCCTCGACATCACGGAGGTTCACGTCGTTGCCGAGGGTCGCCCCCACGATCCGGCCGCTCGACTGGACGATGAGCGCCACTTCGGGCTCAGGGTTGTTCCAGGTCGAGGCGGCGAGTACGCCGACGGGGACCGCGGTTCCCATGGCCGAGAGGATCTGACCCTTGGTGAAGATCTCGGCATCCGGTCCGATCCCGACCTCCAGGTACTGACTCCAGATGCCCTCGGCGACGAGGAGGTCCTTCAGCCGGGTCGCCTCCTCCGAGCCCGGTGACAGGCCGTGCAGGTCGGCTCCGAGGCCGGCGAGGATCCGCTGGCGAATGTCCGCCGCGAGCAGCAGGTCGCCGCGGGCCCGTTCTTCGATGATGCGCTCGATCATCGAGACGGCGAAGGTCACCCCGGCGGCCTTGAGCGCCTGGAGGTCGACCGGTGCGAGCAGCCAGGGCCGGGTGCGGTCCCGGTCCGCGGCTCCGGTGTTGGCGAGCACGTCACCGAAGCTGCCGACCCGCCGGCCGTCGAGCCTGGACACCACCGCGGCAGGGTCCGGCAGTTCACAGACGTCGCGGATCGTCGGGAACTCGGCACTGATGTCGAAGACGTCGCCGTCGCGGACGACGATGGGTGACGGCCCTTCGACGCCGGGATCCCAGATCCGGCCGATCAGGATGCTCTCCTCGGCGTCGTCCGGCAGCGCGTCGGCGGCCGTGCCGAACCAGTCGGCCTCGGCGGGGTACGCCTCGGACGATGCCCGGCTCATACGTCATCTCCCAGGTTGAAGAAGGACCGCTCGTCCGAGGGCCGGATGTCGAAGACGGCGTCCCGGAACATCCGCAGGGGGTGGGGTGTGAAGGGGTGCCGCGCGATCGCCTCGAGATCGAGTTCGATGCCGAGTCCGATCCCTGTCGGGATGATGACGTCGCCCTCCTTCGTGAGCACGAGTCGTTCGTTGGTGATCTCCGGGCGCCATGGCACGTCGGTCGCCATGATTTCCAGGTATCGGAAGTTGGGCAGGGTCGCCCCGAGTTGCAGTGTCGCCGCGGTGCTCAGCGGCCCGCTGGGATTGTGCGGGGCGAACCCGACGTAGCTGGTCGCGGCGAGCGTCGAGATGAAGGCCAGTTCGGCGATGCCGCCGGCGTGCGTCACGTCCGGCTGGACGAAGTCGACCGCCTGGCGGGCGATCGCCGGCGCGAAACCCTGCCGGCCGAACCATCGCTCTCCGGCGGCGATGGGCACCGGAGACGCCCGGCGGATGTCCACGAGGGCGTCGAGGTTGTCCGGCGGGCACGGCTCCTCGAACCACACCGGGTCGAACTGCGCGATCTCACGTGCGACCTTGATGGCGTGGCGGACGTCGAACCGGCCATGGCCCTCGATGAACAGCTCGACGTCGCGCCCGACGGCAGAGCGGACAGCGTCGATCTGCGCGAGCACGCGGTCCAGCTGCCGGGATGTGATCGTCAGGTCGAAATTCTCGAAGGGATCCCACTTGAGACCGCGGAAGCCGCTGTCGACGGTCCTCCTCGCGGCGGCCGCGTAATCCTCCGGCGTGACGGCTCCCGAGAACCAGCCGTTGGCATAGGCGCGAACGCGATCCCGGGTGGCGCCGCCGAGAAGCCGGGAGACCGGGACACCGAGCTCCCGTGCCGAGATGTCCCACAGTGCCATTTCGAGCGAGCTCAGCGCGGTCATGATGACCGGGCCGCCTCGCCAGTACCAGTCTCTGGCCAGCTCGTACAGGATGCCGGAGATACGGGTGGGATCGAGCCCCACCACGGCTTCGGCGACTTCGGCGATGGCCCCCTGGACGGCGCGCTCCTTGCCCTCCAGGGTCGCTTCGCCGAGTCCGACGATCCCCTCGTCGGTGGTGACGCGGACGATCACGAGATTGGTGCGGTAGAAGTCGACGACGAGGGTGTCGACCGAGATGATCTTCATGCTCCCGTTTACCCCTTCACGGCGCCGGCGGTCATGCCGGCCACCACATGCCTCTGCGCGAACAGGTAGAAGACGACGGCGGGCAGCGTGAACATGAAGGCGACCGCCATCACCGTCTGGATCGGCGTGCCCAGCTCGCCGATGAAGTTCGCGATCCCCACCGAGGCAGGCTGCTTCCCGGGCGTGAAGATGAATGTCACGGCGAACACGTACTCGTTCCAGGCGTGGAAGAACGCGATGACCGCGGTGGCCGCGATGGACGGCGCGATCAGCGGCACGTTGATGCGCGTCAGCACCGTGAGCGGCCGTGCTCCGTCGACACGCGCGGACTCCTCCAGCGCGCGCGGTATGCCGTCGATCGCACCCTTGAGAATGAGGGCGACGATCGGCAGGACGAAGGCGGAGTTGACCAGGATGAGGCCGCCCAGGGAGTCGAGCAGGCCGAACCGCCGGAAGAGCGAGAACAGCGGCACGACCATGAGCGCCTCGGGAAGCATCTGCGTGAACAGCAGAAGCACGGTCACGACGGCCTTGCCCCAGAACGAGAACCGCGAGAGCGCGTAGCCGAGCGGAATGCCGAGCCCGATCGAGAGGACCGTCGTGCCGACGGCGATCACCAGGCTGTTACGCAGCCAGCCCAGCGCCTTGCCTTCGGCCAGCGCGTCGATGAAGACCCCGAAATGGGAGAAGTCGGGGACGAGCCGAGCCTTCGCGGCGAACAGATCCGAGTTGCTCGACAGCGCCGTGACGATCATCCAGTACAGGGGGAAGACGGCGACGCCGAGCACGACGAGAACGCCGAGGATGCGCAGGGTCAGACCGATGCGAAGCGGCCTCATCAGCGGGCCTCCCTTTCGGCGGCGCGGGCGACGAACCGGCTGTCGGCGACGACGATGAGCGACACGACCACGCCGACCATGCCGATCGCCGCCGCGGAACCGAGCTGCTTGGAGTCGAAGGCCTGTGAGTAGAGGTCGATGACGAGCGTCTCGGTCGCGCCGACCGGTCCCCCCTTGGTCATCAGCCAGATGAGCTCGAACCGCCGCAGCGACCAGATGGTCATGAGGATGGCGAGCAGTCCGATGGTGGGCTTGATGACCTGCCAGGTGACGGCGCGGAAGGTCCACCACCGCCCCGCGCCGTCCACCGTCGCGGCCTCGGTCAGGTCCGAGGGCACGGACTGCAGCGCGGACAGCAGCACCACCGAGGTGAACGGGAACAGCTGCCAGATGGTCGTGGCGAGGATCGCCGGGAGGGCGTACGTCGGGCTGTCGAGGATGGCGCCGCCCGGGACGCCGAGGCCGACCGCGTCCAGGAAGCGGTTCACGATCCCGTAGTCCGGGTTGAGCATCCACGTCGCGATGAGCGCGACCGCGATGCCGGGCGCCGCCCACGGAATGGTGACCAGCGCGCGCGCCCACCCCCTGCCGCGGAATCCTTTGTTGAGAAGCAGGGCGACGGCGAGCCCGGATCCCACCGCGCCGACAACACACACGATCACGTAGATGAAGGTGGTGAGAAGGGTGCGGCGGAAGTCCTTGTCACCGAAGATGTGGGAGAAATTGTCCAACCCCACCCAGGTGCTGTGCGTGGGATTCAGCAGCGACGTCCGCGTGAAGCTCAGGAAGATCTCCTGAACCAGCGGAACCACCTGGAAGACGAGGATGAAGACGGCGGCGGGCGCCAGGAAGAGGTAGGGGGTCCATTTGCTCCCCCGTGGGCTGCCTCGACGCCGGGTCTCGGTTCGAGACCCTGAGGTTCGCTGTTGTTTCTGCACAGTCATCGCGTTCGGTCCTTGTACGGGTAGGACGCCGCCGGCGCGAGGCGTGCTCGCGCCGGCGGTCTCGTCCGATCAACCGACCAGTTGGGTCGCCTGCTCCTGGGCGCGGTCCAGCGCGGTCTTCAGGTCGACCGTGCCCTGGAGCGCCGCGATGACGTTCTGCACGACGATCTTGCGGATGTCCGGCGTCTTCGCTTCGAATCCCAGGACGATCTGGGGCAGGCTCGATTCGGTGAGGTCGTCGAACACCTTGAGGAACGGCGTCTCCTTGAGCTTTTCGGCGCTTCGCTGGGTGACCGTCGCCACGCTGCTCGCGCCGAGGATCTCCTGCAGCTTCACCTGGTTGGCCGGCTCGAGCGCCCAGCGGATGAAGGTGGCGGCCGCCTCCTTCGACGGACTCGCCTCGTTGATGACGATGGGCGCGAGGATCGCACCCTGGCTGCGGACCGGGAACGGGATGGGCGCGACGCTGAAGTTCAGATCGGGGTTCTGGCCGCGGGTCGCGGTCACGTAGCCACCGTTGTTGAGCTCCATGCCGACCTTGCCCTCGGCGAACATGCGGCGGAACGTCGCCGCGTCCGCGCCACGCGGGATCACCTTCGCGTCGTACAGGTCCTTGTACGCCTGCAGGCCCTTGAGGTTCTCGGGCGAGTTGATGGTCAGGTTCTTGCCGTCCGACCACTTGCCGCCGAAACCGTAGACGTAGTTGAAGATGTCCTGCCAGACACCGGCCTCCTCGGCCTCCGTCTGGCGGAACGCCAGGCCGTAGACGTCGCCCTTGGTCAGCGACTTCGCCGTCTTGACGAACTCCTCGTAGGTCGTCGGCGGCTTCGGGATCAGGTCGGCGTTGTAGAACATCGCGTAGTTCGACGCCTCGAAGATGATCCCGTCACGCCTGCCGTTGTGGACCATGAACTGGTCCGGCTGCTTGAGCAGGTCATACTTGCTGACGTCGATCAGGTCGTCGAGCGGCGCGATGAGGCCGGCGTCCGAGGCGGCCTCGAACTCGGGCATGTCGAAGCGGATGAGGTCGGGCCCCTTCCCGCTGCCCATCTGGGTCAGGACGGTCTGGCCGAAGGTCGGGTACGGCACCGCCGCGGCGGACACCTTGATCGCGCTCTGGCTCTTGTTGAAGTCTTCGAGCCACTCCGTGAGCAGCGGCCCGCGACCGGGGTCGCCGAACGTCGAGGCGGCGAAGGTCAGCGTGGTCACGCCGCCGGATCCGCTGCCGGAATCACTGTCAGAGCCGCAACCACTCAGGAAGGCGACGGCCGTACAGATGAGACTGGTCGCCACAGCCAGGCTACGGCGAACGCGATGTTGCTCCATTAGTTACTCCCATTTCCAACCGTTCGTTCCCCCCGAAACGCCGTTTTCTGCAACGATCGTAGCGACATGTGCAACGCTGTCAAGAAGTGCACGGTTGCGTGCCCTATGCTCTACATTGCGCATAGTGCAACGCAGGGAGGGCAGTAGTGGCACAATCCATCCAGCGTGCGATCAACCTGATCCGGGTGGCAGCGGAGCATCCGCTGACGCTCACAGAGGCCTCGGACGTGCTCGGCGTCCACAAGTCCACGGCTTTGCGGATCTTGCAAGCGCTCGAGGCCGCACGGTTCGTACGCAAGACAGGAGCGGGGACCTACGTGTTCGGAAGCGGGCTCATCGAACTGTCCGAGCTTGCGCTCAGTTCGATGGACCTGCGCCAGCTCGCGTCCGCGCATCTGCGCCGGCTCCAGCGGCAGACGGGCCATACCGTCCACCTGGCGCAGCTGACCGGCGACGAGATCATCTATATCGACAAGGTCGACAGCCCCGCGTTCGACGCGGTGAAACTACCGTCTCGGATCGGCCGGGCCGTCTCACTCTATGCGAGCGCCGTCGGAAAGGCGATCCTCGCCTACCTCCCCAGAGAGGACCGCGATCGCCTGCTCGCGCACGTCACGTTCGAGCGGCACACCGACACGACCATCACCGATCGCGACTCCTTCGAAGCCGAACTCGCCCAGGTCCGCGAGCAGGGCTGGTCCGTCGACAACGGCGAGCACGACGCCTACGTCATGTGCGTGGCCGCACCGGTCAGGGATTCCCGGGGCAAGGTCGTCGCCGCCGTCTCCGTCACCGCGATCGAGGTGATCGAGACCTTGGACCAGTTGAAGGAGAAACTTCCGCTGGTGCTGGAGACCGCGGCGCTGATCTCGGAAGAGGCCGGATACACGCCGGAGCCGCCGTCGGCGAGCTGAGTCGCGGCCTGTGGAGCATTTCGAGGTGCCGTCGGCGTTGGCCTGACACGCCGACTTCTCCCAAGACCTCCCCAGGCCGCGGGCTCGGATCGTTCGGAGGCCTTGCCGTGGCGTCCCCGCAGGTGAGAGGCGCCACGGCAAGGCCTCGCCGGATCGGCGGGATGAATCAGATCAGTCGACGGTCACCTGCGTGCTCTGTGATGCGTTGAACAGTTTGTCGCCCGGGTAGCGGGCGACGACGGGGTTGTCGAGAAGCGCGCGGTCGACGGCCTTGCGGAAGGTGGCGACACCGTTCTTGACCGGCGCGGATCCGAGGTGGGTGTCACCGGCGTAGAACTCGACCTTGCCGGTCGGGGAGGCGACGTTGGCGGTCACGGCGCCCACCGCGGCGGTCGCGGTGAGCCTGACGTTGTGGGAGTTCCCGGCGGGCGCGGCGGTGACGTCCAGGCCCGTCGTGGTGGTGCGGAACGCCACGTCACGCAGATAGAAGTCGAGCATCGGACGCCAGACATGCCAGGTGTGCATGCCGTCGACGTAGTACTCCTTGATCTCGACGCCGGCGGACCGCAACGCCTCGGCGCGCGTGTGCAGGCTCTGGGCACTGGTGCCGTCCTGCCGTCCGGTGCCGAAGAGGAGGCCGCCGGGCACCGTCTTCAGGCGGTCGATCTGCGCCTGCGAGGCGGCCGGCCCGCCGATGCTCCAGGCGGCGTCGTAGGCGAACAGGTCGGTGTTGTCGTACATGATGGTGAACGCACGACTCCCGCCCGCGGAGAACCCGCCGAACGCGCGGTCCTCCGGCCGGGTCGAGACGTGGTAGTTCTGCTCCACGAACGGGATGACGTTGTTGCGCAGCTCGTCGGCATACCCCTGATTGCCACCGGGCAGGCCGTTGAAGTCGGTGGACACGACCACCATGGGCTGCGCCACGCCGTCCTTGATGGCGTTCTCCACGATGTGGTGGGCCACGCCCTGCATCGTCCAGGCGATCGAGCTGTCCCCGGCGCCGTGGCTCAGATACAGCGTGGGGTAGGGCGTCGCCCGGTTGGGGTCGTAACCGTGCGGCGTGTAGACGACGATGTCATGCACCCCGGCCGGGTTGGTCGACAGCGGCGACGGATACCGCCGCGACTCCAGTTTCCCGGCCTCATGGGCTTTGACCGGCGCCTGGTAGCCGTTGTCGTAGGTGGGGAACTTCTTGCTGCCCGGCACGTAGATCGTGCTGCGCACCGCACCCGGCGCGCTCGGGTACTGGGGCTGCACTTCCCACCGGTTGGCCGGGTCGTCGTGCAGGGCGCAGCCGGTGGCCTCCACGTCGGTGCAGTCGTGGGTGAAGGCGTAGCGGAACGTTCCGGCGGGTAACGGGACGGTGATCTCCCATATCCCGTCGGCGCCGAGTTGCATGGGCAGGATGCGCCAGGGAGTGGCCGCGGTGTCGCCCGGCTGCCACTGTGACGGCGCGTGGTTGTCACCGACGTTGTCGGGCTGAGCGAAGAACCAGTCACCGTAGATTTGCACGCTGTCGACACCGGCGGGTGCCTGGTATCGGAACGTCACCGCGTACCCGGTCGGGGGTGCGTCGGTTTTGACCAGGGTCGGCCCCAGCGGCTTCGCCGGTGCCGCCGAGGCCGGAGGCGCCGACACCCCCACTCCCGTCACTGCGGCCGCGACAGTCAGGCCGGCCAGAAGCGACCTCAGCCTTCTACCTCGTTGGGTCCTCGGCGAACGATGGGGATAGGCGACCTGCACGTTGCTCTCCCTCCGAGAGTGAAATGTGGTCAGACGTAACGAATCGGACCTGACCGTTGCCGTGATCGTATGTGGGCACTCAACGATGTCAAGAGAAAATTGCATATGAGGTTTCAGGCGTTGCAGCATACGCAATGCAGCGCGCCCCGCTCGATCGGCAGCAGGTCCTCGATCTGCACTGACCGCGACGAAGCCACGACCCGGCCGAGATCTTTAGCCTAGTCCAGAGCGACTTTCATCTATTGACTCACAAAGTTTGCTCATGTTAGCGCTATCTTTCGCTGCGCCCGAAGGTTATGGTCGGCATTCAAGACCCGGACACCTGCGTCATATGGACCAACACCCCCAGTTCACGCCGTCCCCCCACAACTGACAGCGAGGTGACCCTTGCCTGTGCTGCCCTCGTCCCATCGGGGCGCTCGACGGGGCCTGATCACGCTTGGCCTCGGCACGCTGACCACTCTTTCCGGGCTTCGCCTCTCCGCGCCCGCGGCCGGCCCCGCCCCGGACAGGGCCGTGCCTCACGTGTCCACGGCGACCGGATCAAGGAGAATCGATTGAGATCGCGACAGCAAGGATCGCGTCGCAGACCGGGCCGAACGGGGAGAGGTGTCGCGGGCCTGGCGCTGGGTGCGCTTCTCTCGGTCTCGCTCGCGGCGACGCCTTCACAGGCTGCCGAGGAGCAGCTCGACGAGGGCCTGGTGCACCACTTCGCCCTCGACGAGACCAGTGGGACGACGCTGGTCAACTCGGGTAGCGCGGGCCCGGCGGCGAACGCCACGCTCGTGCATCCGGAAAAGGCGACCTTGACCGGCGATGGAGTCAGGTTCAACCCCGACTCTTACGAGAGCGCACTCGACGGTGCGTACGTGGCTCTGCCGGACGACATCACCGCCGGCATGTCGAACCTCACCGTCGACTATGACGTGTGGATCGACCCGGCGAACGTCGGCGAGCACCAGATGTGGAGCTTCGGCGCGAAGTCCGGCTCGTGTGACGCCGACACCGGCGCTCAGGGCTCCATCTTCGCGTCCAACACCCAGCGGTTCCGCATCGCGGTGGGTTCGGCGAACCTCCAGCAGAATCGGGTCCGCATGCCCGAGGGAGCCTGGACGCACGTCACCTACACCCAGTCGCTCAACGCGAACGGCGCGAGCTGGACCGGCCGGCTTTACCTCGACGGCGTGCTGCACGCGACGGCGACGAACCTGACCACACCGCCGTCGCTGAACGCCGCGGGGACCAACTGCAACTTCCTCGCCCGCTCGCAGACGTCGGGCCACTACTCGTTCCGCGGAACGATCCGGGATTTCCGGGTCTACGACCGGGCAGTGAGCCTCGACGAGACACTCGCCCTGGCGGAAAGGACCGTCTCCGATGGCGTGCGCGCCGACGCCGAGGCCATCGATCTCGGTCTGACCAGCGCGATCGTACGCGACATCGTTCTGCCCAAGGTGGGCTCCGTGGCGGGCTCGGCCATCACGTGGACGAGTTCTGACCCGTCGGTCGTCGAGGTCCGCACCCCGCCGGCCCTCCCCAGCGCACGCAAGGTCGCGGTGATCGGCAAGATCACCCGGCCCGCGCGGGGACGGCCCGACGCGACGGCCACGCTCACGGCGACCGTCCGCAAGGGCGCCCAAGAGGTCACCACACGGGAGATTCCCATCGTGGTGAAGGCCGAGTTCGACGACGCGCAGGCGGTCGACCGTGACGCATCCGACCTGACCCTGCACGCCGCCGACCACGTGCGGGGAAACATCGACCTCCCCGCCACCGGCGAGTTCGGCTCCGCGATCACCTGGAAGTCGACCACCGACCTCATCACCCCGACGGGTGAGGTGACCCGCCCCGCCTTCGGCCGTGCGGACGTCGACGCCGTCCTGACGGCGACCATCACCAAGGGCTCGGCCTCGAAGACGAAGTCGTTCCCGGTGACCATCACCGCCATGCCCCGGTCCGAGGAGTACGAGCGGTACTTCATGGGGTACTTCAAGGGCGAGGGGATCGCCGACGGCGAACAGATCATGTTCGCGACGTCCAACGGGAACACCGCCCTGGACTGGACCGGTCTGACCGGAGGCCGGCCGTCGCTCATCTCGCAGCTGGGCGACCAGGGCCTTCGTGACCCCCACATCGTCCGCTCCCCCGACGGCGACACGTTCTACATGATCGCCACCGATCTGAACTGGTACGACCAGGGCGGATACGCCATCAACGACACCCAGTACATCGAGGTGTTCGAGTCGCACGACCTCGTGCACTGGACTCCCCAGCGACACGTGAAGATCGCGCCCGACAACGCGGGCAACGCCTTCGCACCCGAGTCGCTGTGGGTCGACGAGATCGGCGCCTACGCCGTCTTCTGGGCACAGTCGCTGTGGAACGACCCGGTGAACCGCACCGGTCAGGGGAACGCTCAGATGTGGTACGCCACGACGCGCGACTTCCAGACGTTCTCGGATCCGCAGGTGTGGCAGAACCCGGCCCCGCTGTCACGGATCGACACGACCGCCATACGCGTCGGCGACTACTACTACCGCGTGACGAAGAACGAGGCCGGCAACCAGGGCTCGGACATCTTCTCGGAGAAGCACACCGACTTCCTGGACAGCGACATCGACCACTGGACGTTGGTCGCTCCGGCTCTGGGGCGCACGACGTGGGTCGCCAACCAGGGGTACGAAGGGCCGATCATCTTCAAGGCCAACCCCGGCGACACCTCCTGCCCCGGCCAGTTCTACCTCTGGGGTGACCGGTACACGAACGGCGGCGGATACCAGGCCGCATGCCACGAGAACATCGAGGCTCCGACCTGGAACGCCAAGGCGCTCACGATGACCAACGCGGGCGTGGCCCGTCCGCGGCACGGCACCGTGATCCCAATCACCCTCCGCGAGTGGAACGACATCCGCGGGATCCCGAACAGCGACGTCACGACCACCACCGAGGTGGCTGTCGAGCCGTACGCGACCGGGGCCCAGACGACCACGGCCACCGCCACGGTCGAGGCGGCCGACGGGTTCGAGACCGGCGGTCAGGTGCGGTTCAGCGTCGGCTCGTGGTCGAAGCTCGCCCACCTGAAGGACGGCACGGCCACGGTCACGCTGCCGGCGGATCTGCCTGCGGGTGCCCGCACGGTGAAGGCCGAGTACCTCGGCTTCGACTACCTGAAGGCATCGGAAGGCACGGCGTCGTTCCAGGTGCCGTCCGGCCAGAACGCCGTCAAGGTCAAGGCGAAAACCGCGCCCGCGTCGGTCGTCCGCGGGAACACGTTCGCGCTGGACGTGACCGTCGGTCCGGCGGGCGGGCAGAAGAAGAACGCTCCGACCCCGACCGGCGAGGTCACCGTCACCTTCGGCGGCACCGTGCAGGTCGTGCCGCTGGCGGACGGCGAGGCCGTCGTCACACTGCGGACCGCCGATCTGCAGCGCGGGGTCTACCCGGTCCACGTGGCCTATTCCGGCAATCCGACCTACCGGCCCCACGCCGCCGACTACCAGAAGTTGACGGTGCGATAGCCGGCGAGTGGCGGGCCGGCGACCTCGTCTCGCCGGCCCGCCACGAGCGCCCTGTGCGGGTCGGCGACCACGGCGTCTATCGTTCCCGGCATGAAGGTCTGTTCCATCGCCGCTCCGGCCTCGGCGGAGGAGGCGGAGGCGATCCAGGACGCCCTGCGGCCCAGGCTGGACCTGACCGGCCCGGGCCCCCGCGACCCCGCCCTGGTGGCGGGGGTGGACGTGGCCTACGCCGGCGACCTGCTGGCCGCCGCGGTCGTGGTGCTCGACGGGGCGAGCCTGGACGTGGTCGAG
Organism: Microbispora sp. CL1-1; assembly: GCF_012034195.1. Taxonomy (NCBI): domain Bacteria; kingdom Bacillati; phylum Actinomycetota; class Actinomycetes; order Streptosporangiales; family Streptosporangiaceae; genus Microbispora; species Microbispora sp. CL1-1. The sequence goes on from NZ_JAATEK010000015.1 coordinate 75,278, forward strand.
CAGGTGACGGTGCCGGGACGACCCGCCTTCGGCTACGTGCCCGGCCTGCTCGCCTTCCGCGAGCTGCCCAGCCTCGTCGAGGCGCTGGAGCGGCTCACCGTCACGCCCGACCTGATCGTCTGCGACGGGTACGGCCTGGCGCATCCCCGGCGGTTCGGCCTCGCCTGCCACCTCGGGGTGCTCACCGGCCTGCCCACGATCGGCGTCGGCAAGACGGCCTTCGTCGGCTCCTTCGAGCCGCCCTGCCGGGAGCGCGGCTCGTGGAGCGAGCTGCTTCTGGACGGCCAGGTGGTCGGCCGGGTGCTGCGTACCCAGGACGGCGTGAAGCCGGTCTTCGTCTCCGTCGGCCACCGGGTCGACCTCGACACCGCCTGCCACGACGTGCTGGCCCTGACCCCGCGTCACCGGCTTCCCGAGACGACGCGCGCCGCCGACCACCTGTCCCGTTCGGCGCTGAAGGCCGCCCTGGCCGGCTCCTCCGCCATCACCTGACCGTGGCCCACGCCCCGGCCCGGGTCAGGAGGCGCCTTCGGCCAGGTGGCGTTCGACGGTGGCGACCTTGGCGTCGAGCCTGCCCTCACCGGCGCGGGCGTCGGCCTTGAGCACCAGGCTGACGCGGGAGCAGCGGGCCTCCACGGCGGCGACCGCGTCCTTGACGACGGCGAGCACCTCGTCCCACGTCTCGCCCTCGATGGTGGTGAACATGGCGTCGGTGCGGTTGGGCAGCCCCGACGCGCGGACCACGCGCACCGCCTCCGCCACCATCTCGCCGACGTCCTCACCGGCGCCGATCGGCGTGACGCTGAACGCGACGAGAACCGACATGGAACCTCCTCGGAGATCGCATCCCCGGCCACGCTAACACCCGCCACCGGGCGGCGGCGGGCGCGGGGGTCACGCCCGGGTGGTGCACTCGCCCGTCCTGTGGCGGGCGGCCGCGCGGGTGTGCGCGCCGGTGAGGAGAGCGCGCACCTGCTCGGCGGTGCCGTCGCCGGGGTTGAGCACGCAGACCCACGACTGGGTGGCGTACAGGGGATGCGGCAGGATCCGGTCGGGCACGCGGTAGTCCAGCGCCTCGTGGTGGTCGGCGTGGGCGGCCGGCGGATAACCGAGCAGCTCCTCGAACACGGCGCGGCCGACCCCGATGTTGACCCGGAACACCCCGGGCCGGTTCAGGTCGGAGGCGGTGTCGAACCCCTCGTAGTCCTTCACGACGATGGTGGCGAAGGGCATCTTCCGGTTGGCCGGCTCGTCGTCGGGGTCGTAGTAGAAGAAGGTGTCTCCCCATGCCGCCTGCGGGGCGCCGTTGTCCTCCGCGGCGGTGAAGGCGACGACACCCGGCAGGCCGGACACGAATGCGATGACGTCGTTCTCGGTCACACGAGGTCCTTTTCTCGCTGGATTCCTCCTTCAAGTTTCTCATTCAAGTCCTTTATAAGGCTTTTCCGGGAAATCCGCTGACGACCGTGCGTCAACCCTCAAGTCGGGGGTGGAACCTCCGCGCTCAGCTCCGGGGAGCCCGCACCACGGCGACGGGGCGGTGCGCGTGGTGCAGGACCGCCCGGCTCACCGAGCCGAGCACCGCCGCTCCGACGGCGCCGCGCCCGCGCGACCCCACGACGAGCAGGTCGGCCTTCTCCCCCGCCTCCACCAGTGCGGTGACCGGATGCCCGCAGACGGCCCGCATCTCGGCGGCGACGTCGGGATACCGGTCCCGGTGGGCCCGCAGGGCCCCCGCCACGTAGTCCTCCTGGGCCTTGCGCACCTCGTCGACGTCGTACGCGATCTCGGGAGCGAAGGGGTGCACGGGAAGCTGCCAGGCATACACGGCGAGCAGGCGGCAGTCGCGCAGCCGCGCCTCCTCGAACGCGTAGGTCAGAGCGGTGGCGGCCTCGTCGGAGCCGTCGACGCCGACGACGACAAGCCCGTGGGGCGCCGACACCCCGGCCCGCACCACGACGACGGGGACGTCGACCTGACCGGCGACGTGCATGCCGACCGACCCGAGGAGCATGCCGGTGAACCCGCCGTGGCCCCTGCTGCCGATCACGATCTCCGCGGCGTTCCCGGCCTCCTGACGCAGCACCCGGGACGGGTCGCCCTCGATCATGGCGGTGGTCACGCGTACGGCCGGGTGGGTCTCGCGCACGGCCTGTTCGGCCTCCTCCAGGATCCGCCGGCCGGCCCGGTCGAGCTGGTCCTCGATCGGGATGGGATAGCGTGCGATCTCGTACGGCAGGCGGTCCACCGCGTGGACGATCCGCAGCGGCAGGCCCTTGCGTGCCGCGTCGCCCGCTGCCCATTCCACCGCGGCGGCCGCGGGGCGTGATCCGTCGGTGCCGACGATGACGGGTTCGGCCATGGCTCCTCCTTGTGCTCCTGCCTCCATCCGACCGCCCGCGCGACGTCCGGGGCAGGGCCGCTGGTCCCCGCCCGGCGGGACCTTTCTCCTCCCCGTGTCAGGGTTCATGGGCGGGCATGACGCGGCCGGCTCGCGCGGCGACGAGGCGCGCGAGCCGGCCGGAGGTCGGGAACGGAAGCCGGGAGCAGGCCCGAGAGTCAGGAGCAGAACTCAGGAGCAGGTGAACCCGCTCGCCCCCGGTGAGGAGGGGCCGGACGCCTGGAAGCCGAAGCTCGCCGACGCGCCGGGCGCGAGGTTCGTCGCCCACGAAGGCGCCTTGGCCGTCCAGCGGGTGCCGCCGGCGGTCACGGTCGCGCTCCAGCCGCTGACGAGGCTCACTCCGGACGGCATGTCCCAGGTGACCGTCCAGTTCTGCCAGGTCGTCGTGCCGGTGTTCTTGACGGTGACGTTCGTCGTGAAGCCGTCCTGCCAGGAGCTGGCCACCTGATAGGTCACCTGGCAGGTGCCCGGATTCGCCGACGGCGACGGGCTGGGGCTGGGCGACGGGGAGGGGGACGCGGAAGGAGAGGCCGACGGCGACGCGGACGGGGACGCCGAGGGCGAAGGGGAGGCCGAGGCAGACGCCGACGGCGACGGGGACGGCGAGCCGCTGGGCGTGGTCGTGGTGTAGCTCGCCGCGGTGTAGTCCGCGCCGCACTGCGATCCGCAGGACGCGGGCAGGGAGAAGCTGTAGACCCGGCCGCCGTTCAGCAGCGCGTCGGACGCGTCGCGCACCCGGATCTGGAACTGCGTCGCGCCCTGGGTGACCCCGCCGATGATGTACGACTGGCCCATGTCGGAGTTCATCTGGGCCTGCTTCCAGGTGCCGTCGGCGTAGTACTCCACTCCGTGGATGCCGTTGGGCAGGTGGGAGACGGCGATCGCGGGCCACCACGCCTGCGCGCCCTTCATGAACCCGATCCTGATGTCGCCGCTGTAGCCGGGCGCCGGGACGAACGACCAGGTCACGTGGCGGTTGTTCCAGTGGTTCGGGTACATGTCCCCGACCGGCGCCCCGTTCTTGACGAACTTGTTGAGCGACGGCTTCGACAGGTCCAGGTGATACCGGTCGTCGCGGCACCAGCCGTTGGAGTCGCCACAGCTGTCCGCGACGAGCATGGTGAGCGTCGCGCCGTTGTACGCGTCGGAGACCCACGAGCCGTTGCGGCAGAACGCCTGGCCGGGCGCGCCGTCGTTGACGCCGGTGCAGTAGTCGGAGATCGTCACCTGCACATACCGGCCGCAGTTGAGACCGTTGTTCCACAGCCCGGCCTTGGACGCGTTCGCGCCGGTGAGCGGCCGGGGGTAGAAGGAGTAGTCGCCGGGCGTGTCGTACACGTTGAGCGCGACGAAGTCCTGCGAGTCCAGCTCCGACTGCGGCAGCCCGCAGCCGCCGTACGGCGAGCCGAGGGCGTCGAAGTAGGTGGCGCTGCCGGTCACCGGCGCGGGCGGATCGTCGACGGCGCCGGCGGGTGACGCGGCGGGCCAGGCGGTGAGCAGCACCGCGGCGACGGCTGCCGCCCATATGCGGCGTCGGACGGAGGTTGGGCGGCCGGTCATCGGGCTCCCTGCGCTTACGGTCGGGCGTGGGACGCGCAGATCGTGGCGCGGGGCGATGGCCCGGTCAAGGCATGCTCGCGGGTCGGCCCGGTGAGCTGGGCGATCCTCAGTGAGTGCCTGCAACTTTCAGCAGCACACCAAACCGAAGACGCGCGTGATGCACACCGAGGCGCGCGCCCGGCTGACCGGGGTGTCCTCGGGGTGACCGCCGCCGCGGCGCTCAGCGTGACTCGTGCAGCCGCGCCAGGTCGCTCTCCATCTTGGCGATGACCCGCTGGTACCCCTCCCAGCCGTACAACCGGAACAGCTCGGACTTCATGCGGAGCGTCTCCTCCTGCACCGCCTCTGGACCCTGGCGGCGTAGGGCGTCGAGTGCGAGACGCGCCTGCCTCTCCCGCTCGGTGGTTCCGGCGAGATCCTCGCGTCTCATCTCAGGAGTAGGCATGGGGCTCTGCCCTCCGGGTCTGGACGAACGGTGCCTACACCTGACGCGCCTCGACGGCCCTAGGTTGACCGCTGTGAGAAAAACTTTGAAACATGTGCGTACCGGCCGGTAGTGAGACCGGTTTCGCCGATGACCGGTCAGGGCGCCTCGCCGCCGGGGACGTCGACCGCGATCTCCCCGCCCAGCCGGTGACCCCCGCTCAGCGCCAGGTTGTCGCCGCTCCAGAACCTCCCCGGGTCATACCAGTTGGGACGGCGGCCGGCGGGCAGCAGGCCCATCGCCTCGTACGTCACGGCGACGACCTCGGCACAGTAGGCCGTCTCCAGCGCACGATCGATCGCGCCCTCCCCCGCGCCGTCCTCCGTACCTCCACGGGCACCTTCCGCCGCGCCGATCCGCGCCGCGCGGCGCAGCGAGGGCAGCCGCCCGCGCAGCCAGCGCCCGGCCAGGCGGGCCGTGGACGGGAACGGCGTGCCGTCCAGCCGCGCGATCGTCCGCAGGACGGCATCCTCCATCTCTCTCGTGGCGGACGGCTCGAGCTGCCGCAGCCAGGCGCGCTGGCCGTACCTGGCCGCCCAGACGCGGACCGCGTCGCGCAGGTCGTGCAACTGGACGCCGCGCTGGTGCGTGCCCGACCACATGTCGGGCAGCGACCGGCCGAGCTCGGCGTGCCACATGAGCGGCGGCAGGTCCTCGATGACGACGGCCATGCCGACGTGGTTGACCGGGCTGTTGGTGGTGACCTGGATGGCGCGGTCCGGTGCACTGCGTCCGCGGAACACCCAGACGTCGCCCGTGCGGGCTAGTTCGAGCGCTTTGTCGAGACTTATCCGCGTATGAGCCACGGCAGTAGCCTAGGCACATGCGCTGGTGGAAGATACTCGGTCTGGCGGCCTTCGCGGGGGTCGCGGCGACCGGTGTCGTGATCGCCCGGGCCGAGCGGCGGCGGCGTGCGTACACGCCGGAGGAGATCCGGGAGCGCCTGCGTGCCCGGCACGCCGAGGCCGTCGCCGCGGCGGAGCAAACCGGGATCGCCGCTCAGCCGCCGCGGTAGGCGTCGACGCCGAGCTTGACCGCGACCGCGAGGCCGCACAGGGCCGCGGCGATCCGCAGCGTCTGGCCGGGCAGGCGGCGCGCGACCGCCGGGCCGAGCCAGCCGCCCGCGAGGAACCCCACGGCCAGCGGGCCCACCGCCGCCCAGTCGACCGGGCCGAGCAGGGCGAACCAGACGGCCGCGACGGCGTTGGCGAGCGCCGAGACGATGTTCTTCACCGCGTTGACACCCGCCGCCGGCCGGTCGAGCGCCGCCGCGAGCACGGCGAACATGATGATCCCGCCCGCGGCGCCGAAGTAGCCCGTGTAGACGGCGACGCAGAAGACGCCCGCGCGCAGCGCCAGACCGCTCTCCCCGCCGAGGCCCACCTGCCCGGGACGCTGCGGGCGCAGCAACAGCAGCAGCGAGGCGCCCGCGATCAGCCACGGGGCGACCATCTCGAACGTCCGCGACGGCGTGACCAGCAGCAGCCCGGCGCCGGCCGCGCCGCCCAGCCCGGCGGCGAGCCCGAGGCGGCCGAGGAGACGTCCCTGACCTGCCAGCTCGGGCCTCGACCCGGCCGCCGCTCCCACGCCGGTGAAAAGCAGCGCGACCGTGTTGGTGACGTTCGCGGCCAGCGGCGGCAGGCCGAAGGCCAGCAGCGCGGGGTACGACACGATCGTGGCCAGGCTCACGACCGTGCTGACGACTCCTGCGACCAGGCCGATCCCGGCCAGCTCCAGCACGTCCACAAGCACAGAGGCACCCAACCATACGGATTTCGGACGACCGCTACCGGCCTCCTCCTCCCGGCGCCCGGCGTCCGTCAGAGGGCGGGAAAGCGCAGCACCCAGCGGCGCTGCCAGGGTGTCTCCACGGCCCGCGGGTGATATTCGGCCCGGGCCCAGGCGACGGCCCGGTCGGCGGGCAGGCCCGACAGGACGGCCAGGCACGCGATCACGGTGCCGGTGCGCCCGACTCCCCCGCCGCAGGCGACCTCGACCCGGCGGCCCGCCCGCGCGTGCGCGTGCAGCTCCCGGATGCGGCCGATCGCGTGCTCGTGGTCGCGGGGCAGGAGGAAGTCGGGCCAGTCGATCCACTCGTGCGGCCAGGTGAGGGCGTGGTCGTGCTTGTCCCTGAGCCGCCGGCCGCCCAGGTAGAGACCGTGGTCGGGCAGGGCGCCCGGCGGCGTGGGCCTTCTCAAGCCGCGGCCCCGCACCGGGGTGCCGTCCGGGAGCCGGATGGCGCCGGGAAGATCATCGATGGCCATGCCTCATCCTCCCCTCCGAGGTGGCGGCCTTGCAGGCGATTTCCGGGCTCATCCGGACGCGAGGTCGAACTCAGCGCCGCTCCAGCCACTCGACCCGCCCCGCGAGCTCGCCGTCCACCGTGACGGCGAGCATGTTGTCGGCTCCCGCCAGGAGCCCGCGCGTGCGCAGCGCCTCGCGCAGCGCGATGGTCGGAGTGAATCCGAACCACTGGTGCGGGGTCGCGCCGCTCTCGCTCTGGAAGGCCGCGTCGAAGGCGTCCAGGTCGGCTTCCGTGACGGCCGAAGGGCCAGGTGGTCGGGCATCAGAGACGCCCTTCCTCACATGTCGTCCGAGTGACGGCGGCCTCGCGCCGTGGCGTTCCCGTGGCCGCTCCGGCGGCACGCAGGCGCAGCCCGAATCATGCCATTCCGGCCCGTCCCCAACGCCGTCCGGCCGTCCGCGCGAAACCGGAGAGCGCTCTCCACCTCGTGCTATAAATGGCTGCATGAGCACCGATCTCCCGCGCACGTCGGGAGCCCCCACGCTGGAGGATGTCGCCCGTGTGGCGGGAGTTTCCCGGGCGACCGTCTCGCGTGTGATCAACGGGATCCGCAACGTCGCGCCGGACATCCAGGAGGCGGTGCACCGCGCCATCGAGACGACCGGCTATGTGCCGAACCGGGCCGCCCGCTCGCTCGTCACCCGCCGTACGGGGGCGGTCGCGCTGGTCGTGTCGGGCGCGGGCGACGCGAAGGGCGGCGAGCCGTTCGAGTCGCGCGTCTTCGCCGACCCGTTCTTCGGCCGGGTCGCCAGCGGCGTGGTGGGATATCTGCGGCCCCGGGGCATCCATCCGGTGCTGATGCTCGCGGACTCGGCGCAGACCCGCGACGACGTCGTGTCCTACCTGCGGCAGGGCAGCGCCGACGGCGCGCTGGTCGTCTCGACGCACGCGGAGGACCCGCTGCCGAAGCTGCTGGTGGACGCCGCGCTGCCCGCCGTGCTGTGGGCGCGGCCCGCCCGGCCGATCCCGATCAGCTTCGTCGACCTCGCCCACCGGGCCGGCGCGGCGCTCGCGGCCGACCGGCTGGTGGCGCGCGGCTGCCGCCGGGTGGCCACCATCAGCGGCCCCTTCGACGTGCCCGCCGCGCAGGACCGGTTGTCAGGGTTCCAGGAGGCCATGGCCGGGCACGGCCACCCGTACGTGCCGGCCGTGGAGGGCGACTTCATGCCCGCGAGCGGAGAGGCCGGCATGCACCGGCTCATCAAGGAGCACCCGGACATCGACGGCGTCTTCGTCGCCAACGACCTCATGGCGCAGGGCGCGCTGCTCGCGCTGCGCGACCTCGGGCGCCGGGTGCCCGAGGACGTCGCCGTCATCGGGTTCGACGACAGCGCCGCGGTGACCTGCCGCCCGCCGCTGACGACCGTGCGCCAGCCGATGGAGGACATGGCCGCCGAGATGGCCCGCCTGCTGCTCGCGCACGTCGCGGACCCGGACTTCCAGGTCACCTCGGTCATCGTGCAGCCGACGCTGGTGGTCCGCGAGTCGGCCTGACGGACCACCGGCGCCGCGTCCGTCACGCCACGCGCAGCCCCTTGCTCGCCTTGACGATCTCGGCGTAGCGGTGGCCGCTCGCCTTCACGGTCCGCGCCTGCGTCTCGTAGTCGACGTGCACCAGGCCGAACCGCTTGTCGTATCCGTACGCCCACTCGAAGTTGTCCAGCAGCGACCACGCGAAGTAGCCCGCCACCGGCGCACCCTGTTCGATGGCCCGGCCGCAGGCCGCGATGTGGTCCTCCAGGTAGGCCAGGCGCTCCGGGTCGTCCACCGTCCCGTCGGGGCCGACCGTGTCGCGCCAGGCGGACCCGCTCTCGGTGACGTACAGCCGGGGCGCGGCGTACTCGCGGGCGAGGCGCACCAGCAGACGCTCCAGACCGGTCGCGTCGACCTCCCAGCCCATGGCCGTGGTCGTCGCCCCCGGCACCTCCAGCTGCCGCGCGTACGGCACGGGCCCCTCGGGGTCGGCCGTCACCACCTGGCGGAAGTAGTAGTTGACGCCCAGGTAGTCGAGCGGCGCGGCGATCGTCTCCAGGTCGCCCGGCCGGATCGGCAGGTCGACGCCGTACACCGCGAGCATGTCCTCGGGGTAGCCGCGGCCGGTCACCGGGTCGAGCCACCAGCGGTTGACGTGCCCGTCGAGGCGGCGCGCGGCGGCGTGGTCCTCCTCGCCGTCGGTCGCGGGGTCGATCGGGCTGAGGTTGTTGACGATCCCGATCGACGGCGTGAGCCGCGCCGCCGCCCGTACGGCCTGCACCGCGAGGCCGTGGCCGAGGTGGAGGTGATAGGAGGTGCGGACGGCCGCTTCCAGGTCGCGCACCCCGGGGGCCATGGAGCCCTCCAGGTGGCCGTGCCAGGAGCAGCACAGCGGCTCGTTGATCGTCGTCCAGTCGGCGACGCGGTCGCCGAGCCGTTCGGCCACGACGGCGGCGTAGTCGGCGAAGCGCTGGGCCGTGTCGCGCTCGGGCCAGCCGCCGCGGTCCTGCAACGCCTGGGGCAGGTCCCAGTGATAGAGGGTCACGAACGGCCGGATGCCGGCGTCGAGCAGGGCGTCGACGAGGCGGTCGTAGAAGGCGAGCCCGCGCGGGTTGACCGGTCCCGTGCCGTCGGGCACCACGCGGGGCCAGGCCACCGAGAAGCGGTAGGCGTCCAGGCCGAGCTGTCCGAGCAGGCCGACGTCCTCACGCCACCGGTGGTAGTGGTCGCAGGCCACCTTCCCGGTGTCGCCGCCGTCGATCGCCCCGGGCACCTCGCAGAAGGTGTCCCAGATCGAGGGCAGCCTGCCGTCTTCGAGGGTCGCGCCCTCGATCTGGTAGGCCGAGGTGGCGACGCCCCAGACGAAGTCGGTGAAAGCGGTTACATCGGGGACATGGCCGCGCTGCGGCTCCATTCGCTGGTTCTCCTTGATTCGGGGGTATCGATTCGGGGGTGTCGATTCGGGGGTGTCGATTCGAGGGTGATGGATCACGGAAGGGTCACTTGACGGCGCCCGCGGTGAGCCCCTGCACGAGGTAGCGCTGCAGCAGCAGGAACCCGGCCACCACGGGGACGCTGACGACCAGGGAGGCCGCCATGATCTGGTTCCAGTAGACGTCGTTCTCGGTGGCGTACCCCTGGAGGCCGACGGCGAGGGTGCGGCTCGACTCGTCGGTCATGACCGACGCGAACAACACCTCTCCCCAGGCGGTCATGAAGGCGTAGATGGCGACGGCCACGATGCCGGGGGTCGCGGCGGGCAGGACGACCCGCAGCAGTGCCCCGATAGGGCCGCTGCCGTCCACCTGGGCGGCCTCGTCCAGCGCCGTCGGGATCGAGTCGAAATATCCGGCCAGCATCCAGATCGAGAACGGCAGCGAGAACGTCAGATAGGTGATGATCAGCCCGGTGCGGCTGGCGTACAGCTCGACCCCGATCGCGGTCCCGAGGTTCACGTAGATCATGAACAGCGGGAGCAGGAAGAGGATGCCGGGGAACATCTGCGTCGACAGCACGGTGACCGAGAAGATCCGGCGTCCCGGGAAGCGGAAGCGGCTGATCGCGTACGCCGCGAAGATCGCGATGAGCACCGAGACCAGCGCGGCCACCGACGCCACGATCAGGCTGTTGGCGAAGTAACGCGCCAGCGGGACCGTCCGCCACATGTCGGAGAACGGCCGCAGCGTGATCGTCGTGGGGATCCAGTGGAAGTCCCCCTGCACGTCCTGCAGCGGCTTGATCGCCGAGGTCAGCATCACGTACAGCGGGGTCAGGGTGAACAGGCCGAGCAGGCCGAGGCCGGCCCACCGCGCCCACGGCAGCCAGCGGGGGTCACGCATCGCTCCTCCTCCGGGACGTCGCCACCAGATACACGGCGGTCACCACCAGCAGGAACAGCAGGAGCAGCACCGACATGGCCGATCCCGAGCCGAAGTTCCAGGTGACGAACGAGCTCTGGTAGATGTGGATCGAGATCAGGTCCGCCTCGTGCGGCGCCGACTTGCCGAACAGCACGTACGGCGTGTTGAAGTCGTTGAACGTCCACAGGAACAGCACCAGGACGAGCACCTGGTTGACGGGGCGCAGCATGGGCAGCGTCACCGCGCGCAGCCGCCGGCCCCAGCCCGCGCCGTCGATCGCGGCCGCCTCGTACAGGTCGCCGGGGATGTTCTGCAGCCCGGCCATCAGCACGAGGAAGGCGAACGGCCACGACCGCCAGACGCAGACCACGATGAGGGACCAGAAGCTGTTGGACCCGATCAGCCAGAACGGCCGCTCGCCGAACAGGTGCAGCTGGTCGACGAGCACGTGGTTGACCAGCCCCGAGTCACGCTGGAGCAGGAAGCTCCAGGTGATCACCCCGGCGTAGACCGGCAGGGCGTACGGCACGAGGAACAGCGCGCGCAGCACGGCCCTGCCCCGGAACGAGCCCTGCATGAGCACCGCGCCGCAGATGCCGAGCAGCCACGACAGCCCGACGGTGAGCAGGGTGAACACGACGGTGACGAGGAACGAGTGCAGCAGCGAGCGGCCGACCGCGCCGTCGAAGTCGACGGCGACGCTGTAGTTGTCCAGCCCCGCGAACGGCGCGGCCGACCAGTTGCGCAGGAAGAACTGGGTGAGCTTCAGGAAGCTCATCCCGATGCCGATCAGCATCGGAATGAGGTGGACGAGCAGTTCGAGCAGCACGGCCGGGAGGATCAGCAGGTAGGGCAGGGCGGCGCGGCGCACCCGCACCGGCACCCGGTCCGCGAGCCCCCGCCTCCGGCCGCCGGGAGACGGAGGTCTCCCCGGAGAAGAAGGCGTTTCCGGAGACGTGGAGCCTCGTGGCGACGAAGGCTTTTCCGGGGGTGCGGGCCTGCGTGCCGCGCCGGGCCGGGACGCGGTGGACGACGTGATGGACGACGTGATGGACGACATGGCGGACGACATGGCGGACACCGCAGCCGGATCCGGTGCGGGCTCCGCATGGGGGGAACGCGTGCCGCCCGATGCCGTCCTGGTGCGCCCGGCAGGGGCATCGGTCAGGGTTTGGCCGTCTTCTGCCCCGGCCACCTCGGCCGGGCACAGCGAGAAGCCGTCCTCTTCAGGGGACGGAGGAGTCACGGACTTCCTCTCGATGTCGAGGGTCTGCGTCGGGGCGCCGGGCGGAGGCTCCGCCCGGCGCCGGGTCACCGGGCCGCTCAGCCGCCCATCTGCTGGTCGGCCTCGGTCAGCTTCGCCTTGACGGCATCGGCGGTGACCGGCTTGCCGCTCGCGACGTCGGCGAACAGCTGGTTCATCGCGTTGCCCACGAGCGTCTCGAACTGGCTCTCCTGCGCCACCTGCGGCAGCGGCGCGGCCGTGCTGGACAGGATCTGCTGGAACGTCTTGATCGTCTCGCTCTCGAACGCCGGGTCGTCGTAGGCGTCCGTGACGGTCGGCAGCGAGCCGTACGCCTTGTTGAGGTTCTGCTGGGTCTGCTTCGACGTCATGAACTGGGCGAACTTCAGTGCCCCGTCCTTGTTGGCGGCCGTCTTGAACACGGCGAGGTTGATGCCGGCGACCATCGCGTTGACCTGCTTGCCGCCCTGCGACGGGTCGGGCAGCGGGATCGGGGCAAGGCCGTAGTCGTCCTCGGTCCAGCCGGCCTGCTTGAGCTGGGTGGCGATCGACTGCCACATCAGCATGCCGGCCTTGCCGGAGACGAAGTCCTGCACCGCCTCGGTGCCGTTGGCATACTCTGCGTTGCTCGGGTTGACGATCTTGTGGACGGCCATCAGGTCGAGGTACTGCTTGATGGCCGCGACCTCCTGGTCGGAGTCGAACTGCGGCTTGCCGGAGGCGTCGAACAGCTCCGCGCCGTGTTGCTGGCCGAAGATGAAGGCGTGGTGGGAGTTCTCGCTGACGCTCGCGCCCTCGACCGCCAGGCCCCACTTGCCGTCCTTGGTCAGCTTCTTGCCGTCCGCGATCAGCTCGTCCCAGGTCGCCGGCGGCTTGTCGATGCCGGCCTCCTTGAACATCTTCTTGTTGTAGAAGAGGCCGTAGGTCATGCCGTAGATCGGCACGGCGGTGGGCGGCTGGCCGGGGGCGCCGGTCGCGGCGAGGCTGGGGCCGAGGAAGCGCTCCTTGCCGCCGAGCGTCTTGAGCAGTGCGTCGTCCCAGGGCACGAACGCCCCGGTCGCCTGCAGCGAGGCCGACCAGGTGTTGCCGATGTTGACGACGTCCGGGCCCTTGCCCGACGTGGTCGCGGCGAGGATCCTGTTGAGCAGGTCGGCCCACGGGACGACCTCCAGGTTCACCTTGATCCCGGTCTCCTTGGTGAACCTGTCCAGCTCGGGCGTGAGCACCTCCTTGTCGTTCTCCAGGCTGGTGCCCTGGTTGGACGCCCAGTAGGTGATCGTCTGGGCCGCGCTCCCACCGGCCGAGCCGGCCGTGGACGACGAGTCGTCGGCGCCGCAGGCCGTCGCGGCGAGCACGAGGGCTCCGGTGACGGCGAAGAGATATGGCTTGCGTCTGCGCACGGGTGTTGTCCTCACTCTTGCGGTGCGACCGCCCGCCCGTGAGGGCGGGGCGGCCTGGGGGGTGAACAGTCCTCACGCCGGTGACGGCCCGGTTCCGGACGGCACGAGCCGTCACAGCGCACGCCGATGAACTGCGCGCGTCGTGGCAACGCGTGCCGACGAACAGCGCGCCGTCACAGCGCGGTCCTGCGGCAGCACTGCGGACGGCCCCGCCGCCGCGGGAGTCGTCCCAGGTGAGGGGGTGCCGGCCAGGCGAGCACCGGCTCTCCTCACCGCCGTCGGCTTGGAGAGCGCTCTCCAAGCAGGAGAGTGTCGCGGAAGGCGGAGAGTGTCAAGGGGCGATCCTCCGCCGCACCCGCACGGCCGACCGGCCCGGTTCGGTTTCTCCTAGATGACCTGCAGGTTTCCCCGGTGTTGAGCGCCGGCCTTGACAGGGCGGCCGTCAGGCTTCACGCTCTGGGAAAGCGCTCTCCCGTCCGCTGTTCCCGCTGTTCCCTCTGTTCCCGCTGTTCCCGCTGTTCCCGCTGTTCCCGCTGTTCCCTCTGTTCCCGCTGTTCCCGCTGTTCCCGCTGTTCCCGCTGTTCCCGCTGTTCCCTCTGTTCCCGCTGTTCCCGCTGTTCCCGCTGTTCCCTCTGTTCCCGCTGTTCCCGCTGTTCCCTCTGTTCCCGCTGTTCCCGCTGTTCCCACATCTCCGCTCGAAGCTCTCCGCAGCTCCACCGAAGAGGGGCCGCCGTTTCCCCACCACACGCCGGGCACGTCCCCGGCCATCCCGGCCGCCGGCCGCAGCACCGCCCCGCCCGGCCGTACGCGCCCGTCCGCAGCACACGTGACCCGGCTCGATGCGTCGAGCCGGCGGCGGCAGGTGCCGTACGTCCGGATCGGGCGCGGGGTTACGATCAAGAAAACGGACGGATCAAGGGGGAGCGGCGATGACGCGAGGGACCAGGCCGTGAGGGCAGCCCGGCTGCACAAGGTGGGCGACATCCGGCTGTCCGAGGAACCTCGCCCACAGCCCGGGCCCGGCGAGAGCCTCGTGCGGGTCACCGCCGTCGGCCTGTGCGGCTCCGACCTGCACTGGTATTCCGAGGGCGGCATCGGCGACGCGGTGCTGGACGATCCGCTCGTCGTGGGGCACGAGATCGCCGGAGTGATCGAGGGCGGCCCACGTCACGGCACGCGGGTCGCGGTCGATCCCGCCATCCCCTGCGGCCGGTGCGTGGTGTGCGCGACGGGATATGGCAACCTGTGCCCGGACGTCCGCTTCGCCGGGCATGGCACGCTCGACGGCGGCCTGCGCGAGTATCTCGCCTGGCCCGACGACCTGCTGCACCCGCTGCCCGACGCGCTCTCCGCCGCGGATGGGGCCATGCTCGAACCGCTCGGTGTGGCGATCCACGCCGTGGATCTGGCACACGTGGGGCTCGGGGCGCCCGTCGCCGTCGTCGGCTGCGGGCCGATCGGGCTGCTGGTCATCCAGCTCGCCCGGCTCACCGGCGCCTCGACCGTGATCGCCGTCGATCCCCTGCCGCACCGCCGCGCGGCCGCCCTGCGGCTCGGCGCCGACCACGCCCTGTCCCCGGAGGACGCGGGACCGGCCGCATGGACCGATAGCGACGGGCTCGACGGCCTCGGCGTACGGGTGGCCTTCGAGGTGGCGGGCAACGACGACGCGGTGCGCACGGCCATGACCGCGGCGCGGCCCGGCGGCCGGGTCGTGCTGGCCGGCATCCCCGACGAGGACCGCACGTCGTTCCCCGCGTCGCTGGCCCGGCGCAAGGGCCTCACGCTCGCGCTGGTCCGGCGGATGAACCTCACCTATCCCCGGGCGATCCGCCTCGTCGAGAACGGGTCCGTGGACGTGTCGTCCCTGGTCACCGACCGCTTCCCGCTCGCGGCGACGCCGGACGCCTTCTCAGCCGCCGTGTCCCGGCGCGGGCTCAAGGTCGTGGTCGAACCCACGCCCGCCGCGCCCTGACGCCGCAAACCGGGCAGACACGGTCGAGTTGCCAGTCACGCCGACGCTGCCGCGACGACACGCGGGATCGCGTCGGCTCGCAGGTCGGGCGATCTCATCGACTGAGGAACTGGTCGTACCCGAGCTTGGCGACCAGGGCGGCAACCACGCACAGCAGGACGACGCGGACGAACCCCGCTCCCCGGTTGAGCGCCATGCGCGCGCCGATCTGCGCTCCGGCGATGTTGCAGACGGCCATCCCCAGGCCGAGCGCCCACACCACGTGGCCCTGCGCGGCGAAGACGACGAGCGCCCCGAGGTTGGTGCCGGTGTTGACGACCTTCGCCGTGGCGGACGCGTGGACGAAGTCCATCCCGAGGATCGAGGTGAACGCGATGAGCAGGAACGTGCCGGTGCCCGGCCCCACGATGCCGTCGTAGTAGGCGATGCCGACGCCCGCGACCGCGACCCCCGTCACCACCCGGGCACCCGTACGCAACTGCGGGTGGGGCAGGCGGCCGAACCCCGGCCGCAGCGTCACGAACGCCCCCACGCCGAGCAGCACGACCATCACCAGCGGCTTCAGCACGTCCGCGTCGAGCAGCGCCGCCGAGGCGGCGCCGAGGCCGGCGAAGGCGACCGCGAGCGCCGCGGCCGGCACCGCCACCGCCCGGTCGAGCTTCGTCTTGCTCGCGTAGGTGATGGCGGCCGAACCCGTCCCGAAGATCGCGGCGGACTTGTTCGTCGCCAGCGCCTGGACCGGGGTGAGACCGGCCAGCAGCAGCACCGGAAGCTGGAGCAGTCCTCCCCCGCCCACTACGGCGTCCACCCATCCGGCGGCCACGGCGGCGAGAAGCAGGAGCACCACCTGTCCGGCACCCATATGGCTCCATTCCCCCTTTTTGTATCCATTTGACGGATCCGACGAGCGAGCCTATCGGGCGGCGGGCAGCCCGGGTGGAGGGGGCGGCGACGCGGGAGGGGGCGGCGACGACGACACTGTGATCAGAGGGACGAACGGTGAGGAGCTGATGTGACGTCGTGGAGCGACCACGCGATCTGGTGGCATGTCTACCCGCTGGGTTTCACCGGCGCCCCGTTGACGGCGCCGCCCGAGGGAGCGCCGGTCTCGCATCGGCTGCGGCGTCTGGAGAACTGGCTCGACTACGTCGTGAACCTCGGCTGTTCCGGTCTCCAGCTCGGCCCGATCTTCGCGTCCGAGACGCACGGATATGACACGGTGGACCATTTCCGCGTCGATCCCCGGCTCGGGGACGACGACGACTTCGACCACCTGGTGGCGCAGGCGCGGCGGCGCGGGCTGCGGGTCCTGCTCGACGGCGTCTTCAACCACGTGGGCAGGGGGTTTCCGGTCTTCGCGCGGGCGCTCGCGGAGGGGCCGGACTCCCCCGCCGCCCGCTGGTTCCGTCCCGGTGACGGCGCGGGCGGCTTCGCCGTGTTCGAGGGCCACGACCACCTCGTGGCGCTGAACCACGCGGAGCCCGCCGTCCTCGACTACGTCGTACGAGTGATGGGCCACTGGCTCGACCGCGGCGCGTCCGGCTGGCGGCTCGACGCGGCCTACGCGGTGCCGCGCGCCTTCTGGCGGGAGGCCGTCACCCGGGTGCGGCGGGAGCATCCGGACGCCTGGTTCGTCGGCGAGGTGATCCACGGCGACTACACGGCGTACGTGACCGAGGGCGGGCTCGACTCGGTCACGCAGTACGAGCTCTGGAAGGCCATCTGGAGCTCGCTGAACGACGGCAACTTCTTCGAGCTCGCCTGGGCGCTCGACCGGCACAACCGGCTGCTGGAGGTGTTCGCGCCGATGACGTTCGTCGGCAACCACGACGTGACGCGCCTGGCCAGCAGACTCACCGATCCCCGTCACCTGGGGCACGCGCTGGCCGTCCTGCTGACGGTGGGCGGGGTGCCGAGCCTCTATTACGGCGACGAGCAGGCGTTCCTCGGGATCAAGGAGGAACGCGCCGGGGGCGACGACGCGATCCGGCCCGCCTTCCCCGACGACCCGGGCGACCTGCCGCCGGACGGCATGCCCGTCTACCGGCTGCACCAGCGGCTGGTCGGCCTGCGCCGCCGGCACCCCTGGCTGGTCCGGGCGCATACGAAGGCCGAGCACGTCGCCAACCGAGCCCTCGCGCTGCGCAGCCAGGGACCGGAGGGGGACGTCGTCACGCTGCTCAACATCGGCGACGACGCCTACCGCTTCCCGGTGGACGTCTCCGGCCTGACCGTGGCGGACGGCTGCGCCGGTGCGGGCGGGGCGGACGGGGATCCCGCTCTCGTGCCCGCACACGGCTGGCGGATCCTTGTCCACAAGCCGTGACCGTACGGCACGGTGCTCGCGGCGCGTGCGAGACCATCGGACCGTGAACCGCGTCCTCGCCCCGCTGTTCGACGGCGTGACCTACCGCAGGTGAGCCTGCCTGATCGTCGGCGGGGCGCTGCTCATGCCCTACATGATGGCCGGAGAGGTCGCGACGGCGTTGTGGCGTCCGACCGGCGATCCGCTGCTGCCGGTGCAGCCGTTGATCTTCATCGGAGTGCTCCCCGCGGTGGCCGTGACCGGGCTGCTCCTGCCGATCCGGGCCTTCGAGGCCGCGGCCGCCCGGGTCGCGCTGGAGACGATCGAGACCTCCGCCCGCAACGCGCTGGACGAACTCGACCACGTCATCGGCGTGCTGCGCGAGGGCGCGGGGCGGGCCTCGCCGGAGCCGTCCCTCGACGACCTTCCCACGTTGCTCGACGCCGCCGTCACCGGAGACAGACCGGTCGTCCGGAGGCTCGGCGACCTGTCCGGCGTGCCTCCCGTGATCTCCCGGGAGGCCTACCGCGTCGCGCAGGAGGCGCTGACCAACGCGATCCGGCACGGCACGGGCCCCATCGAGGTGGACGCCGGCGTCCGCGATCGCGTCCTGGAGATGCGTGTGCGCAACGAGGTCGGTGCGAGTCGTCGGCGGACCCTCACCGGATCACATCGGCGCGGCAGGAGCGGCGGCACAACGTCCTGACCAAGCTGAACGCTCGGGACCGCACGCAGGCGGTGGTCGCCGCCTACGAGTCGGGCTTCGTCTCCCCCGGCTGAGCCCCGTTCAGGCCCGGCTGATGCAAGACGAACCGCGTGGCCCGGCGCGACCGCGGGAACGGCACGCAATCTCACCCGGCCTGACCGGCCGAGGGAAGCGCCGCGAGCCTGATGACGCCGGCGGCGGCCCGGTTCGGCGGTGTGGCTGGGCTGTCATGGCGGTGGGCACCGGAAAAGTTGGGAATTCGGGGGCCGGCGGATGTCGAGAATGCTCCGACGGCTCCGTCCCTGAGGTGGATCACGACAACGACCCTGGAGGGACGGCTATGCGAGCGAGCGAGATCATCGAGATCCTGGACCGGCCGATCAGCCGAGAGCTGCTGGCACGCGACGTGACCCGGCTGGCCTACGTGGCCAAGGACGGCACGCCCCGGAACGTCCCGATCGCGTTCACCTGGAACGGATCGGAGATCGTCATGTGCACCACGAAGAACGCTCCGAAGCTCCCGGCCCTGCGCGAGAACCCGATGGTCGCCCTGACGATCGACACCGAGGTGCACCCGCCCAGGATCCTGCTGATCCGCGGCCGGGCCCAACTGGACGTCGTCGACGGTATCCCGGACGAGTACCTCCAGATGAACGGCTCGTACACGATGACGCCCGAGCAGCGGGTCGAATGGGAGGCCGAGGTCCGCTCGCTCTACGACGGCATGGTCAGGATCGTGGTGACGCCGACATGGGCGAAGCTGATCGACTTCGAGACGACCCTGCCGAGCGCGGTCGAGGAGCTGGTGCGGCGGCGGGCCGAGCGTGAGCGCCTCGCCCGCCGGTGACCGAAGGTCCGTTCGACGAGACCAAGGGCCTCGTCGCCGACCGGATGATCATCGACGTGGGGTCCCGGGACCGCGCGGCCGGCTCGCCGGGCGCGTGTGGCCGGACGACCTGCCGGGCGACTCCCAGGCCGGCTGATCGGCCTGGCGAAGGTTCCTCGACGGCGCGCCGGCACCTCCCGGCAGCACAGCCAGGTACGTGTCGAGCTCCTGCGCGAACGCGCCCGGAGGACCTAGAGGCTCCGCGGGTCGCGCACCCGCAGGCCGAAGGCCGACAGGCCCTGCTCGTGGTGCTCGATCAGCCCGAGGCGGCGGTAGAAGGCGTGGTTGGCGGGGCCTTCCGAAGTGGATTCGTGGTCGGTGGTCAGGACGAAGTAGCGGCAATGCGCGTACCGGTCCTTGAGGTGCTCCAGCAGCCGGCGGCCGACGCCCTTGCCGTGGTGCCGGGCATTGACCAGCAGCTCCTGCACATAACAGACGATCTCGTCGTCGGACACCGTCCGTGCCAGGCCGAGCAGTCGGCCCGACTCGTCTCTGGCGGTGATGACCAGGTGCGAGTTGGCCAGGCTCCGGCACACCCGAGCGATATCGCGCGTCCATGGGTGCCAGCCGACCGAGTCGTAGAGCTCGAACACCTCCGCCTCGTCGAACGCCGTCTCCTGAGCGATGATCACCAATTACGGGCCTCCCTTATCTTTTCGACGTATAGCGACGTATCCGAGCCTATTGCCCTTCAAAAAGACGTCCACGAGATTCGCATGCCGCTTCACGGCAGGCGGACCACGGCCCGGTGCCGAGCGGGGGCGGGCAGCACGGCATCCACAAATCTTCCGCGGCTTTTTGGTTGATCATCACGCCTGACCGAAATGGTGGCGCTGCGGCAGCGTGAGATCCGGAAAGCGCACCGCGATGGAGAACCAGCCGGTGCGGCCAGCACAGAGCAGGGGGTCGTCGATGGGAGACGGGATCAGGACGCGGGTGTCGGTCACCGGGCTGGGCGCCACCACGCCGCTCGGCGGGGACGTGGCCGCCACCTGGGCGGGCCTGCTGGAAGGACGGTCGGGCATCCGCCTGATCCAGGACGACTGGGCCGAGGGCCTGCCCGTACGGATCGCCGGCCGGCTGCAGGTGGACCCCGCCGAGGTGCTGGGCCGGGTGGCGGCGCGGCGGCTCGACCGCTGCCAGCAGGCGGCGCTGGTCGCCGCGCGGGAGGCGTGGGCGGACGCGGGCGCGCCCGGTGTCGAGCCCGAGCGCCTCGCCGTGGTGATCGGCACAGGGGTCGGCGGCGTCCTCACCACGCTGACGCAGAACGAGATCCTCGAAAGGTCGGGGCCGCGCCGGATCTCGCCCTACACGGTGCCGATGCTGATGCCCAACGGACCGGCGGCGGTGGTCAGCATCGAGCTCGGCGCGCGCGGAGGCGCGCACACGCCGGTGAGCGCGTGCGCCACCGGCGCCGAGGCGATCGCGATGGGCCTCGACCTCATCCGGCTCGGGCGCGCCGACGTGGTGATCGCGGGCGGCGCGGAGGCGTGTGTCCACCCGCTGACCCTGGCCGGGTTCGCCCAGGCCAAGGCCGTGTCCCAGCGCAACGACGCGCCGCAGGAGGCGTCGCGGCCGTTCGACGTGGGGCGCGACGGCTTCGTGCTGGGCGAGGGTGCCGCGCTGGTGGTGCTGGAACGCGAGGAGTTCGCCGCCGCCCGCGGCGCCCGGGTGCACGCCGCCCTCGCCGGCGCCGGGGTCACCTCCGACGCCCACCACATCACCGCCGCCGACGCGGCGGGACAGGCGCGCGCGATGCGGCTCGCCCTTGCCGACGCCGATCTGGACGCGCTCGACGTGGGCTACGTGAACGCCCACGCCACCTCGACGCCCACGGGCGACCTGACCGAGAACGCCTCGATCGCCGAGGCGATCGGCACGCACCCGGCGGTCACCGCGATCAAGTCGATGACCGGTCACCTGTGCGGCGCGGCCGGGTCGCTGGGCGCGATCGCCACCGTGCTCGGCCTCCGCGACGGGGTGATCCCCGCGATCCGCAACCTCGACGTCCCGGACCCGGAGGTGAAGCTCGACCTGGTGGCCGGCGCGCCGCGCAGCGGCCGATGGACGGCCGGACTGGTGAACTCCTTCGGCTTCGGCGGGCACAACGCGTCGCTGGTGTTCACCAGCGCCTGACGGGTGCGTCAGATGGGGCCGCGGCCGTCGAAGAGCTCGTCCGGCCAGGGGCTCTCGCTGCCGTCGCCGCTGCCGGACGGGCCGGGAGTGGGCTGCTGCGGCTCGGGCGAGGCGGGCTCGGGCGGCGGAGTGGGCACGAACTGCGTGTTCGGCAGCGGCCGGGGCGGCTCCGGGTCCTCCTCGCTGCGGAACAGCAGCATCCAGGTGACCAGCAGCAGCGCGAGCACGAGCGTGGCCAGCAGCGTCGAGGCGAGCACGACCGCGCGCCGGGTGGCCACCGGCGGCGGGGGCGGCGCGGGCGGGGCGGGCAGCGCGGGAGTGCGGTCGCCCAGCCAGTAGTGCGCGAAGTCGGGCCCGTGCCGCCGCCCGATCAGCGTGCCGGACACGGGGACCGGGTCGAGGAACCGCTCGGCCCCCGGCCCGTTCGGCACGTACGGCACGGCCACCCAGGGCGCGGGACCGCCCTGCATCGCCAGCACGGGAGGCGTGTCGGGGGGCACCCGGCCGCGCACCCGGTCGACCAGGGAGGCGCCCCACCCGCGTACGCCCATCCAGCCTTGTGCCTGCCTGGCCGCGTTGCTCTGCGCCTCCTTGATCGCGGTGACGAACCGGTCCCTTGCGGCGGCGTCGAGGGCGGCGCCGCTGGACAGGACGGCCACCGACACCACCCGTCCGTCCGGCGCCTGGCCCAGGTAGACGAGCCCGGCCGGGGCCGTCTGCAGACGCGCCTGCAGCGCGAACGGCCCCACGTGGGGCGGATCGCCGTACTGCAGCGGAGTCACCATCACCCACATGAAAACACACGGGCGCGTCAGGGGGTGTGGCACGCGCCGGGACGGGCAAATGGGAGAGAAATGGATTCTCCAGCCGAGTCACGATTGAATAACGAGCATGACCGTTGCCGATGAACGCAGTGACCCGGAGCCCGGCGAGGGCGTGACGGAGCAGGAGGAGGGCGAAGCGCGGCTGGACGCCCTGCGGGAGGCGCTGGCCGAGGTCCGGCGAGTGATCGTCGGCCAGGACCACATGGTGGAGCGGCTGCTGGTGGCGCTGCTCGCCCGTGGGCACTGCCTGCTCGAAGGCGTCCCGGGGGTCGCCAAGACGCTGGCCGCCTCGACGCTGGCCACCGTCGTGGGCGGCACGTTCGCCCGCATCCAGTTCACCCCCGACCTGGTGCCCAGCGACATCGTCGGCACCCGCGTCTACCACCCGAGCTCGGAGCGGTTCGACGTCGAGCTCGGGCCGGTGTTCGTCAACTTCCTGCTCGCCGACGAGATCAACCGCGCTCCGGCGAAGGTGCAGTCGGCCCTGCTGGAGGTGATGGCCGAGCGGCAGGTCACGCTCGCAGGGCGCACCCACCCGCTGCCCCGGCCGTTCATCGTGCTGGCGACGCAGAACCCGATCGAGTCGGAGGGCGTCTACCCGCTGCCCGAGGTGCAGCGCGACCGGTTCCTGTTCAAGGTGCGCGTGTCCCACCCGAGCGCGCACGAGGAGCTGGAGATCCTGCAGCGGATGAGCGTGCGCCCGCCCGTGCCCAGGCCGGTGCTCGACCCGGCCACGCTGGTGCGGCTGCAGGACCTGGCCGAGGAGGTCTCGGTGCACCAGCTCGTGGCCGACTACGTCGTACGGCTGGTCATGGCCACGCGCGCCCCGGTGGACTACGGCCTGGCCGACCTGCAGGACACGATCGAGATCGGGGTGAGCCCCCGGGCGACGCTGGGCCTGATCGCGGCCGGGCGTGCCCTGGCCCTGCTGCGCGGGCGCGACTACCTGCTGCCCGACGACGTCCGCGACGTGGCGGTCGACGTCATGTCCCACCGGCTGATGCTCACCTTCGACGCGCTGGCCGACGAGGTGGACCCCGACGACGTCGTACGCCGGGTGCTGCAGGCGGTGCCGCCGCCGCTCGTCGTGTGGAACCAGGGCATGCGATGAGCGGGGCGAACCCCGACCAGGCGCTGCGGCGGCTGGAGCTGACGGTGGTGCGGCGGCTCGACGGGCTGCTGCAGGGCCGCCACCAGGGCCTGATCCCCGGGCCGGGCAGCGAGCAGGGCGACAGCCGCGTGTACGTGCCCGGCGAGGACGACGTACGCCGCATGGACTGGGCGGTGACGGCGCGCACGACCGTGCCGCACGTGCGCGACCTGATCGCCGACCGGGAGCTGGAGACCTGGGCGGTGGCCGACCTGTCGGCCAGCATGGAGTTCGGCACGGCCGACATGTCCAAGCGCGACCTCGTCATCAGCGCCGTCGGGGCGATCGGAATCCTGGCCGGCCGGGTGGGCGACCGGTTCGGCGCCTACATCCTGTACGGCGACGACGTGCACCGCTATCCGGCCAAGCCGGGCCGGCCCCGGCTGTACGCTCTGCTGCACTCGCTGCTGAGCGCGCCGCCCGCGCAGGGCGCGGTGGACCTCGGGGAGGCTCTGGAGATGATGGCGACGGCGCACCGCAAGCGCGGGCTGCGGGTGATCGTCTCCGACTTCCTCGACTCGCCCGACTCCTGGGAGCCGCCGCTGCGCCGCCTGGCCGCGCGCCACCAGGTGCTCGCCGTGGAGATCATCGATCCCCGCGAGCTGGAACTGCCCGATGTCGGGTTCGTCACCCTCGCCGACCCCGAGACCGGGCGCTCGCGCGGCGTCCACCTGTCTCAGTCGCTCAGACAGCGGTACGCCGAGGCGGCGGCCGGTCAACGGCAGGACACCCGGGCGGCGCTGCGCCGGGCCGGGGCGGCCCACCTGGTGCTGCGCACCGACCGCGACTGGGTTTTCGACATCGCCGAGTTCGTGCTGCGCCAGCGGCGGGCCTCCCATCTGCTGCGCCGCGCCGCGAACAGGAAGGCGGGCGCATGACCTTCCTCGCCCCCGGGTGGCTCTGGCTGTTCGTCCTGGTCGCCGCGCTGGTCGCGGCGTACGTCGCGGCGCAGTTCGCGCGCCGCCGCTACACCGTGCGCTTCACGAACCTCGCGCTGCTGTCGCTGGTGGCGCCCGAGCGGCCCACCTGGCGGCGGCACGTGCCGGCCGTGCTGTTCCTCGTCATGATGAGCCTGCTGGTCCTCGGCGCGGCCCGGCCCGCGGGCGAGGTGAGGGTGCCCCGCGACCGCGCCACCATCATGGTCGCCGTGGACGTGTCGCTGTCGATGGAGTCGGCGGACGTCCCGCCCAGCCGGCTCGTCGCGGCCAAGCAGGCGGCCCAGCAGTTCGTGAAGGACCTGCCCGAGCGGTTCAACGTCGGCGTGGTGGCCTTCGCCCGATCGGCCGCCGTCGTGATCTCCCCCACCACCGACCACGCGGCCGTGAACACCGCGATCTCCAGCCTGACCACCCGGCCCGGCACGGCGATCGGCGAGGCCGTGTTCAACTCGCTCGACTCGATCAGGTCGTTCGACCAGCGGGCGGTCACCGATCCGCCCCCGTCGGCCATCGTGCTGCTGTCGGACGGCGACAACACCTCCGGGCGTTCGGTCAACGAGGCCATCGAGGCGTCGGTCAGCGCGAAGGTGCCGGTCTCCACGATCGCGTACGGCACGCCCGACGGCACGGTGACGATCGACAACCGGGCGGTGCAGGTGCCGGTGAACAAGGCCACGCTGAAGTCGCTGTCGGACGGCACCGGGGGCCGGGCGTACACCGCGGAGTCGGGCAGCGAGCTGCGCGACGTGTACACACAGATCGGCACCTCGCTCGGCTACAAGGTGGTGCACCAGGAGATCACCCAGCGGTTCCTCGTCGCGGCGATCGTCGCGGGCCTGCTGGCCGCAGTCGCGGCGATGCTCCTCGGCGCCCGCATCCCCTGACCGCACACGGCACGATCCCGGCGGCAGCGCCCCCGCAGGCGCGGAGATCACCGGTCTCCGGCGTTGGTACGTTTGGGCACGTGGCCCATTACTTCGAGGAGAGTCCCCAGGCGGCCAGCCGGCCCGGTTCGGTCGCGCTGGTCCTCCCGGATCTGCACCTGCGGCTGGAGACCGACCGCGGGGTGTTCTCCCCCGAACGCGTCGACCCGGGGACGCGGGTGCTGCTGGAGACCGTCCCGCCGCCCCCGGCCGAGGGCGACCTGCTCGACCTCGGCTGCGGCTACGGGCCCATCGCGCTGACGATGGCCTCACGGGCGCCGAAGGCCACGGTGTGGGCCGTCGACGTGAACCGGCGTTCGGTGGAGCTGTGCGCGCGGAACGCCGCGAGCGTCGGCCTTGACAAAGTAAGGTCGGTGCATGCTGACGAGATGCCCGAGGACGTCAGGTTCCGGGCCATCTGGTCGAATCCTGCCATCCGGATCGGCAAGGCCGCGCTCCACGAGATGCTGACCCGGTGGCTCGACCGGCTCACCCCCGACGGCAGCGCCTATCTGGTCGTGCAGAAACACCTCGGCTCCGACTCCCTGCAGCGCTGGCTGGGCGACCGGGGCTGGCCCACGTCCCGGCTGGCCTCCCGGTCGGCCTACCGCGTCCTGCGGGTCGACGCCCGCACCGCAGAAATTCAGGAGCGATGACCGCCCGATGAGCACTCCCAACCCGCGCAGGCAGCTCAAGCCGACCGACGTCAAACGGCTCAACCGCACCTGGCGCCGCAACACCGAGGGCCGTCTCGCGCTGATCCTCGAATCGGTGACCGGTCCGTTCAACATCGGATCGATCTTCCGTACGGCCGCCGCCTTCGGCGTGGAGACGATCTGGCTGGCCGGCAACGCCACCCCGCCCTCCAATCCCAAGGCGCAGAAGACCGCGCTCGGCACCGACCGGCTGGTCGAGTGGCACGAGCCGGTCCCGGTCGCCGAGGCCGTACGCGCCGCCAGGGAGGACGGCTTCCGGGTGGTCGCGGTCGAGCTGACCGGCGACGCCGTTCCCCTGCACGAGGCCAAGCTCGGCGGCGACGTCTGCCTGGTGCTCGGCAGCGAGGACCACGGCTGCTCCCCCGCCTGCCTGGAGGCGGCAGACTCGGTGGCCTACATCCCGCAGGTCGGCAGGGTCGGCTCGGTCAACGTGGCGGTCGCCGCGGCCATCTCGATGGCGGAGGCCCGGCGGCAGGAGTGGGCGTCGGCGGCCGGATAGCCGGCGTCCAGCCCCGGGCGCGCCAGGCGGTGAGACCCGCGGCCCGCGCCGGCCGCGAGCCTCACCGCGTGTCTTTCGAAGTCGCGAGCCCCGCCACGCGCCTGAAAGTCGCGCGCCTTCAAGGGCCCGGGCCTCGCTCCGCGCCCCGGACCGCCGTACGGCGGTCAGCCCAGCGCGGGGAGCGGGCCGAACAGCCAGTTGCCGCGAGATTCCGGGTCGGGGCTGCGGAAGAACTGCTCGTTGGCCACGTGCAGCTCCTGCCGGCTCAGTGAGCCGTTGCCGTCGAGGTCGAGACGCTCGAACGCGACGGCGGCGTTCGCCTCCGACAGGCGGAAGGCGCTCTCGGCCATCCGCAGGTATTCGATCCGGGTGATCCGCCCGTCCCCGTCGGTGTCCATCAGGTCGTAGAAGGCGTCGGCGACCGGCGCGATATGGGTGTGGTAGCCCGTGCCGGGCTGGGTGACGAACCGGTAGAACCCGGCCGTGAACTCCTTCAGCTCGACGCGCTCGTCCCCGTCGGCGTCCATGGGCAGGGTCACCTCGTCCCACAGCCTCGCGTACCGCTCCCGGACCCGCCGCGACTCCGTGGAGCCCGGTGCGAACCCGAACGCGTTCACCAGCCGGTCGGCCGAGGCGGTGTAGTCCATCTTGTCGACGGTCCCGTCGTCGTCCACGTCCAGAAGCGTGAACAGATGAGCCAGCTTGCGCTGCTGCAGGTCGTTGAGCATGCACCCTCCCTGGTGTCACTGTGAGCGATCGTGACTTTACCTTCCGCTACCTCTTGTGGGAAGGTGCCGTGGTGCGGGTTCACGTGATCGACGGGGCCAACGGCTTCGTGGCCTCTCATCTCATCGGCACACTGCTGGCCCGGGGCGAGGAGGTGATCGCCCTCGCTCGCGCGTCCGCCGAGGTGGTGCGCCGCCGGGTCGCGGACGCGCTGCGCTGCCTCGGCCTCGACGAGTCCCCGGCGGGACGCCTGCGGGTGCGCGGGCTGGCGCTGGACGAGCCGGACCTCGGCCTCCCGGTCACCGAGGTCTTCGCCGAGCCCTGCGTCTACTGGCACGTCGCCGCGCTCGTCACCTTCTTCCCACGCCGCGAGGAGGAGCTCCTGGACGTGAACGTCGCGGGATCGGCCAACGCGCTGGCCACGTACGAGCGGCACGCCCGGCCCGGCTCGCGCTACATCCTCGTCGGGACGGCCTACCAGTGCGGGCTCGACACCGAGGGCCCCGTGCCCGAGGACTGGCCGTCGCAGGCCCCGCCGGACCGGTTCCGGAACTTCTACGAATACTCCAAACGGCAGGCGGAGATCGCGCTGGCCCGGTCGCGGTCCGTCCGCGAGGGCGCCGCCCTGGTGGCCCGGCTGGGCGTGATGGTCGGGCACTCCCGCACCGGGCGGGCGCTGACCGACTACGGCCTGTACGACTTCCTCCGGGTGATCGCCTTCTTCGCCCGGCGCACGCCGGGGGAACGGGTCCGCCTGCCCTGCCACCCGGACGCCAACCTCCATCTGACCCCCGTCGACACGACGGTCTCCCGGCTGGTCGCGCTCGCCGCCGCCGACCGGCCGTCCCCGGTCTCCCACGTGGTGAACGGAGCCACCGTGCGGGTGCGCGACCTGTTCGAGGTGATCAACGCCCGCCTGCCGATCGAACTGGTCGCCGCCACAACCGAAGAGATCCGCGACAGGCCGTTCGGCCGGTTCGAGGCGGTGGTCAACATGCGGGCCAAATACACCGCGACCTACTTCCGGCACCACTACGACTTCGCGTGGCGGCACGCGATGGCCCCACCCGCCGTCACTCCCGCGACCCTCGACCGGCTCGTCTCCTGGTACGTACGGGAGGGACTGCCCGAATGACCGATTTCGTGACACACGTACGGAACCGCATCAGCGACGATCGGGAGTTCGTCTTCGTGCGGGACGACGGCGGCACGGACCGGCTCACCTTCACCGAGCTGGACCGGCGGGCGCGCGCCACCGCCGTGTGGCTCGCCGCACACGGCCTGACCGACGAGCCGGTGCTGCTGCTCTACCCGGCGGGGCTCGACTTCACGGTGGCGTTCCTCGGCTGTCTGTACGCCCGGGTGCCGGCGATCCCCGCTCCCCTGCCGGACGTGGGCGCACCCCATGCGAACCGCGTACGGACGCTGATGCGGGACGCCGGCGCGCGGCTGGTCCTGACCGATCACGCGCACGCGTCCGGGTTGTCCGATCTTTCGGCCCGCGTGCCCGACACCGCCCCCGCCGATCCGGACGCCTGGGCCCCGCCGGCCATGTCCGCAGGAACCCTCGCCTACCTGCAGTACACCTCCGGCTCGACCAGCGACCCGCGCGGCGTCGAGGTCTCGCACGGCAACCTGCTGCACAACCTGGAGCTGTTCCGGCTGCTGGCCCGCAGGCCGTTGCGGCGGCTGGCCGGGTGGCTGCCGCACTACCACGACATGGGCCTGGTCGGCCTCCAGCTCCAGGCGCTCCACGCGGGCGCCGACCTGGTGTTCATGTCGCCCGGCGCGTTCGTCGCGCGGCCGGTGCGCTGGCTGGAGCTGATCACCCGGTACGGCGCGGACTGGACCGTGTCGCCGGACTTCGGGTACGCCTGGTGCACCCGAAGGATCACCGACGAGCAGCTCGCCGGGCTCGACCTGTCCACGCTGGCGATGGCCATCAGCGGAGCCGAGCCGATCCGGGCCGCCACGCTCGCCGCGTTCGAGCGGCGGTTCGCACCGGCGGGCTTCCGGCCGGCCACCTGGAATCCCGGCTACGGCCTGGCCGAGTGCACCCTGATGGTCACCTGCGTGCCGCAGGGGCAGGGCGTGACCGTACGGCGGTTCGATCCCGCCGCGCTGGAACGGCACCGGGCGGTCCCGGCGCCCGAGGGGACGCCCCTGGTCGCCTGCGGGCCGGTCTCCGGGCTCGACCTGCGGATCGTCGATCCGGACGGCCTCCGGCCCCTCGCCGACGGCGAGATCGGGGAGATCTGGGTCTGCGGCCCCAGCGTCGCCCTCGGCTACCGGGGCCGCCCGGCGGAGACCCGCGCGACCTTCCACGCAGGCTTCCACTCGGGCGACGGCCGTTGGCTGCGCACCGGCGACCTGGGGTTCCTGCTCGACGGCCAGCTCTACGTGACCGGGCGGATCAAGGATGTGATCATCGTCAACGGCCGCAACCTCTACCCGCAGGACCTGGAGGAGGCCGCCGCACGGGCCAACCCGGCCGCGGGCCGCAGCGCCGCCTTCGGCGTACGACGCCACGACGGCGGGGAACACGTCGTCCTGGTCCAGGAGATGCGGCGGGGACAGCCGGGCGACCTCGGCGAAGCGGCCGACCGGATCATGGATCGGGTGACGCGGGAGTTCGGCATCCCGCTGAGCCTGCTGCTGGTGCCTCGTGGCGCGGTGCGGCAGACCACCAGCGGCAAGCTCCGCCGCCGGCACATGCGGGAGCTGTTCCTCAGCGGCCGCCTCACCCCGCTGCACGCCGAACTCGAACCCGCGGTCAACGACCTGCTTGAGACCGTCGCATGAGCGCCGCCTCCGCTCCGATGTCCCCCGATGCCCTGCGCCGATGGCTGATCGAGCGGGTGGCCGCCTATCTCGGCCTGCCGCCCGCCGATATCGACCCGACGGTGAAGCTCCGCACGTACGGCCTGGACTCGGTCCACGCGCTCGGCCTGTGCGTCGACGTGGAGGAGACGGTCGGCGTGCTGGTCGAGCCGACCATGCCCTGGGACCACCCGACGATCGACGACATGACCGCCCATCTGGCCGATCTCCTGCCGGAAGATCGAACCGTACAGGCCCCGCCGGACCCGGAGTGAACCGCGACACGGTGAAGCGGAACTTCCGCCCCGAAGATGACAATGGACTCTTGTGACGCAAATGTTCACCTTGGCGCGCTGACTGTTTCGCCGGAACCCGGCATACTCCTCTCGTGCATCGCCGTTTCGCGTTCCTCGACCACCCCGGACCGCTCGCCTTCGCGCATCGAGGCGGAGCGGCGGAGGCCCGCGAGAACACCATGGCCGCCTTCTCCCGGGCGGTCGAGCTCGGCTACACCTACCTGGAGACCGACGCGCACGCGACCGCCGACGGCGTCCTCCTCGCGTTCCACGACCACACCCTCGACCGGGTCACCGACCGCACCGGCCGCATCTCGCGGATGCCCTACCGTGAGGTGCGCGAGGCCAGGATCGGCGGCCGGCACGAGATCCCGCTGCTGGAAGACCTGCTCGGCACCTGGCCGGACGTACGCTTCAACATCGACGTCAAGGAGAGCGCCGCGATCGCGCCGCTGGCCCAGGCGATCCGACGCACCCGCGCGTACGACCGGGTGTGCCTGACCTCGTTCTCCGACGCGCGGCTGGCCCGGGCCCGGCGGGCGATCGACCGGGAGGTCTGCTTCTCGCTCGGCCCGCGCGGCCTGGCCGCCCTGCGTACGGCCGCGATGGGAGGCGGGTACGGCCGGCTGCTGTCCGGGCTCGCCCGGGCGGGCGTGCCGTGTGCGCAGGCGCCGATCGGGTTCCGCGGCCTGCGGGTGACCACCCGCGCCCTCGTGCGCACCGCGCACGCGATCGGGATGCAGGTGCACGTGTGGACGGTGAACGACCCGGTGACCATGGCCCACCTGCTCGATCTCGGCGTCGACGGGATCATGACGGACAACATCAGCGGCCTGCGCGACGTGCTCAAGTCGCGCGGGCAGTGGCACCCCCGCCCGGCTGAGCCGTGACCACGGACCATCCCGCCCGGCCCGGACCACCCCGCTGACGCCGTCTGTCCCCCGGCTCACCGACCCTGTCCCCTGACGAAACCGGCCTGCGCCGACCTCCCGGCCCCCGGCGACGCTCCACCCCCGTGAGGAGAGACCATGACCGCTCCCCAGGTCGTCCACGAGGAGACCCCCGGCACGCGGCGGCGCGAGCAACGTGGCTGGTACTGGTACGACTGGGCGGACTCCGCGTTCCAGACGACCGTCCTGACCGTCTTCCTCGGGCCGTACCTGACCACGATCGCCACGACCGCGGCGGGCGGCGAGGGCGGCTTCGTGGCGTTCCTCGGCCTCGACCTGCGGCCCAAGGCGTACTTCACCACCATGGTGACGATCTCGGTGCTGCTGCAGATCGTGATCATGCCGGTGGTCGGCGCGCTGGCCGACCACACCGGCCGCAAGAAGCAGATTCTGGGGGTCTTCGCCTACCTGGGCGTGGTGGCCACGCTCGGCTTCTACTTCGTGTCCGGTGACGCCTACCTGCTCGGCGGCGCGCTGTTCCTGATCGCCAACGTGACCTTCGGCGCGGCGCGCGTGGTCTACGACTCCTTCCTGCCGCAGATCGCCGGGGCGGAGGAACGCGACGAGATCTCCAGCAGGGGGTGGGGCTTCGGCTACCTCGGCGGCGGCCTGCTGCTCGCGCTCAACCTGGTGATCTACCTGTTCGCCGACATCGAGACGGGCCTGGCGGTGCGGATCAGCCTGGCGTCGGCGGGCCTGTGGTGGGGCGCGTTCACCCTGATCCCGATGCTGCGCCTGCGCAACCGGCGGGTGCCCGTCCCCGAGGCGACCGCGGTGCGGGCCGTGGCGGGCAGCGTCCGCCAGCTCGGCCGTACGATCGCCGACCTGCGGCGCTACCCCCGCACACTGCTGTTCCTCGCGGCCTACCTGGTCTACAACGACGGCGTGCAGACGGTGATCAGCTTCTCCGCCACGTACGCCGACCAGGAGCTGGGCCTGGGCCAGACGCACCAGATCGGCGCGATCCTGATGGTGCAGTTCATCGCCGTCGGCGGCGCGCTCGGGCTCGGACGGCTCGCGCTGAGGTTCGGGACCAAGCGCACGGTGCTGGCCAGCCTGGTGGTGTGGACGGTCGTCGTGGGCGTGGCCTACTTCCTGCAGAAGGGCTCGGCCGTCCAGTTCTACGCGATCGCCTTCGCCATCGCGATCGTCATGGGCGGCACCCAGGCGCTGTCGCGCTCGATGTACTCCCTGGTGATCCCGCCCGGCCGGGAAGCGGAATACTTCAGCATCTACCAGATCAGCGACAAGGGGTCGGCGTTCCTCGGGTCGCTGGTGCTCACACTGGCGCTCCAGGTCACCGACAGTTACCGCACCGCGATCGTCTCGCTGGTGGTGTTCTTCGTCCTCGGATTCGTCCTGCTCAGCGTTGTCAACCTTCCCCGGGCCATCCGTGAGGCGGGGAACGAGGTGCCCGACCACATCTGAGACCAGTGGGACGGAAAAAGCGCGATTGGATCAGGTCTCCGCTGGGAATCCACACACGGTATCAGGCGTTGTACGCGGTGGCGAACGAACCCCTCGAAGGCGGGGACCTCAGGAGGATTAAAGACTATGGGCGAGCGTGCACTTCGCGGTACCCGGCTCGGCGCGACCAGCTACGAGAACGACCGCAACACCGACCTGGCCCCGCGCCAGGAGGTGTCCTACACGTGCCCGAAGGGCCATCTCACCACCGTTCCGCTCGCCGTCGAGGCCGAGATTCCCACGACCTGGGAGTGCCGTCACTGCGGCAGCCCGGCACTGCGGGTGGACGCTGAGCAGCCTCAGCAGAAGAAGGCGAAGCCCCCGCGGACCCACTGGGACATGCTGCTGGAGCGCCGCTCGATCGAGGACCTCGAAGAGGTGCTGAACGAGCGTCTCGCCATTCTGCGCGAGCAGCGACGCAAGAGCGCGTAGGGCGCCGGCAAACGCCCCCGGCGGCCCGGACGAACCGGGCCCGCCGGGGGCGTTCGGCATTTCCGGGCCGCTCTGTTCGGGGCGCTCTGTTCGGGGCGCTCTGTTCGGGGCGCTCTGTTCTTCAAGGCTGCGGGGTTCGGCACGGACCGCTCAGCCGGCCGGTGGACGCCGAGGTGCGGACGACGGCCATGGGGCCGGTCGCGTGGTGGATCATGGCCTGGCAGACCGACCCGAGGACGAGGCCGGTGAACCCGCCGCGCCCCGCGGAGCCGATGACGAGCAGGTCGGCGCCCGCCGACGCCTGCCGCAGCACGTCCACCGGATGTCCCCGGACGACCTCCTCGACGATCTTGACGTCGGGGTAGAGCTCACGGCGGCCGGCGACGGCCTCCCTGACCATCCGCACCTCGACCTTCTCCTCGTCGAAGTCGTCGGGGAGCGGCGCGAAGCCGCCGCCCCCCTCCAGCGGGCTGTAGGCGTGCACCACCCGCACGCCGGTCCCGCGCAACGCCGCCTCGGCGAAGGCGAAGTCGAGCACCTTGCCGCACGCGGGCGACGCGTCGATGCCCACCACGATCTCCGGCCGCGGCGCGGAGGGCACCTCCCGCACGACGACCACGTCGCACGGGGCGTGACCCACCACGCCGTACGCGACCGAGCCGAGCAGCAGGCCGCGGAAGCCGCCGAGCCCGTGGTTGCCGACCACGAGGAGATCGGCTTCCATGGCAGCCTCGACGAGCGCCGGGCGCGGGTCGCCGGCCAGGATCGCGGTGTCGATCGGCACCCCGGGCGCCTCCGCCTGGGCCCGCTCGGCGGCGGCGCCGAGCACGGCGGCCGCGCCGTCGCGCATCCACGCGGCGACGTCCGTGTACGGGCCCTGCTGGGCGGTCGAGCACGCCCAGGCGGGGATGGCGTTGGCGATGCGCAAGGGGACGCCGCGCAGGGCGGCCTCCCGGGCCGCCCAGCAGACGGCCTCCATGCCGGCGTGTGAGCCGTCGACACCCACGACGATCATGACGCCCTCCCCTCGTCCGGTCCCTCCATCACATCGTTCCCCGCCGTGCCGTACGAGCATCGAAGGTCCCGCAGGGGCGGGACCTCCGGCCCCCGGCGCCCTCTACGACACCCCCGCTCCTACAACAGGGCGCGCTCCGGCTCGACGGCGGCGCGGGTGGTGAGGTGGTGACGCAGCCGCTCGCCCTCGACGTCGAGGTCGGGAAGCGCCCGGTCCAGGACGCGGGGCAGCCACCATGCGGCGCGGCCGAGCATGGACATCACGGCGGGGACGAGGGTCATCCGGACCACGAAGGCGTCCACGAGCACACCGACGGCCAGCGCGAAGCCCATCGACTTGATGATCGGGTCGTTCATGAACACGAACCCGCCGAACACCGCCGTCATGATCAGCGCCGCGGCGGTGACCACCCGCGCGTTGTGCCCCATGCCGTTGATCGTCGCCTGGCGGGCAGTGTCGCCGTGCACGTAGTCCTCGCGCATCCGCGAGACCAGGAACACCTCGTAGTCCATGGCCAGGCCGAACAGGATGCCGATGAGCAGGATCGGCAGGAAGCTCACCAGCGGGCCCGGCACGTCCACGCCCAGCAGACCGGCCAGGTGACCCTCCTGGAAGATCCACACGGTGATGCCGAAGGTCGATCCGACGGTGAGCAGGAAGCCCAGCGCCGCCTTCACCGGCACAAGGATCGAGCGGAAGACGAGCATGAGCAGCAGCACCGACAGGCCGACCACCAGCAGCAGGTAGACCGGCATGGCGTCGGCGAGCTTGTCGGACACGTCGATGCCCACGGCCGTCGCGCCGGTGACGGCGATCTCCGCGCCGCCGATCGTGGCGACCTTGGCGCGGATGGCGTGCACGGCGTCCTCGGTGGCCGCGGCGGTGGGCCCGGCCTTGGGGATGATGGTCAGCAGCGCGGTTGTGCCGGCGGCGTTCGGCTGCGGCGGGGCCACGGCCAGCACACCGGGGGTCTGCTGGATCAGCTTGGCGGCCTCCCCGGCGGCGGCCGTCGTGGCCGCGCGGTCGGCGGCGGTGACCACGGCGATCAGGCGGGCGTTGAAGCCCTCGCCGAACCCCTCGCTGGTCAGGTCGTACGCCTCGCGAGCCGGAGTGCCCGGGGCGGCGGTGCCCGCGTCGGGCAGGGCCAGCCGCAGGTCCTGGGCGGGCAGCGTCAGCGCGCCGAGGCCGAGGACCCCGGCCAGCAGGATCGGCACGCGCAGCCGGGTGACCACCCGCCCCCAAGTGTGTCCGAAGCCGGCGTGTCCGAAGCCGGCGTGGCCGAAGCCCCGGCCGCCCGCGTCCGCGTTTTCGCCGGTGCGCTGCTTGCGGGGCAGCACCCGGGCCCCGGCGTACGACAGGAAGGCGGGCAGCAGCGTGAGGGCGACCAGCACGGCGACGGCCACGGTGCCGGCGGCGGCCAGGCCCATCACGCTCAGGAACGGGATGCCGACCACCGACAGACCGGCGAGCGCGATGACCACGGTGGCCCCGGCGAACACGACGGCCGATCCGGCCGTGCCGACCGCCCGGCCCGCGGCCTCCTCCGGCGCCACGCCCTCGGCCAGGAACTGGCGGTAGCGGGAGGTGATGAACAGCGAGTAGTCGATGCCGACGGCCAGGCCCAGCATCAGCGCCAGCACCGGCGTGACGGAGGTCAGCTCGACGAGGCCGCTGAGCGCGAACAGGCCGCCCATGCCGGCCCCCACGCCGATCAGCGCGTTCAGCAGGGTCATCCCGGCGGCGACCAGCGAGCCGAAGGTGACGATCAGCACCACCGCGGCGATCACGACGCCGATCCCTTCGGACCCGCCCACCTCCGGCGCGGCGTTCAGGACCTCGCCGCCGTGCTCGACCCGCAGCCCCTTGGCCGATGAGCCGGCCTTCAGGTACGCCGCGCGCTGAGCCTCGGTGACGTCCTTGGCCCCGCGGTCGAACTGCACCTGCACCAGGGCGTAGCGGCCGTCGGCGGAGACGGCGCCGGACTTGAAGGGGTCGAGGGCGGCGACGACGCCGGGGATGCCGGCGGCCTCCTTGACCACCGGTGCGACCTCGGCCGGGTCCAGCTTCCGGCCCTGCGGAGCGGCGACGACGATGGTGCCGGTGGCACCGCTGGCCTGCGGGAACTCCTTGGCCAGGACGTCCAGCGCCCGCTGCGACTCGGTGCCGGGCATGGCGAACTTGTCGCCGGTCGGGCCGTGGAACGCGGCGGCGGCCAGGCCCAGGACCACGAGGAGCAGCAGCCACACGGCGGCCACGCGCCCGCGTCTGCGGAAGGAGAACCGGCCCAGCCGGTACAGCAGGGTTGCCACAGCAGATCTCTTTCTTCGGGAGGTCAGTCGGCCGGCAGGCCGAGCGTGCGCGACGCACCGCGGGTCAGCTCCGCGCGCAGCGTCTCGTCGGGGAGCGCGAGCTCGCTGGCGCTGGTCAGGATGATCCCCAGCATGGCCATCCAGGCCCAGACCCGGGCCTGGGGGGCGGCCGAGCGGCCGGCCAGGGCGTCCGCCAGCCGTTCGGTCAGGCCGTCCACGTCCGGCAGCTCCGGCCGGTTGATCAGCGCGTCGACGTCCTGCAGCAGGATCTTCACCTGCAGCCGGAAGCGCAGCGACAGGTCGACGAGCCCGGCGACGGCGGCACGGGCCGCCTCCTCGCCGTCGAGCCCGGCGATCCTCTCCTCCAGCGCGGCGAACTCCGGCCCGACGGGGGCCAGCAGCTCGGTGAGAATCGCGTCCTTGTTCGTGAAGTGGTAGAGCAAGGACGCCTTGGAGCAGCCCGCGTCCGTGGCGATGTCCTGCAGGGAGGTGCCGCGGAAGCCGTGCGCGGCGAACAGCCGCACGGCCGAGTCCAGGATGTCCGCCCGCGTGGTGGTTGCGGAACGTGCCATGCGGACACCCTAACTGACCGATCGGCCAGCTTTTGACCGATCGGCCAGTAATCGACCCCGAGCCGCCCACCTGCGCCCCATGCCGGCCGCCGCCCGGCACCTCTCAGCACCCTGTACAGCAGGTCTCCGTCGGCCCCCTATCCGCTGAACGCTGACCAGCTAGGCGGCCGACGCCCCCTTTCCCTCGGCGATCTGAGGCTCCAACCCTTCGCTTCGCACGGTTGTCACTCGCTCACAGAGTGTGAGAGAATCCATACGTCAGTTCGAATCGAGCGGGGAGGGTGTGGTGGATCTGTTCGACTTTGATCCTGAGCGCCTTCGTCATTCGAACGATGCCGGCGGTGAGTGGTGGGACCGTCTGATCGCCGATTCGCCGCTGTGGTCCTCTGATGGCTCGTCCGCCCGGGAGCCCTTCCCGATCATCAACTTCGAGCCCCGACAGCGCGGCGACGCACCCGATGCCGCAAGCACGGACGCCCCAGGCGCGGACGTTCCAGGCATCGATACCGGCAGCGCAACCAACGACGGCGCGGATGCCACGAGTGGGGCGGCCACCGGTACGTATGCCGCTGGCGTGAGCGGTGCTGGCACGGACGGCGCTGACGCGAACGCCGTGTGTTGGACCGCCGACAGCGCGGGATCTGACGCGGGTGCCGCCCGTGGGGCTGCCGATCGTGCGGCTGCCGCCGGTGCGGACGCCGCTGGCGCGGATGGTGCTCGCGCGCACGCCGCGCGCGGGGCCGCCGAGAGTGCGGCATTCGCCGGTGCGAATGTGGGTGGCGCGAACGGCGCTAGCGCGAATGCCGCCCGTGAGACTGCCGAGGACGCGGCTCCCGCCGGTGCGAATGGCTCCGGCTCTGGCGCTAGCGCGGATGGCGCTGGCGCGGGCGGCTCTGGCTCGGGTGCGGGCGCAGGTGCGGGTGCTTCCGGCGGTGTGGGTGGGCGTGATCGTGGCCGTGGTCGTGGTCGGGGTCGTGTGCGGTCGTCGTGGGTGGTGGTGGGGTCGGTTCGTGAGGTGGCCCAAGAGCTGGCGCTGACCCCGCTTCCCGATGACGTGGACATGTGCCTGGCCGAGGCGGAGGAGCTGCTGTTCGCCCGGGATCGGATCACCAGCGCCCTGGCCGACCGCGTCGGCCGGGTCCACCGAGCGGGGCAGGCCAAACAGCACGGCCATGCCTCCACCCGCTGCTGGTTGCGCACCAGTGGGGGGATGACGGTGGGCGGAGCTGGCCGCCTGCTCACCCTCGGCGCGGAACTACCCCGCCTCCCCAAGGTGCGGGAGAAGTTCGCCACAGGTGAGCTGGCGGCCGGGGTGGTGGAAGCCATCTGCGCCGCTGTGGCCGGACTAACCGACGAACAGGCCACCCTGGCCGAGCCGATCCTGGTGGACCTGGCCAGCAAAGCGGGGGCGGCGGAAGTCGCCAAAGCCGGCCGCCACCTGCGGGCGGTGCTCGACCCCGACGGCGAAGAACGCGACGAGCGGGCCGATTACGGGCGGCGGTTCCTGCGGGTCCGCCCGGGCAAGGGCGGCGGCGTGGAAGGAGAGTTCTACCTGCCGCGTGAGGCCGGCGCCCGGTTGATGACGTTGTTGCAGGCGTACGCCAAGCTGAGGGCACAGGGGGATGACCGCCCGCTGACGGTACGCCAGGCGGACGCCTTGATCGCCCTGCTGGAGCAGAAGATCGCCACCGAGCTCCTCGTCGTGGTCAGCGCCGAATCCCTCCCCACCGACCCCGAAAACACCGACCCCACCGCCGACCCGGCTACCGAAGACACCGACCCGGCCACCCAAGACCCCGCCGACCCCGCCGCCGACGACACCGACCCCACCGACCCCACCGACGACAACCCATACCCCGCCGACCCGGCCACCCAAGACCCCGCCGACCCGGCCACCCAAGACACCGCTGCCCCTGCCGCCGATGACGACGTCAGCGACCATCTCGTAGACCTCGGCGACAGCGCGCCCAGCGACTACCTTCCCGACACCGCCGGGACCACTGACGAGCCGAGCCAGGCCGACGACACCGCCGACCACGTCGACGACACGCGGGACGCCGAGGGCTTCGGGGAAGGCCGGGACGACACGGGCGACTCTGCTCCCGGCGAGGCCGGGGCAGATGCCGGTGCGGAGAGCGCCGACGACACCAACGCCTACGCCCCCGACGCCACCGGAAGCGCCGACGACCTGAGCCGGGCCGATGACGCCGTTTCCGGCGCGTTGGGCGACCCCGGCGCTGCGGGCGGCGCTGACGACCCCGACATCCCGGAGGAGTTCGACACTGCCGAAGCTGAGGCCGAGGCGGATGCCGGTGCCGGGAGCGCCGATGACACCGCCCCTGCACCCGCCGAGGCCGACGACGTCAGCGACGACCTCGCGGACCTCAGCGACAGCGCCCTCAGCGGCCACGCTCACCACGCGACCGGAAACCCCGAGGCCCCGAACGAGACCGTTGCCACCGGCGACTGCGACGGCGACGCCGAAAGCACCGACTCCTCAACCGACTCCCCCTATGCCACGAGCGGGCTTCGCGACGGGGAGTCTCGCGGCTGTGGAGCCGGTGAGCGCGGGACCGGTGAGCCTGGGGCCGGTGAGCGGCGGCCCGGCGAGTGCGAGCCGCGCGACACCGTGAACACCGCCACTGCCGAGGGCGACCACACCGCGAACGCCGCCTCCCCCAAGGGCGACGAGACCATCAGCACCCGCTCTGCCGAGCGCGACGAGACCGCGCTCGGCAAGGGCAGAGACGGCGACCGCGCCGCGACTCAGGCAAGAGCACCGCACGCCACCCGGCACGCGTCAGCATGCCCAGCCGACGGTGGCGAGCATGGGCCCACAGCACCTTCGCACGCTGCACCTTCGGACACAGCACCTTCGGGCGCGACGGCTTCGGACGCACAACCATCGCAGGCAGCGCCTTCGGAGGCGGCGCCTTCGGAGACAGCGCGGCCGGATCCTCCGCCCGAGGACGCCTCCGCGCCTCACACCCACGCCGGGCCTCGGCCTGCGGGGGACTACCGGCATGGCCAGGGCACGTGCCGGTGCTGCGGCGAGGCGCGCTGCTCCCGCGCGACGCAGGCGCCGGGGACGCCGGGACTGTCGGGAGCGACACCCGGCGGACCTGGACCGGAGCAGAAGACACCACCCAGGAGGGCATCAGGAACAGCACCAGGAGCCGGGCGTCGGACGCCGGGGACGGCGCAAGCAGCGGCGCAGGGGGCGTCATCGGGAGCAGCTCCGGGAGGGGCGGCAGGCACGCTCCCCGGGACGGCGCAGGAGGCTGCGCAGGGAGCGGCTCCGAGTGCGTCGGCGGGCACGATGCCCGGGGCGATCCTGGGGTCGGCGCTGGGAGCGTCGGCAGGCGCGCTGCTGGGGGCGTCGTTGGGAATGGCACCGGGGACAGCGCCGGGGTTGCTGCTGGCGACCGGGCAGGTGCTGCCCGTCTCCAGCGTGCACCGCCTCGCCCGCACCTCGACTCTGGTGCGGATCGTCATGAACGCCGACGGGCAGGTGCTCGACATGGGCCGAAAAGTCCGCCTGGCCACCCCCGCCCAACGCAGGGCCATCTACGCCCGCTACGCCACCTGCTGGATCGACGGCTGCCCGCTCCCAGCGACCATGTGCCAGATCGACCACGCCGACAACTGGAGCACCGGCGGGCTCACCGACCTGAAGCTGCTGGGCCCGGCCTGCCAGTTCCACAACCGCGACCGCTACCAGCACCCCGACCGCTACACCCGCCGCAACGTAGGCGAAGACCGCTGGGCCTTCACCTACCACCGGATCGGGAGCAGACGGCCGCGCGTCTAACTCGCTTGGTGAAGGGGCTGGAACTGGACACTGAGCCGGACCTCAAGGGCTTCGGCGAGACGCTCCAGCATGGGAAGGATGGGCATGGTGCCGCCGGCCTCGAAGCGGGCGACAGCAGGTTGCTTGAGACCCGCGCGCTCGGCCAGCTCCGTCTGCGTCAGGCCGAGCTCCTCCCGACGTCGCCGCACCGCGTCACCGAGTTCGAAGCGGAGGCGAGCGGCCTCATAAGCGGCTCCGGTGCCTGGACGACTCATGATCTCGGCGCGTTTGTCCGACCATGCCTTGCGCTCGCCCATGTCGATCACTCCCCGTCCGCCGTGTGCGCCTCCGCGATACATCGCCGCATCGCCCGCACAGCTCGCTCGATCTCGGCCATCTCCCGCATCCGCTGTTTGTACAGTCCCTTTGCGGAAGGCCGTAAGCAGAATGATGCGTCTTCCCGGCGCGATCCAGTAGCTGATGGGAACCGCGTCCCGGAAGAGATGGAACCAAAGGTTCGAGCAGCGGGCAGCCCACGCCGCTTCTAAGACGTGGGCTGCTGCGATCTTGTCTCAGTCGAGCAGCATGGTGCCGGTCCGGCCTGCGACGGTGATCGGGCTCTGGGGCTGCGGCCTTCCGCCTGTGTCAGCGGGCTTCGAGGTTGCCGTGCGCCTCGATGGAGAGGTCCTGCCAGTCGGACCAGGTCTTGAGGCGGGCGGCGTATGCCTGCTCGATCAGCGGGTGGAAGCCCTTGCCGAACAGCACCCGCAGCGGCGGGTTGTCGGAGTCCACGAGCTTCAGCAGTGCCTGCGCCGCGGCGGCCGGGTCGCCCGCGGGCAACTTCCCGGTCAGCGCCCCGAGGCGCTGACGGAGACCGTCGTACGCCGGGTCGGGCGTGGCCATGTGGCCGTTGGCCAGCGGGTCGGGGTTGTTGCCGTTCCGGGTGGCGAAGCCGCCGGGCTCGATGATGGTCAGCTTGACGCCGAACTCGGCGACCTCGCCGGCGAGCGCCTCGTTGAGGCCCTCCAGGGCCCATTTGGAGGCGTGGTACGCGCCGCCGAGCGGCATCGCGATCACCCCGGCGGCCGAGGACAGCTGGATGATGTGCGCCGAGCGCTGCTCGCGCAGGTGGGGCAGCGCGGCCTGGACCACCCAAACCGCGCCGAACAGGTTGGTTTCGAGCTGGTCGCGCAGTTCCTGTTCGGTGAGCTCCTCGATCGCGCCGACCTGGGCGTAGCCCGCGTTGTTGACGATGACGTCGAGCCGCCCGAAGTGCTCCTTGGCGCGCCGCACGCTCTCGAAGACGGCGGCCCTGTCGGTCACGTCCATCTCCAGGAGGAGCACCGCGTCCCCATAGGTGTCGGCCAGCGCCTTCAGGCTCGCGGTGTCGCGGGCGGTGGCGGCGACCTTGTCGCCGCGCGACAGGGCGGCCTCCACGAAGTTGCGGCCCAGGCCGCGGGACGAGCCGGTGACGAACCAGACCTTCTGCATGGCGTGCTCCTTGTTGCTGCGTTCAGCCGTTACAACCCCCTGGACGAGACGGCCGGCGCAGACATGAGATCGCCCGAGTGTGACCTGCGGCACAATGTCACCTTTGTCCGGCATGGTGATATCAATGGTCGGCGTGACCCGCGTCGAGGAGTTCC
The DNA here is from genome assembly GCF_012034195.1 of Microbispora sp. CL1-1. Classification (NCBI taxonomy): domain Bacteria; kingdom Bacillati; phylum Actinomycetota; class Actinomycetes; order Streptosporangiales; family Streptosporangiaceae; genus Microbispora; species Microbispora sp. CL1-1. The sequence continues at coordinate 117,585 of NZ_JAATEK010000015.1, forward strand.
AGGAACTGAGGCCGCTGCTGTTCGCGATCGCCTATCGCATCCTGGGCAGCGTGAGCGAGGCCGAGGACGCGGTGCAGGAGGCCTGGCTGCGCTACGAAGGCTCCGCGACCCAGGCCGAGTCGCCCAAGGCGTTCCTGTCGGCGACGGTGACGCGGATCTCGATCGACGTGCTGCGCTCGGCCCGCGTGCGGCGCGAGGCGTACGTCGGGCCGTGGTTCCCCGAGCCACTGCTGACCGACCCCTACCAGGACCCTGAGCGGTCGGCGGAGCTGTCCGACTCGTTGTCGATGGCGGCGCTGATCCTGCTGGAGCGGCTCAGCCCGCTCGAACGCGCCGTCTTCGTGCTCCGTGAGGTGTTCGCCTTCAGCTACCGGGAGATCGCCGACGCGGTGGAGCGGTCGGAGGCGGCCTGCCGCCAGCTCGCGCTGCAGGCGCGCCGTCACATGGACGCGGGCAGGCCCCGCTTCGAGGCGGATCGCCAGGCGCGCGACCGGCTCGCCGGGCGGTTCCTCCACGCGATGCGGGAGGGGGACGTCGCGGGGCTGCGGGAACTGCTGGCCGCCGACGTCCAGCTCGTCAACGACGGCGCCGGCAAGATCGGGAGCACGATCCCCCTCTTCGGCGCCGCGAGGGTCGCCCGGGTGCTGTCGGTCACCATCCCGCCGTTCGCCCGGATCGGCGCGGTGCTGGAGGCGCACGAGGTGAACGGCCAGCCTGGCTTGATCATCCGCGACCGCGAGGGCCGCGTCTTCAACGTCTGGACGTTCGACATCCTCGACGGACGCATCCAGACCATCCGCTCGATCGTCAATCCCGACAAGCTCGCCCACCTCGGCCCCGTCGCCGACGCCCACGCGGTCATCCGCGAGAAGAAGCAGACCCGGCGCGACCAGCGGACCTCTTGATCGGCGGGCGACCACAGCGGCGATCCTGGCGTTGTCGGCCGCGCTGCGGCACCGCCGTCCGACGCGGCCCCCGCACGCGCCGGACGGCGAGAGGCGCTCCGGCCGGCGCGGTGACGCGGGCGCCGGAAACGGCGAGCCCGGCCGGAGTGCTCAAGGATCTACAGGTCGAGCAGGTCCGCCGACACCTGCCAGAGGAGGGTGGCGGCCTCCGGGTCGACCGCGTACGCCGCGACGCCCCGGCCCTCGCCCGACTCGACGACCTCCGCCTCCTGGTTGTCCTCGAAGTAGCGTCCGCTGACGCCCTCGACCAGCGGCGAGGCGGCGAGCAGCACGGAGGTGGCCGCGCCCTGCTCGGTGTTCTTCCACGTCACGCCGGTCGAGCTGCCCAGCGCGCGGCGACGCTCGATGTAGTCGGGCTCCAGGTGCCGCTGCAGGCCGGTGGGGATGCCGCCGGGCATGAGCGCGTTGACCGCGATGCCGTCGCCGGCCCACCGCCGGGCGGCCTCGACCGCGAACAGCACGTTGGCCGTCTTCGACTGCCCGTACGCGAGCCACGGGTCGTACGGGCGCTCGTTGAAGTGGATGTCGTCGAAAACGACCGGCGAGCGCAGGTGGGCGCTGGAGCTGACCGACACGACGCGGGCGCCGCCGGCCGCGGCGAGCGCCGGGCGCAGGCCCGTGGCCAGCGCGAAGTGACCGAGGTGGTTGGTCGCGAACTGCAGCTCCCAGCCCTCCGGCGTCCGCGTCTCCGGGCAGGCCATCACGCCGGCGTTGTTGACCAGGATGTGCAGCGGCCCTTCCCACGCCGCGACGAACGCCGCGACGGAGGCCCGGTCGGCGAGGTCCAGCGGCGCGACGACGACGGACGCTCCTGAGGTCGTGGCGGCGATGTCGTCGGCGGTCCGCTTGCCCGCGTCGAGGTCGCGGACCGCGATCGTCACCTCCGCGCCCGCCGCGGCAAGCGCCCGCGCGGTCTCGACGCCGATGCCCGACGCGCCGCCGGTCACGATCGCCCGCCGCCCGCGCAGGTCGATCCCCTCCATGACCTCGGCCGCGGTGGACTGCCCATTGAACGGCGTGGTGAACGGCGTGGTGATGCGGGTGGTCTGAGTCATGTTCGTCCCCGTCCCCTACGGCGGCGGCCCTTCTGGGGCGCCGGCCGCGGCCTACCGCAACGAGCTGGCGAAGCTGTGCGACGCGGCGGCCGAGCTCGTGGCCGAGATGCCGCCCGACGAGGCGATGCGCACCTGGATGGACCGTTTCATCGACTACCTGGCGACCAAGCGGGGCATGGCCGACGCCCTGCGGGCAGTGATCGCCTCCGGCTCGAACCCGTACGCGCAGAGCCGCGACCGGCTGCTCGGCGCGATCGGCACGCTGCTCGACGCGGGCGCGGCGACCGGGGTCCTGCGGCGGGACGTGCCACCCGAGGACGTGCTCACCGGCGTGAACGGCATCTGCCTCGCCGCCGGGGAGGCCGCCCAGCGCGAGCAGGCCGGGCGCCTGCTCGACCTGCTGATGGACGGCCTGCGCCGCGGGGCGCCGGGCGCGCCGGCCTGAGCAGAGGGCCTGCGGCACTCACACCCGGTGCCAGCGGGCCTCCGCGAAGCAGTAGACGGCGAACAGCACCAGGCCCACGGCGACCACGACGAGCAGCCAGGGACCGGCCGGGGTGTCGGCGAGCGCCTTCACCGCGCCGTCGACGCCGGCCGCCTTGCCGGGGTCGTACGTGAGGGCGGCCCGGCCGATCAGGACGCCGGCGGCCAGCGCGATGACGCCGCGGGCGATGTAACCGGCCTTGCCGAGCTTGACGACGACACCACGGGCCCGGGGCTCGGTCACGTTCATGTCCTTCATGAACTTCGCGGTCCAGCCCGCGTAGATCCAGAAGGCACCGAGGGCGAGCACGCCGAGCGCCATCAGGCCGACCAGGAACTGCCCGCCCGGCAACTCGAACAGCGTCTTGGTGACGTCCTGCGACTTGCTGTCGGACGAGGAGGCCGGCTGGTTGCGCGTGAGCAGCGCCACGATCGAGAACACCAGGGCGGCGTAGACGACGGCCTTGGCCGCGGCCTGCACGCGTTCCTTGACCCCGGGAGTGCCCCAGACGGCCTCGGAGACCTGCCAGATCGTCAAAGCGGCCAGGCCGGCCGCCATGACCCACAGCAGGGGGTCGCCCAGGGGCGCGTCGCGGACGATCTGCAGCGCGCTGCTCTTGTCGGCCTGCCCGCCGCCGCCGAAGGCGATGTGCAGCGCGACCAGGCCGATGATCGCGTAAAGGACGCCCCGGGCGGCGAACCCGGCCTTGGCGAGCCTCTCCAGCACGGGGTGATCGGCCGCTCTGCGGGCCGCCCCCTCGAGACGGCGGCCGGCCTGATGCGCGGTCGTCATCGCGGCTCCTCTCCTCACGATCGGTCCGGGTGACCGGTCACCCACTGGGCGGTCACCTACTGACCAGGGAGAGGAGGATCAAACATCGGCCAGACGCAGGGCCTCCGCCGCGACGGCGTGCCGGAGGTCGCGGATGCCGGGGCGGCCCCGCAGCGGGTGGACGTTGTTGGTGAGCAGCACGACGGTCAGCCGGCGGACGGGATCGACGACCAGCGACGTGCCGGTGAAGCCCGAGTGGCCGAACGCGCCCGCGAGGGGCCCCACGGTGGCCGGGTCGTCGATGCGCACGCCGAGCCCCTGCCGGAAGGCGGCGCCGGGCACGCCCTGGTCGCGCAGCATCTCGGCGGTCCAGGAGGGCGACAGGACCGGCCCGCCGCCGGTGCGCAGCGCCTCGCCGAAGCGGGCGAGGTCGGCGGCGGTGGAGAACAGCCCGGCGTGCCCGGCCACGCCGCCCAGCGCGTGGGCCGTCTCGTCGTGCACCTCACCCCGCACGCACGTGCCACGTTTGAACTCGGTGGCGACGGCCAGGCCCGGCTCGACCGGCCCGTACGTCGTGGTGCCGAGCCCGAGCGGCCCGGTGACCCGTTCGCGCACGAGCACGTCCAGCGGCGCGCCGCCGGCGGCCTCCGCCACCCGCCCGGCCGTGATCATGCCGACGTCGGAGTACCGGTGCGTCCCCGGCGGCCCCTGCACGGGCGTGGACAGCACCAGATCCCAGCGGGCGTCCTCCGGCTCCTTCTCCACCCGGCGGCTCGCGGGCAGGCCCGCCGAATGCGTCAGCAGGTGCCGCACGGTGATCTCGGGGCGGTGCCCGTAGAACCGGGGCAGCCGTACGGCCACCGGCTCGTCGAGGTCGAGCACGCCCTCCTGGGCCAGCGAGACCAGCACCGTGGCCGTGAACAGCTTGGTCACGGAGGCGAGGTCGAACAGCGCGTCCATGGTCACGGCCGGTCGTTCTGGCAGCAGTTCCCCGGACGGGTCGGCGTATCGCACGGCCTCGCCCACGGCGGCCTCGGCGACCGTGCGCCCGTCAAGGGCGATCACGGCGACCGCCGCCGAGGCGACCTCGGGCACGGCCGCCCGCAGGACGTCTTCGAGCGCGGACATCCCGTCAAGAGCTGCGTTATCGGGCACTGTGTTATCAGGCACTGTGTTATCAGGCACTGTGTTATCGGGCACTGCGCAGCGCCGGGCCGAGCCGGTTGCCGTGCGCCGCGAGCAGCTTCCGCGCCTCGTCGGCGCCCACCCCACGCTCGATCATCACGACGGCCGTCTTCACGTCGCGTCCGGCGCTCTCCAGGACCTCCCGGGCCCGCAGCACCTGCGCGCCGGTGATCTCGGAGACGATGCGGGCCGCCCGGTCGACGAGCTTGGAGTTGCTGGCCACGACGTCGACCATGAAGTTCCCGTACGTGCGGCCCGACCTGATCATGGTGATCGTGGAGATCATGTTGAGGACCAGCTTCTGGGCGGTGCCGGCCTTCAGCCGGGTCGAGCCGGTGACCACCTCGGGCCCCACGATGACCTCGATGCCGTGATCGGCGGCCAGCGTGAGCGGGGTGCCGGTGTTGCAGGCCAGGCCCACGGTCAGCGCGCCGAGCCGCCGGGCCTGCTCGACCGCCGCGACGACGTACGGCGCGCGCCCGCTGGCGGAGATGCCGACGACGGAGTCGAGCGGGCCGACGTGCTTGTCGCGGATCACGGCGGCGCCCGCCTCGGCGTCGTCCTCGGCGCCCTCGACGGAGCGCACGAGCGCGGCCTCGCCGCCCGCGATGATGCCCTGCACCAGGTCGGGGTGTGTGCCGAAGGTCGGCGGGCACTCGGACGCGTCGAGCACCGCGAGCCGCCCGGAGGTGCCCGCGCCCACGTAGAGGAGCCTGCCCCCGTCGCCCATCCGCGCGGCGATCGCGTCGATGGCCGCGGAGATCGCCGGGATTGCCCGGCCCACCGCGGCCGGGACGGCGGCGTCGGCCGTGTTCATGAGCCGCGCGATCTCCTCCGTCGGGAGCGTGTCGATCCCGCTGTAGCGGGGATCGCTCTGTTCGGTGGCGAGAGCGGCGAGTGAGTGCGTCATGGTCGTGGTTCCTCGGCTTCGGAGACTTCATGGATCGCGTGCGTACGGGTCTTGAGCTGCTGGTGAGCGCGCCGAAGGCCGGGCGGCGACGGGTGGGCCTCGTCACCAACCCCACCGGAGTCCTGCCCGATCTGACCGCCGCCGCACCGGCACTGCTGGCCGCCGGAGTGCCCGTGACCACGGTGTTCGGCCCCGAGCACGGCCTGCGCGGCACGGCCCAGGCAGGCGGTGGCGAGGGCGACACCGTCGACCCGGTCACCGGCCTGCCCGTGCTGGACACCTACCAGAGGACCGGCGGCGAGCTCGACGCGCTGGTCGCCTCGTCCGGGGTGGACGCGCTCGTCTTCGACGTGTGCGATGTGGGCGCGCGCTTCTACACCTACGTCTGGACGATGTACGACCTCATGGGCTCGGCGGCCCGGCTCGGCCTGCCGTTCACCGTGCTCGACCGGCCCAATCCGATCGGCGGCGCGGTGGCCGAGGGCCCGGTGCTCGACCCGGCGTTCGCGAGCTTCGTCGGCCGTGCCCCCCTGCCCGTACGGCACGGCCTGACGCCGGGCGAGATCGCGTTGTCGGTCAACCGGTCGCTCGGGTGCGAGCTGGAGGTCGTGCCGATGGAGGGCTGGCGCAGGGAGTGGCACTTCGACCGCACCGGGCTGCCCTGGGTGATGCCGTCGGCCAACATGCCGACCCCCGACACCGCCCTGGTCTATCCCGGCACCGGGCTGCTGGAGGGCGTGAACGCCGCCGAGGGCCGGGGCACGACCCGGCCGTTCGAGCTGGTCGGCGCGCCGTACGCGAACGGGCGGTTCGCCGCCGCGCTGAACGACCTCGGCCTGCCCGGCGTGCGCTTCCGCGACACGTGGTTCACGCCGACGTTCGGCAGGCACGCGGGCGTCGTGGTGCGCGGCGCGCAGCTCCACGTGACCGACAGGGCTGCCTTCCTGCCGGTGCTCACGGGCGTGTCCGTCCTGCACGTGCTGCGCGCCCTCTATCCGGACGACTTCGCCTGCGAGCCGTTCCTCGACCTGCTGTGGGGCTCGGCGTCGCTGCGCGAGCACCTTGAAGCGGGCCGCGACCCCCGGGGGCTGTGTCCTCCGCCGGGCCCGCCCCGAGGCGAACTGCTGTACGACTGACATCAGCCCAGCGCGCGGCGGTAGAGCCAGAACACCCGCTCGGCGCGGGCGCCCACCGCCCGGGAGTAGAAGCGGAGCGGGCCCACCCAGCCGATCTGCGCGGACGTCTGCCCGGCGGCGGCCTGCTCGTCGAGGCAGCGGCGCAGCAGCACCCGGCCCACGCCGAGACCGCGGGCGGCAGGCGCCGTGCCCATCGGCCCGAACCACAGCGGCCTGGCGCCCCAGGCGGCGAAGCCGAGGATCTCCCCGTCGCGATAGGCCCGGTCGCGGTAGGCATAGTGGAGGCCGGTGGCGTTCTCGGCCTCCCAGGCCCACTTGTCGTTCCACTGCTCGCGGACGAACGCCGCGACCGCCGCGCGCTCCCCCACGGGGGCCGCGGTGACGGTGACCCCGGCGGCGGCGAGCTTCGCCAGGTCGGCCTCGTGCTCGGCCTCGTCGTAGCGGGCGGGCAGGTCGGCCGTCATGTTCCAGGCCACGCGATACTGCTCGTATCCCAGGCGCTCGGCCAGGCAGGCGGCCGGGGTGTAGCGCACGTCGATGCCGGGCCAGGCGTAGCAGGGCGGATTGCCGGCGAACCTCGCCTCGGCCGCGCCGTGCCCCCGCATCCACTCCTCGGCCGCGCCGACGAGCGCCCGCCCGATGCCCCGGCCCCGGGCGGCGGGGTCCACGGCGATCAGGTCGATGTGACCGGCGCCGTCCGCGCCGATCGACGCGAACACGGCGCCGTCCCGGTCGCGGGTGGCCAGGACGGTCCACACCCGGTCCTCCGGCGGGCCCGCCAGGTGCCGTACGACCAGGGGGGCCTCCTCGGCGTCGGCCCACAGCGCGGCAGCGGCCAGGCGCTCCAGCGACTCGTCGGCCTCGGCCGGGAGGATGTCCGTCACTCGCCCACCCCCACCGGGATCACGCTGCGCCGCCTCGGGTGGAAGCAGGCGTACTCCTGCTCGATGTCCTGGTCGCGGGCCAGCACGGGCATCTCGTTCGCGCAGCGTTCGGTGCTGAACGGGCAGCGCCGGGCGAACAGGCAGCCGGCGTCGGGCTCGCCCTCCCGCTGCATCTCCTTCGGCACGACCCGCTCGGCGCCCGGCCGTTCGAGGCCGTGCAGCACCGGGATGGCCGACAGCAGCGACTGCGTGTACGGATGGACCGGGTCCGCGATGATCTTCTCGGTGGCGCCCCGCTCGACGACCTGGCCGCGGTAGAGCACGTACAGCTCGCCGTCGTCGCCGATGTAGCGGGCGGTGGCGATGTCGTGGGTGATGAACAGCACGCCGACGTTCAGCCGCTCGCGCAGGTCCTTCAGCAGGGCGAGGATGCCCAGGCGCAGCGACACGTCGATCATCGAGACGGCCTCGTCGGCGACGAGCACCTCGGGGTCCATGGTGAGCGCGCGGGCGATCACGACACGCTGCCGCATGCCGCCCGAGAGCTGGTGGGGATAGCGCGGGAGCACGTAGCCGGGGTCGATGCCGACCATCGCCAGCAGCTCCGCGGCCCGCCCGTCGACCCACGACCTCGGGCGGCCCGTCTGCTTGGCGCGCAGTTTCAGCGGCGCCTCCAGCGTCTGGTGGATCGTCCGGGTGGGGTTGAGCGCCGAGTAGGGGTCCTGGTGGATGAGCTGGACGCGGCGGAAGTACGGCTGCCGCCTGCGGTGGCTGAGCGACGACATCGGCACGTCGTCGATGACGATCTCGCCGGCGTCGTGGCTCTCCAGCCCGGCGATGATGCGGCCGAGGGTGGTCTTGCCGCTGCCGGACTCGCCGATGAACGAGACCGCGCCGCCCTTGGCGATGGCGAAGTCCACGCCGCGCAGCGCGGGCACCTCGCGGGCGCCGAGCACGCCGCCGCGCTGCTTGAAGACCTTGGTGATCCCGGTTCCCGTGATCACACGAACTCCTTCCGCTTGATCAGCGTGAGGTGGCGGTCGGCGGCGTGGCAGGCGACGGTGCGGCCGTCCCGGTTGACGGCCACGGGCTCGTCGGTCTCGCACACCTCCATGCGCCGCTCGCAGCGGGCGCGGAACACGCAGCCCTGCGTGGGCAGCGTCCCGAGCGTCGGTGGGCGGCCGGGCAGCGCCCGGGCCAGCGACAGGTCGCCCGTCAGGCGCGGGATTGCCCTGATCAGGCCCTGCGTGTACGGGTGCCGGGCCTCGCCGAGCACCTCGGTCACCGGGCCGTGCTCGACCACCCGGCCGCCGTACATGACGGCGAGGCTGTCGGCGACCTCGGCGACCGCGCCGACGTCGTGGGTGATGACGAGCGTGGTGAGCGCCCGCTCCTCGTGGACCTCGCGGATGATCCGCAGGATCGTGGCCTGGGTGATCATGTCGAGGGCGGTGGTCGGCTCGTCCAGAACGACGACCTTGGCGTTCAGGACGAGCGCGAGCATGATGCCGACCCGCTGGCGCATGCCGCCGGACAGCTCGTGCTGGTAGGAGTCGAGCACCCGGGCGCCGTCCATGCCCATGCGGGCCAGCAGGTCCTTGGCGTCGCGCACCAGCCCCCGCAGGTCCTCCACCTCGTGGGACCGGCCGAGGTCGAGCAGCTGCTTGCCGATGGTCTTCAGCGGGTTCAGCGAGTTCTGCGCGGCCTGGAAGACGTATCCGACCTGGCGACCGCGGGCGCGGCGCAGGTCCTCGCCGCGCAGCGTCAGGACGTCGCCGAGGCCGTCGATCTCGACACTGCCGGCCGCGATCCTGCCGGGCGGCTGGACGGCGTTGAGCAGGGAGAGCGCGAGGGTCGACTTGCCCGAGCCCGACTCGCCGACGACGCCGGTGATCGTGCCGGGGGCGAGGGTGAGGTCGACGCCGCGTACGGCGGGCAGCTCGCCCGCGGGCGTCTTGTAGACGACCGTGAGGTCCCGGATCCGGACCCCGGGGGCGGCCGTTTCATTAGACATCAGGGCTACTCCTCCCGCAGGCGGGGATTGAAGATCTCGTCCATCGCGTCCACGATCAGCACGATGCCCAGCGTGAGCAACAGGATCGCGATCAGCGGGGCCAGCAGGTACGGCAGCGCGGCGGGGGTGGTGAGCGCCCCGCCGTTGAACACGGCGAGGTTCAGCATCACGCCCCAGTTGTTCGACTCGAACGGCAGCACGCCGAGGAAGAACAGGCCCACCTGGGCGTACACCGCGCCGGTGACGGCGATGAGCATGTTCATCGCGATGTACGGCGCCATGCTCGGCAGCAGTTCGCGGCCGATGATGTGCCGGGTGGGCAGGCCGAGCCCGCGGGCGGCCTCGATGAAGCCGCGCTCGCGCAGCGACAGCGTCTGGGACCGCACGGCGCGGGCGATGCCGCCCCAGCCGAGCACGCCGAGCACCAGGCCCATCTCCAGAGGGCTCTCGAACTTCCACACCGTGGACAGCACGAGCAGCAGCGGCAGGCCGGGGATCGCGAGGTTCATGTCGGTCAGCCGCATCAGCAGCGAGTCCCACCGGCCGCGGTGGAAGCCCGCGACCAGGCCGATGAGCGTGCCGAGGGCGACCGTGATGACGGCCGTGGCCAGGCCGGTGAGCAGCACGTAGCGCGCGCCGGTGACGACCAGCGCGAGCACGTCGGTGCCCTCGAAGTCGGTGCCGAAGGGGTGGGCCAGGCTCGGCGGCGCGTACAGCGCGTTGTCGTCGCGCGGCAGCTGGGCGGGGTAGAGCAGCGGCCCGGCCACGCCCATGAGCGCGAACAGGGCCACGATGACCACCCCGGCCATGCGGCTGGGCTTGCGCCGCAGCACCCGCCACACCCCGCGCCAGAAGTTGCGCCGCAGCGTCGCCCGGGTGGTGCCGGCGGGCAGGGCGCCGGGGCTGATCGTCCCTTCCGGGTTGACGATGACGGTCATGCCGCGCCTCCGCTCCTGACCCGGGGGTCGATCACCGTGTACAGCAGGTCGGCGACGATGTTGGCGACGACGATGCCGACCGTGATCACCAGGAACGTGCCGCCCATGAGCGCGTAGTCGCGGCTGCTGATGCTGTTGACGAGCAGCAGGCCGAGGCCCGGGTAGTTGAAGATCTCCTCGATGAAGATCGAGCCGCCGAACAGCATGCCGATCGACAGGGCGAGGATCGTGAACAGCGGCAGGATCGCGTTGCGCGCGAGGTACCGGAACACGAAGCCCCGCTTCAGGCCGCGCAGCTCGGCCGCGAGGATGAAGTCGTCGCCGAGCACGGCGACCACGTTCGACTTCATCGCGAGGATCCACCCGCCATAGCTGGCCAGCGTGTACGTGACGACCGGCAGCACCGCGTGATGGATCAGCGAGCCGATGTATCCGGCGTTGAAGCCGGGGACGAACTCGACGTCCACCGGGCCGCCGGACGGCATGATCGGCCACAGCGTGGCGAAGATCGCGGTGAGCAGCAGGCCGATGACGTACACCGGCACGCCGTGCAGCAGCGAGCCGGACAGCGCGAGCATGTCGCCGAGCTTGCCCGACCGCTTGATCGCGGCGTAGACGCCCATGGTGACGCCGAGCAGGAAGCTCAGCAGCGTGCCGGCGAGGACCGGCAGCACGGTCCACCGGGCGGCGTGCCCGATGAGCGTGGTGACCTCCACGCCGGGCGTGCTGAGCGAACGCCCGAGGTCGAGGTGGAGCAGCGAGCCCATGTAGCCGACGTACTGCTGCCACAGGTTGCCGGTGGGCAGGAAGCCGTACAGGACGGCGGTGGCCCGCTCGGCCTGCTCGGGCGACATGCCCTTCTGGATCAGGCTCTCGTACTGCCCGAGCACGGGGTTGCCGGGGATCTCCCGGATGATGACGAAGCTGATCGTGGCGACAACCCAGATCATGGCCAGGCCGCGGACCATGTGGCCGCCGATCTTCCTGGCGATGGCGCCCAGCCGGGGACGCCCCGGAACGGCGTGCGTCATGCCTGCCCCTTCTCCGCTTTCCTGATCATCCCGAGCTGCATCCACACGCCGGACGACAGCCGCAGGGACTGGTCGTCGTCGGGCGGGAACGCGGTGTAGCGGGAGGTGTTCACGAACTGGGTGTTCACGTAGTCCCAGAGCTGGACGACCGGAAGCTGCTCGTTGGCGACCTTGGCCAGGACGCCGACGATGCGCTTCTGCTCGTCGTGGGACGCGTAGTTGAGCCTGCTGGTCAGCTCGCCGGGGTCGACCATGCCGGCGGTGCCCGCGTCGACCTTCTCCGGGCCGCCCATCCAGTTGCCCTCGGTGCCCGGCGCGACGTGGCGCAGCCTGCCGCCGAACATCTGCCAGCCGTTCGCCTGGCCGAACAGCCGCTGGAAGATGTTGTACGGCGAGGGGCCGAGGCCGATCAGCCAGAACCCCAGGTCGTACTTGCCGTCGGCGAGCTCGCCCAGATAGAGCGTGTAGTCGGCGGCGGTGACCACGCTCGCGTCGATGCCGTGGTCCTCGAGCTGGCTGGTGATCGACTTGGCCGCGGCGACCCAGTCGGAGAACGACGCGGGCACGTGGATGCGGACCTGCCACGGCCTGCCGTCCGGCAGGGTCCAGTGGCCGCCCCGCTTGGTCATGCCGGCCGCCTTCAGCTCGGCGTCGGCCTTGGCGGGGTTCACGCGGTACTGCTCGAGCGAGTCGAACGCGTCGCCCAGCCAGGCCCGGGCCGCCTCGGCGTGGATGCCCGAGGTGGTGACGGCGGGGGTGCCGCCCTCCGGAGAGGCGATCTTCGTGACCTGGGCGCGGTCGATCAGGTAGGCCATCGCCCGCCGCACGTGCACGTTGTCGTACGGCTTGCGCGCCTCGTTGAACGCGAGGGAGACGGCCACCGGCGAGTAACCCTTGACGATCTTGCTGCCCTTCGCCTGGCGGATGCGCTCCATGACGGCGGTGGGCACGGAGGTGAAGGGGGCGTTGTCGAGCCGGCCGGCGATCAGGTAGTTCCAGATCTGCTCGTTGCCGGTGTAGTTGAGGATCTTCACCTTGTCCGGCACGATGTTCTGCCGCGCGTAGAAGTAGGGGTTGCGCGTCAGCAGCGCCGCGCCGGGGTTCACCCGTTCGAGCACGAACGGCCCGGCGGACACGTCGTGACCGGGGTCGAACGCGATGACCGTCTCCGCGAGCCCGGTGATCTTGTTCTTCGCCTTCTCGGCCGCCGCGCCCTTGCCGTGCTGGGCGACCTTGAGCGTCTGCCAGAAGTCGGCGGGCAGCAGCTTCCCGAAGACGTGCGCGGGCACGACCACGGTCGACAGCAGGTTGGCGAGGAACGTCGAGCTGCGGTTGGCGCCCTGGGTCACCCGGATCGTCTTGGGATCGACGACCTGGATGTCGGCGGCGGCGCCGGCCGCCTTCGGGTCCAGCGCGTACGCCGTGCCGCCCTGGGTGTAGGCGAGACCGATCGAGACCCGCACGTCATCGCTGGTCACCGGCTTGCCGTCGGACCACCTGGCGTCCGGCTGCAGGCGGATGACGACCTCCGACCGGTCCGGGGACACGCTCCAGCTCTTGGCGATTGCCGGGTAGAACTGGTTGGGATCGGTGGGGTCGTTCTTGGGCCACGCCAGCGCCATGCCGTTGTATCCCGAGAAGACCGACCCGACGGGGTTGAACGGGTTGATCGGCGCGCTCGCGTTGATCTGCTTGCTGCCGTCGATCGTGGTGTACACGCCGCCGCCCTGCTGGGCGGTGTCCGTCGTCCCGGTAGTGCCGCAGGCGGTCACGGTGACGATGGACGCCACCGCCATGATCGCTGCGAGTCGCTTCATGGGCTGCTCCTGGTTCCCGATTGCCTGGACAATACGGGCGCTCTCGGGATGGAGTCAATTTTTTCCACGAGCAGACAAGGCTATGGAGATAATTTTTACCCGAGGCCACCACCTGCGAAGACATCGTCATGAGGAGGGTCAGACGCCCCCGGTGAGCCACCGCGCCGCCGCCCGCGCACAGGCCGTCGAGTTGCCGTGCGTGGCGAGGTAGAGCCGGCCGGCGGGCGGTCCCGGGACCCCGGTCTCGACCACGACCGCGTCCGGGCGGGCCCGCAGCGCGTCGTCGAGGAGCCGCCGCATCCAGGCGTGCCGTACGGCGTCGTGGACGGCGATCACGAGGGGGCGCCCGGTCTCGCTCAGGTCGGGCAGGCGCCCGTCCTCGTGCACCTCGGCCGTCACCGTCCCGGGGAGGATCTCCTCGATCGCCTGGCCCAGTTTCAGCGGGGTCGCGCGGCCGACGGCCTGGCTGGGCCGCGCCGCCAGGTGCACCACCAGCGGCGCCTTCGTCAGCGGCGTCACCGCCTGGTCGGCCGGGGTGGCGCGCAGGGCGGCCGTCGCCGCCGCCAGGCCGAGGCCCTCGTCGGCGTCGCGGGCCACGGCGGCTCTGGCCTCGGCCTGCGCGTCGTACCACGCGGCCAGGTCGCGCACCCGGCCCGCCGCCTCGGCCAGGCGTTCCTCCGCCAGCCGTCCCTCGCGGACCGCTCGGGTGATCGCGTCGCGCAGCGCGTACACGCTCTCTCCCCCGGCCGAGGACACCCCGACGCAGATCGCGTCGGCCCCGGCGGCCAGCGCGCGGACCGCGATCTCGCCCGGCTCGTGCAGGGCGGCGACCGCGCGCATCTCGATCGCGTCGGTCACCGCGAGCCCGTCGAACCCCAGCTCCTCGCGCAGCAGGCCGGTGAGCACCTCCCGGCTCAGCGTCGCGGGGAGCGTGTCGACGGCGGGGACCAGCAGGTGACCGCACATCACGGCGCGCACCCCCGCCGCGATGGCGGCCCGGAACGGCGGCAGGTCGCGCCGTTCGATCACCTCGCGGGAGGCCCGTACGGCGGGCAGCGCGAGGTGGGAGTCGGTCACGGTGTCGCCGTGGCCGGGGAAGTGCTTGGCGCAGGCGGCGACCCCCGCGCTCTGCAGTCCCTCGATCCACGCGGCGCCGTGGCGGCCGACCTCCTCCGGGTCGCAGCCGAAGGACCGCACGCCGATGACGGGGTTGCGGGGGTCGGCGTTGACGTCCACCACGGGGGCGTAGTCGAGGGTGACGCCCGCGGCGGCGACCATCCGGCCGATCTGCCGCGCCACCCGCCGGGTCAGCGACACGTCTCCGGCGACGCCCAGTGCCATGTTGCCCGGCCAGGAGCTGCCGGTGGCGGCCTCCAGCCGGGTGACGGCGCCTCCCTCCTCGTCAACGGCGACGACCACGTCCGGCCGCTCCCGGCGCAGCTCGGCGACCAGGGCGGCCGTCCCGGCGACCGCGTCTCCGTTCGCGGGGCCGGCAGAGGCGCCTTCTCCGGTGCTGTCAGCGGCGCCGTGACGGACGCCGTCACGGACGCCGTCACGGTCGACGTTGCGGGCGAACAGGACCACGCCGCCCAGCCCGTCCGCGAGCGCCCGCCGCAGCCACCCGGGCGGCTCGGTGCCCTCGAAACCGGGCTGGAGCACGGCCATCGCCATCCGGTCCAGCTCGCCGCCGATCATGCGACCTCCTGCCCGATCAGCACGCGGTGCGCCTCGGCGGCACGGGGGTCGCCGGGGAGGGCGGCCCGCACCGCGAGCGCGGCGGCGCCCGCCGCGTTGTCCCGGGCGCGCACCAGCACGGCCCACCTGCCCAGCTCGGCCCGGACCAGGTGGGCGAGCTCGGTCGGCTCGGTCAGCAGCGACCCGGCGAGCACCAGCGGCCCGCCGCCCGCCTGGTCCGGGCCGCCCTCCGCCCGCGCTCCCCTCCCGCGGTCGCACTCCCCCGCCACGACCCGTGCCGTACGGCACAGCCTGCGGGCCGCCTCCGCGACGATGCCGCGCGCCACCTCGTCGCCCTCGCGGGCGGCGGCGTCCAGCACGGGCGCGAGCGTGCCCAGCCAGGCGGGCCCCGACTCGGCCACCCGCGCGTACACGGCCGCCACCAGGGCCTGGGTGAGCGCGGGCCCGCCGTCGTCGCCGGCCACCCCTGGCCCGAGGACGGCCTCGGCCACCCGGGCGACCAGCACGGTGGGCGCGCCCCGGCCGTCGACCGCGTTCAGCGCCGCGGCGGCGGCCCGGCGGCCCAGCCACACGCCCGACCCCTCGTCGCCCAGGAGCCAGCCGAGACCGTCGGCCCGCCGCACGATCCGGCGGTCGCGGACGCGGGCGCCGATCGCGCCGGTGCCGGCCACCAGGACCACGCCGTCCGGCTGGTCGGTGGCGCCGGTGAAGGCGACGAGCACGTCGGCGACCACCCCCGGACGCCCGGCGAGCCCCGCCTCCCGCCAGGCCCGCTCCGCGACCTCCGCCGCGCGGGCGGCTCCGGCCAGGCCGAACACGCCGCCCGCGACCCGCGCGGGGTCGAGGCCCTCCAGCGCGCCGAGCAGCGCGGCGCGCAGGTTGGCGGCGGGGTCGGGGACCGAGATCGCGTTGGCGCCGCCGGCCCGTCCCCGCCCGGCGATCTCGCCCGACTCGGTGACAACGACGCAGCGCGTGCTGGTGCCTCCCCCGTCCACCCCGACGAACAGAGCCCCCACGGCCGCTCCTTTGTAGATACCCTCCATCAACCTACAAGGCGATGGAAATCTTCTACAACGGCCGGGATGCCAGCTTATTTCTTGCTGTCGGTGAGATCGACGAGTGCGGTGGCCGCCCGGAAGAACTTGTTGCGGCCCAGGTCTCCCACGGTCTTGACGTGGAAGGCCTTCTTCAGCAGCTCCGCGTCCTCCGCGCTCACTCCGGCCAGCGCCTCCACGGGCGCCTTGACGATCTCGTCAAGGGTCTTGTCCTCGTATTCGCGGTCGAGCAGCTTCGCCAGGTCTGCCGATACAGCCATGGTTCCCCCTATCGAACACGCCCCCCGATATCTCTTGAAGTGCCCAAACGGCACATTTCCTAAGCCGCCGCGATCACGGAGCTCCCGTAGTCCCACAGGCGATCCGCCGCGTCGGGGTCGAGCGCGTGGGCCGCCACTCCGCCGGGGATCCCGGGGGCGGCGGGCGGGGCCTCCTGGTTGTCCTCGAAGTAGCGGCCGGTCACGCCCTCCACCAGGGGCGAGGCCGCCAGCAGCACCGACGCCGCCGCGCCCGCGGCGACCGACTTGAGGTAGGGCTGAGGGATGATCTCGCCGTTCTCGTCGATCGCGCCCATCTCGCGCATCATCGCTTCGTCCATGTGGCGCGTGAGGTTGGTGAGGATCCAGCCGGGGTTGAGGGCGTTCGCCGTGATTCCGTCGGCCGCCCACCGGCGCGCCCCCACCGCGAGCAGGACGTCCGCCGTCTTGGACTGCGCATAGGCCGTCCACGCATCGTAGGGCCGGCGCTCGAACTGCGGGTCGTCGAAGTCGAACGGCGCGGCGAGATGGGCCCCGGAGCTGACGACGACGATCCGCGCCCGGCCCGCCGCCCGCAGGCTGTCGTACAGGCCCAGGGTGAGGGCGAAGTGTCCGAGATAGTTCGTCGCGAGCTGCAGCTCCCAGCCCTGCGCGCTGACCTGGCGCACCGGGAGCGCCATGATTCCGGCGTTGGCGACCAGCACGTCGAGCGGGCCGCTCCAGTCGCGTACGAACGCCGCGACCGACGACAGGTCGGCCAGGTCGAGCGCGGCCGACCGTACGGTTCCGGGCGTGTCGGCGAAGGTCGCCGCGATCCGCGCCCCCGCGGCGGGATCGCGGGTGGCGATGGTGACCTCCGCGCCGGCCTCGGCCAGGACCCGGACGGTTTCGGTGCCGATGCCGGAGGAGCCGCCGGTGACGACGACGCGCCGCCCGGACAGATCCACCCCCTTGATGACCTCTTCGGCCGTGGCGTGCGAGTGGAACGGAGTGGTGATGCGAGTCGTTTCGCTGTGCATGAGGCCACGCTAGAAGTCCTGCTTCGGACTATCTATGCTGGAAAGTCCGTAGAACTTTATCGGTCGTCCATTCGTCTCGAGTCGCCCCGGGGGAAGCAGATGGATCCGCTCGAAGACGTGCTCGCGCTGCTGGGCACCAGAGCGCACCTGTCCACGGGAATGACGGCGGGCGGCAGCTGGGCGGTGCGCTTCGAGCCGCCGGACGGCGTGAAGTTCAACACCGTCCGGCGCGGCCGGTGCTTCCTGAGCGTCGAGGGCCTCACCGCCCCGATCGCTCTGGAGGAGGGCGACTGCTTCCTGCTGACGCACCCCCTCGCCTTCACGCTCTTCAGCGATCCTCACGCCGTCCCGGTCGACGCCGGACCCCTCTGGACGGCCGCGGGAGACGGCCTCCCCCATGTCGGCGACGGCGTGGACACGTTCCTCCTCGGCGGCCGCTTCTCGTTCGGCGACCGCGCGCGGGTGCTCCTGCTCGACGGGCTGCCGCCGGTCATCCACGCGCCCGCGGGCACCGGCGAGGCGAGCGCGGTGCGGTGGGCCCTCGAGCAGATCGACGCCGAGTTGCAGGGGCGTCCGATCGGCTCGACGCTCGTGGCCGAACATCTCGCCGTGGTCATGCTCATCCACATCCTGCGCCTGCATCTGGCCCGCGAGCCCCGCGCGGGGTCGGGGTTGCTCGCCGGTCTCGCCGACCCCGTGGTCGCGGCGGCCCTGCGGTCCATGCACGCCCGGCCCGCCTACCCGTGGACCGTCGCGGAGCTGGCACGGGCCGGTGCGGTGTCCCGGTCCACCCTCGCCGCGCGGTTCAAGGAGACGGCCGGCCTCGGTCCCCTGGACTACCTCACCCGCTGGCGGATCGAGCTCGCCGCCCAGCGCCTGCGCGTCAGCGACGACACGCTCGCGACGATCGCCCTCGCCGTCGGCTACGGCTCGGAAAGCGCCCTCAGCACCGCGTTCAAGCGGATCACCGGCACCTCTCCGCGCGAGTATCGCCGTCGCTGCGCGGGCGCCGCGGCCGCCGAGGCCGCCCCGGGCCCCGCATCCCAGGCCGCCGGCTGACCCCCCGCATGCGGCGGCCTCGACAGGCCGAGGAGCAGGACGTCCGCGAGCGGCACGGCCTGCCCTGCCCAGTGCGGGCGCCCGGCCCGCCACCGCGGGAGACGCGCCTGCCGGAACGGGGACCGGGCACCCGGCGTGCGATATTGGCTGTGTCATGCCGGTGACATCGCCTCTCCGCCTTGCCCGAGCCGCCGCCTTCACCGCGGTGTGCCTCGGCCTTGGCGTGCTGGCGCACCTGTTCAACGGCGGCATGGTCGCCCCCGGCGCGCTGGCGCTGGGCCTGCCGGCGGTCTTCGCCGCCGCGCTGCCCCTCTCGGGCGGGGAACGGACGCTGCGCTCGATCCTGCCGCTGCTCGCGGCCCTCCAGGCCGTGCTGCACGTGCTGTTCGCCCTCTCGTCGCCCATGGCGTCCAGCGCACACGTCCTGTCCGGGCACGTACTCACGGGGCAGGCCATGGCCGGTCACGCGCACCTCGCGCCGGGCATCGGAATGCTGCTCGGTCACGGCTGGGCGGTGGTGCTGACGGCGGTGTGGCTGGCCAGGGGCGAGGCCGCCCTGTGGGCGCTGCTGCGACGGCTCGCCGTACGGCTCACGCGGATCGCGGCCGATCCGGCGCCGCCGGTGTTCGCACCGCCCGCGTCGCCGCGTCCGGACGAGCCGAGCCTGCCGCGCTCCCTCGCGCCGCGTCACTGCGTCACCCGGCGCGGCCCGCCGGGCCTTCTCCAGCCGTCCGCCTGAGACGGCCCTCCTCACCCCGCTCCCGGCCGCGTACGGCCCGGGAGCGTCGTCAGCGATCTTTACCGGCGGAGCATGCCCGCGCATGCCCCTTCGGCGTCGGCGACCGGTCATGCCGGGCCGCCCGGCATCGCCGGGGACGGCCCGCACGGTCCGCCGCGCACGGCCTGCCTCGCATGGCTTCCGACGCCTGGTCTGCCTAGCACGGCCTGCCACGCCTGGCGTGCCGTGCACGACCTGCTTGCGGGCTCCTGCCTTCGCACGCATGGGGACGACGCCGCCCGCATGCCCGCCGGACGACCGAGAGAAGGCTTCCGCATGACCATCACGACCATCAACCGCATGCTTCCGGCGGCGCTGGCCGCCCTCCTCGCCGCAGCGGCCTGTGCCGCGCCGTCCGGCACGCCAAACGGCGCTCCCTCCGGCACCCGACCCGACACCCTGTCCGGCGCCCTGTCCGGCGCCCTGCCCGACACTGGGGCCGCCACCGCCGCGCCGGCCGCGGCGCAAGACCCGGCCGCGGCGGCTGCCCCACTGTCGATCATCGACCCGTGGGTGAAGACGGCCCGCTCCGGGATGAGCGCCGCCTTCGCCACGCTCGTCAACACCACCGGCGCAGCGGTGACCGTCGTCGCGGCGAGCACTCCCGTCTCCCCGTCCGTGGAGCTGCACGAGGTCGTCGGAGACGGCGGCACGACGACCATGCGCCGCAAGGAGGGCGGGATCGTGATCCCGGCCGGTGGCCGGCACGTGCTCCAGCCCGGCGGCGACCACATCATGCTGATGAACGTCCGCACGGCCATCGAGCCCGGCACGGAGGTGCCCTTCACGCTCACCCTGAAGGGCGGCAAGACCGTGTCCTTCACCGCGGTGGCCAAGGACTTCGCCGGCGCCAACGAGTCCTACGCCCCTCATGAGTGAGAGCGGACTTCCGGCGGGACGGCGGCTGACCCGGCGCGGCCTGCTCGCGGGCGGGGCCGTCGCCGCCGCGGCGGCGGCCTGCGCCCCGGTCTCGGCCGTACAGGAGGCGGCAGGGCGGGCGTCTGCCGGGCGGCAGACGCCCCTCCCCGGCGGTGCGGCCGTCGAGCCCTTCCACGGCGTCCACCAGGCGGGCATCGCGACGTCTCCGCAGACCTTCGCGGTGTTCGCCGGGTTCGACCTGCGGCCTGGGACCGACCGCGCGGCGCTCGCGCGCCTGATGCGGCTGCTCACCGACGACGCGCGGCGGCTGACGCGGGGCGAGCCCGCCCTCGCGGACACCGATGCCGAGCTGGCGCTGCTGCCCGCGCGGCTCACCGTCACGTTCGGGTTCGGCCCCGGGCTGTTCGAGGCGGCCGGGGCCGGGCATCTCGCGCCACGGCCGCTTCCGGCGTTCAAGGTCGACGCCCTTCAGCCCCGCTGGAGCGGCGGCGACCTGCTGGTCCAGGTCTGCGCTGACGACCGCGTCACGCTGGCGCACGCGCTGCGCGTGCTCGTCAGGGACGCCCGCTCGTTCGCGACCGTACGGTGGACGCAGCAAGGCTTCCGGCAGAGCCCGCAGGTGCGCGCGCCGGGGACGACCCAGCGCAACCTGATGGGCCAGCTCGACGGCACGGTCAACCCCCGGCCGGGATCGCCGGACTTCGACCGGGCCGTGTGGGTGCGCGACGGGTGGCTGCGGGGCGGCACCACGCTGGTGCTCCGTCGCATCCGGATGGACCTGGAGAAATGGGATGCCGCGGACCGGGCGGCCAAGGAGTTCAGTGTCGGACGGCGGCTGGACACCGGCGCGCCACTGACCGGCCGGGCCGAGGCCGACGAGCCCGACTTCGCCGCAGTCGGCCCGTCGGGCCTGCCGGTGATCTCCGAGTACGCGCACATCCGCCGGGCCCGGGTAACCGACCCGGGCATGCGAATCCTGCGCCGGGCCTACAACTACGAGGACGGCCTCAGCCCGGAGGGGCGGCCGGACGCCGGTCTGCTGTTCGCGTCCTACCAGGCCGACGTGGAGCGGCAGTTCGTCCCGATCCAGCGGCGGCTCGCGGAGGTCGATCTGTTGAACCAGTGGATCACCCCCATCGGGTCGGCCGTCTTCGCCGTACCGCCTGGGTGTGCCCCTGACGGCTGGATCGGCGAGACTCTTCTGTCCTGACCGCCCCGCGTCCTGATCGCCAGCCCTGACCACCCAGTCCTGGCCGCCCAGTCCTGACCGCCCAGCCCTGACCGCCGCGCCTGCGGCGGGCACGGCCGGGATCACGGGGCGGGATCACGGGGCGGGATCACGGGGCGGGATCACGGGGCGGGATCACTGGCAGGGTCCGGGCTGGGCCCGGCCGCGGGGCTCGCTCGGAAGGAAGGGCCCCTCCCGGCCGCCGGGTCCGCCCCGGATCTGCTCAGGAGAAGGGAGCCCCTTGTCGGCCGCGCGGCCGACAAGGGGCTCCCGTGTAGTGGCCGCCGACCCGGAAGAGGCCCCGGGCGGCGGCAGGGCGGATCAGCCGCGTGAGCGGCGCAGCGCGGTGACGCCCGCCCCGGCTCCGACCAGTCCGGCGACGAGGCCCAGGCCGCCGAGCACCAGGGCCGGGGTGTTGTTCCCGCCCTGGTCCTCACTCGCCACAGCCGCGACGACGGGGGCCGCGGCCGGCGAGGCGGGGGCCTCGCCGTCCTCGTCGCCCTCCCCCTCCTCGGCAGCGACCAGCTTGAGCGTCGGCGCGGGGTGGTCGGGCTCGGACCCGTCGGCCTTCGGCGCGTCCGCCCACTTGACGACCTCACCGTTCGAGTAGGTCTGGACCGTGGGGAACGCCAGCGTGTCGACACTCTTCGGCAGCGGGCCGACCGACACCTCGAACTCCTGGAACTGGCCCGACCCGACCTTCCCACCGGACCAGGTGATCTTCAGCACCGACTCGGTGATCGTGTCGCCCGCGTCCGAGACGACGGGCTTGGGCAGCTTGCCGCGGGTGAGCTTGACGTCCCATCCGGGCACCGGGCGAACCGAGACGAACGGCAGCGGGTTGTCGGTGGGGAAGTCGACCTCCACCTTGGTGGTCGAGGCGTTGTCACGCTCGTTGGGCACCCGGAAGGCGAGCTTCGTCCAGGAGCCCTTTACGGCGGTGCCGGGGTTGACGGTGACATGGGCGAGGGCGGGCACGGCGAGACCGATGGTGAGCGCGAGGGCACCGGCCGTGACGGTGGCCGCACGACGGACGTACGAGGTCATGGGGGTTCTCCAGTCGTCTGCGAGATTACGGAGGCGCGCGAGCATGGCCCTCTGGGAACTCGCGGGTCCCGTGGGGAGATACGCGTCGCTCGCGCGTGAAGCTCAGGAGACGAGGAGAAGCGGCGGCCCGCGGCGAACGACCGCGTGCCGCAGCACGACCGCGGCGCGGGGTGCGCGCATGGAGCCCGGCGCCGCGGGCGGACGGGGACGTCCGGTGCCGGCGAGATCGGCCCCCCGCAGCGCCAGCAGCGCGCGTGCCAGCACGGCCACCGCCCGCAGGCAGCGGACCGCCCTGGCGCCGGCCGCGCGCAGCACGGACCACAGGGTCTCCTCGCCGCGCGACAGCCACAATCCGGTGAGCAGCGCCGCGGTGAGGTGGGCGGTGAACATCCCGGTCTGCGCGGTCAGGCCGCCGTGCCAGGTGGGGTACGACGCCGCGCCGGATCCCGTCAGGTCGAGGAGGACGTGCAGGAACGCCTGGGCGCCGACGAGCAGGCCGATGATCGCCTGGGGTGACCGTTCCCGGCCCGCCGCGACGGCCGCACCGGCCGTCACCGTGAGCATCCCCGTGAGGAGCGCGGCGGGCGTCGGCCCGCCTCCCCCGGCGAACCGGTGCGCGCCGACCGCGAGGAGCACGCAGACGGCGGAGAAGGAGGCCGACCGCAGGAGCCGGAAGGAGAGCGTGGCGCGCATGACGCGGGGATTGTCTCACACCCCGGCGATCTCGGCCGGTCCACCGCCGATCTTGCGACCCAGCACGGCGAGGCGTGCCACACGATCTCGAACGGCCCGCGGTGGTGCGGGATGGGACGCGGCGCGGCGTTGGCGTGCGTCGCCGCGCTCCATCGCGCGGCGACCCGCCGATCGTGCCGCTCGCCACAAGGGACGGACCCCGCCGGCAGCGGCCTGCGTCTCGTGTCCGGCCCTGTGAGACATGCGCGAACGGATCGGCTCGCCCCCGGCGCCCCTGAGAGACCCCCGGCATCCTGCGAGACCGGCACCCCTGAGAGAGCTCCGACACCGGCCCCGAAGGGTGTTGAACATTTCAGCCCGACATAACGGCTAACTCCTGACATCGAGCGGTTTCGGACGTTCCTGCCGTTTGGGGGCTCCCCAGAAGACGACCTTTCGGCCATACTCGCAAGTGATCAACGAGCCGAGGACGCCGACGATGACACCTCCCCCGCGCCACCGCGGCGTAGTCGTCCCCGCCGTCGCCGCGACGGCGTTCGCCCTGCTGGGGCTCGCCCTGTGGTTCGGCGGCGGCAGACCGCAACCGGCGATCCAGGGGCTCCCCTCCCCCGGCGCCCTGACCACCTGGGGCCTGCCTGTCATACGCCTCGTCCACGACGCCTGCGCCGTCGCCACGGTCGGGACCCTGCTGGCGGCCGTCGTGCTGGCCCCCTCCAGCGGCCGGACCGTCATGCGGGCGGCCGGGGACTGGGCGCTCGGCTGGGCGGCGAGCGCGGCGGTCACCGAGGTCCTGACGCTGTCGGACTTCCTCGGGCTGCCTCCGGGCGACGCGCTGCGCTCCGGCGCGCTGCCCGCCTTCCTCCTCCACATCCCGCAGGGCCAGGCGTTCCTCACGGTGACGCTCGCGGCCCTGGCGGTCGCCGGAGGGACGCTCCTGCCGGATGGTCCCGTGCTGCGGCTCACGCTGCTCGCGGTGGCGCTCTTCGCGGTGCTGCCCCCGGCGTACGTGGGCCACTCCGCCTCGGCGGCCGACCACAACCTCGCCGTCCTGAGCCTGATGGCGCACGTCGCGGCCGTCGCGCTGTGGATCGGCGGCCTGTACGCCCTCGTGGCACACCTGCGCGCCGCGCCCGGGCTCACGGTCGCCGTGCGCCGTTTCAGCACGCTCGCGCTGGGCTGCTTCGCCGCCGTCGGGGCGTCCGGCGCCCTCAACGCCTGGGTGCGGCTCGGCTCGCTGCCCCTGCTGTGGCAGTCGCGCTATGGCCTGCTCGTGCTTGCGAAGATCGCCGCACTGGTGGTGCTCGGCTGGTTCGGGTGGCGGCACCGGCGCAGGACCATCGAGGCGATGGACTCCGGCGGCGCCCGTGCGCCGTTCCTGCGCCTCGCCTGCGGCGAGATCGCGGTGATGGCCGGCACGCTGGGCCTTGCCGTCGCGCTGGGACGCACGCCCCCGCCGCCCACCGAGACGGCCGTGCACCAGCACGACGCCCTGGGCTACGCCCTGCCTCCCCTCACCCCGGGCTCGCTCGTCACCGAGGCGCGGCCCGACCCGATCGCGCTGCTCCTGCTGGCCGCCGCCCTCGCGGCGTACCTGTCCGGCGTACGGCGGCTGTCGCGCGCCGCCGGAGAGGACGGGCGGTGGCCGGCCGGGCGGACCGTCTCCTGGGTGGCCGGTCTGGCCGTGATCGCTTATGCCACCTCGGGAGGCGTGGCGGCGTACGCGCCCGCGCTGTTCTCCGCGCACGCGGCGCAGTATGCGCTGCTCGGCGCCGTGGGCCCCGTGCTGCTCGTGTTCGGCGCCCCGGTGACGCTGTGGCGGCGGGTGCGTCCGGACGCGGACCCCGGCCACGGTCCCGTCGGCCGTGCGCTGTCCCACCCGGTGACGGCGCTGGCCCTGTACGCGCTGCCCTATCCGGCGCTGTATCTGACCGGCCTGTTCGGGGACGCCCAGCCGAGCCTCGCCCTGCGGCTGGCCGCGCAGACGGTGGTGACCATCACCGCGGTGCTGTTCCTCGCGGTGGCCGTCGGCGTGGACCCGCTCCCCCACGCGATCCGGCCGCAGGTGCGGGCCTGGATGCTCGCCGGGGCTATCGCCGTACGCGCGTGGACGGGCCTGGTGGTGCTGGCCGGGCCGGCGCAGGCGCCGGAGTGGTACGCGGCGCTCGGGCTGCCGTGGGCGCCGGAGCGGGCGGCCGACCAGCGGCTGGGGGCGCAGCTCGGCACCGGTGTGACCGCCGCCGTCCTCGCGGGCCTGCTCGTGCTGCTGCTGGTCCGCTGGCGGGCGGCGCGGCACAGGACCGCCGCCGCCACCCGCTCAGGCAGGTCCGTGGGCGCCCGCTGACGGGCATCCCGGGAAGGCCCTCCTGGGAAGGCCCTCCTGGGAAGGCCGGGGCGGCCTCCCGGGAAGGTCAGCGGCGGCCGCGGGGGGCGCCGTCGCGGTCCCTGCGCACGATCGGCTTCCTGCCCTTGATCGTCGTGCGGCGCAGCGCCGTGACCACCTCGTCCACCGCGCCGTCCGGGATCTCGACCAGGGTGAACCGGTCGGCGATCTCGATCGCCCCGATCTCGCGCCCGCTGACCCGGGTCTCCCCGGTGATCGCGCCGACGATGTCCTGGGGACGCACGCCCGCGCTGCGGCCCGCGCCGACGAAGACGCGGCTCATCGCGCCGCCCCCGCGCCGTCCGCGCCGGTCGTCGCGGCCGGACCTGTCGTCGCGCGGTCCGCCGCGTTCGGCCCGCTGCGGGCGCGGCGTGACCTCGGGGATCTCCTCCTCGTCCGCGGCGGCGCCGGTCGACTCGTGGGCGAGCTTGACCGCCGCGAGCGCGATGTCGACCAGGTCGAACTCGTCGGCGAGCGTCTCGACCACCACGCGGAAGCGGTCGAGGTCGCCGTCCTCCATGAGGCTCTCCTGCAGGGCGGCCCTGGTCAGCTCCAGCCGCCGGGCGCGCAGGTCGGCCACCGTCGGCACCTTCTCGACCGTGATCTTGCTGCGGGTGACGCGCTCGATGGTCTTGAGCATGCGGTGTTCGCGCGGCTCTGCGAGCGTGATCGCGACGCCCTCGCGCCCGGCCCGGCCCACCCGGCCGATGCGGTGCACGTACGACTCGGGCGCGGACGGCACGTCGTAGTTGATGACGTGGGTGAGCTGCTCGATGTCGAGGCCGCGCGCGGCCACGTCGGTCGCGACGAGCAGGTCGGCCGTCCCGCTGCGCAGCCGGCCCATGACGCGGTCGCGCTGCTCCTGGCCCATGCCGCCGTGCAGAGCCTCGGCGCGGTAGCCGCGGCCGTTCATGGTCTCGGTGAGGCTGTCGACCTCCTCACGGGTGCGGCAGAAGACGATCGCCGCGGTGGGGGCCTCCACGTCGAGCACGCGGCCGAGCGCGGCCGGCTTGTACGCCCGCGTCACGATGTAGGCGCTCTGCCGGATCAGCGGGGCCTCACCGGCGGCGGGCTGCTCCCGCTCGATCCTGATCCGCACCGGCTCGCGCAGGTGACGGCGGGCGATGCCGTCGATGCGCGGCGGCATGGTCGCGGAGAACAGCACGGTCTGCCGGTCCTCCGGGGTGTCCTGGAGGATCGCCTCGATGTCGTCGGCGAAGCCCATGTCGAGCATCTCGTCGGCCTCGTCGAGGACGACCATGCGCAGGCCCTTGAGCGGCAGGGTGCCCCTGCCGATGTGGTCGAGCGCCCGGCCCGGGGTGGCGACGACGACGTCCACGCCGCGCTCCAGCGCCCGCAGCTGCCGCCCGATCGGCTGGCCGCCGTAGATGGGCAGCACCCGCGTGCCGAGGTCGCGGCCGTAGCGGTGCATGGCCTCCGACACCTGTACGGCCAGCTCGCGGGTGGGCACCAGCACCAGCCCCGCGGGCTCGCCGCCGCCGTTCTCCATGGCCGCCGGGTGGAGGCCGGCGTGCAGCCGCTGGAGCATGGGCAGGGCGAACGCGGCGGTCTTGCCCGTGCCGGTCGCGGCCTGCCCGAGGAGGTCGCGGCCCTCCAGAAGCGGCGGGATGGCCTCCCGCTGGATGGGCGTGGGCTCCTCGTAACCGAGACCGGTCAAGGCCTTCAGGAGCTCGGGGCCCAGCGCCAGATCGGCGAATCCGGGTCCTTCGTCGGTCTCGTTCTCGACCATGTCCTGCTCCTGGTCCTGCTCTTGGTCCTGCTCCTGGTCCCGGCCTGTGGCGGGGCGAATGTGCACGGGACGACCCTATGGTCTTTCCGCCCTTACCCCGAACGCCGCCCCCGGCACGCGGCCCGGCGCACCGGTGTGTGCCACGGTGGGCCGGGCCGCGTGCCGCCGCCCGTCTGAAGGCCGTCAGCCCAGGTCGCGGGCGCTGCGCAGCAACGTGGCCAGTTCGGTCACGGCGGGGTCGTCGGTCCGCGCCGCCAGGCGGTCGGCCTGGTCGATCAGCTCGCCGAAGCTCCACGTCCCGCTCTTCCCGGACCACCGGCCGCGCAGGTGCTCGGCGAAGTCGGCGGCCACGGCGTCCACCTGGAGACGGACGGAGGCGCTCCCCCACAGGGCCGGGGCCAGCGCGAACACGTCGACGCTCCGGTCGGCCTCGGACGGCCGCCGGGTGTCGGGGTCGAGCCAGCGCACGGTGGCGGTGGCGAGCCGGCCGTCGGCACCCGGGCGCAGGTGCACCCGATAGAGCGCGGTGACCGAGTGGCCGGGGCCGATCTCCCCGCCGTCCTTGCTGTCGTCGCGGAAGTCCTCCGAGGTCAGCGCGCGGTTCTCATATCCGAGGAGCGCGTACGACTCGACCGCCGAGGGATTGAAGGTCACCTGCGCCTTGGCGTCCCGGGCACGCACCTCCAGGGTGGTGGTGAGCCGTTCGGTGAACGCCTTGCGCACGTCGTCTTCGGTGGAGACGTAGACGGCCGCGCCGTCGCCCCGGTCGGCGAGCTGCTCCATGAGCTCGTCGCCGTACTCGCGGCCGACGCCCACGCACAGCAGGGTGATCTTCTTGCCGGCGTGCTCGCTCACCCGGCCGAGGATGGTCTGCCAGGCGGTGTCGCCGGTGTTGGCCAGGCCGTCGGAGAGCAGGACGACGCGGTTGGTGGCGTCCTGCCTGAAGGAGCCGGCCGCGAGGCGGTATCCGGTCTAGAGGCCGTCCGCCAGGTTGGTCGATCCCCCGGCGTTCAGCCTGTCGATGGCCTCATGCAGCTCGGACCGTCGGGTGACCGCCGTCGTCTCCGCGATCACCTGGGCCTCTTCGCGGAAGGACACGATGGACACCTGGTCGCCGGGCACGAGCTGGTCGACGAGCGTGTGCAGCGCCCGGCGCACGAGGTCGAGCCTGCCGGGCTCGGCCATCGACCCGGAGACGTCCACCACGAAGGTGAGGCTGACGGGCCGCCGCTCCGACGGGTCCGGCTCGCGGGTCTGCAGGCCGACGCGCAGCAGCGCCGTCCTCCTGTCGGGCATCCTGGCCCCGTCGATGTGGACGGCGAAGCCGTCGTCCTCCGGCTCCGCGTAGTCCTGGCGGAAGGCGTTGACGAACTCCTCCGTACGCACCTGCCCGGGGTCCGGCAGGCGTCCCTCCTCCAGGGCACGGCGGGCGTAGCCGTAGGAGGCCGTGTCGACGTCGAGGGCGAAGGTCGACGGCTCCTCCGCGCTGTGCGCTCCCTCGTCCCGGTCGAGAGCGGACGGCTCGTCACCGGTGTCGTCGTGCCGGGCGGAGTCGGGGACGCCCGGCGGGGCGACCGGTGCCCGGGCCCCGGCGTCCGAGGCGGACGGCACGCCGGAGCAGGCGGCGACGAACAGCAGGGCGATCATGGTCAGGGCCGCGAGGATCGGGCCGGATTTCTTCACATGCGCCTCCAAGGTCGGTCCACTCCCTAGGACGGACCCCGGACATCCGCACGCCGCCTCGGACATCCAAGTGAGGGCGAACCGTGCCCGCCTCGTGATCATCGACGCCCGGCGCGTCACGGCTGTCCCAGAAGTCGCTTTCCGCACCGGCCCGGGAACGCATACCGTGTCATAGTGGATCTTCGGGAGCTGAGACGGGCCAGGTTCGCGGTGTCGGTCATGTTCGCCCTGCACGGGGCGGTGACCGGCGGCTTCGCCTCCCGCATCCCCTGGGTCCAGGACCATGTCGGTGTGGGGCCGGGCGGGCTCGGGCTCGCCCTGCTCGCGCCCGCGGCCGGGTCCATCCTCGCGATGTCGACCGCGGGCCGCCTCACGCACCGGTTCGGCGTGCGGGCCGTCACCCGTGCCGGGATCGGCCTGTGGTGCCTGTTCCTCGCCCTGCCCCCGATGGCGCCGGACCTGCCCCTGCTGTGCGTGGCGCTCCTGCTGTTCGGCGCGGTGGCCGGCATCGCCGACGTCGCGATGAACGCCCAGGGGGTGGAGGTCGAGCAGCGGCTCGGCCGTTCGATTATGTCCGGGCTGCACGGCATGTGGAGTGTGGGGACGCTCGTGGGCGGCGGCGTGGGCACGCTGGCGGCGAGCGCCGGCCTCGACGCCCGGCTCCATCTGGGCGGCATGGCGGTCGTGCTGTTCCTCGTGTCCCTGGCCGCCGGACCGCCGCTGCTCGACCTGCGGGCGGGTGAGGACGTGCCGGCCCCGCCCCATGTCGTGCTCCCGCAGCGCGGAGTGCTCGTCATCGGGCTGGTGGGCTTCTGCGCGGTGTTCGCCGAGGGCGCCGCCCAGGACTGGTGCGCCGTCTACCTCCGCCAGGTCGCGGGCGCGTCGCAGGCGGTGGGCGCCGCGGCGTACACGGCCTTCGCGTGCATGATGGCCGCGGGCCGGCTGTGCGGCGACGCCGTGGTGCGGCGGCTGGGGCCGGTGGCGACCGTGCGCGGCAGCGCGGCGCTGGCGGCGCTCGGCGGGCTGCTCGTCGTGGTCTCCCGGACCCCGGTGCCGGCGGTCGCCGGGTTCATGCTGATCGGCGTGGGGATCGCCGTGGTCGTCCCGCTGGTGTTCGCGGCGGCGGGCAACGTCGGGTCGTCGCCGAGCGAGGGCGTCGCGGGCGCGGCCACGGTGAGCTACGCGTCGGGGTTCGTCGCGCCGAGCGCCATCGGCGGGATCGCCACGCTGACCGAGCTTCCCGCCTCGTTCGCGCTGGTCACCGTGCTGCTCCTGGCGGTCCTGCTGGGCGCGGGCAGGCTCGCGCCCCCGGCCCGGGAGGCCGTCCAGGCGGCCTGACACCGGCCGGGCCCGCCGTACGCGTTTCCGCCGTACGGGCGTCTGCCGGAAGTGTCCGGGAGCGTACGCTGCGGGCCAGGTGACGGCCCAGGGACTGGGCGGGGCGCTCGACGGCGCGGTAGGTCAGCGCGGAGCAGGCGAGCACCACCCCGAGCAGCAGGACGCCCATGACCAGGCGTTCGGTGAGGGAGAAGCGGGCCGGGTCCGTCGTCAGCCGCCGGAGCACCTGCACGGCGAGGGGATGCAGCAGATAGACCGAGTAGCTGATCAGGCCGAGCCCCACGAGCGCGCGCGGCATCCGCCGGCGCCGCAGAAAACGGGCGGCGAAGAAGGTGGCCCAGGCCGCCGCGACCGCCGTGGACCAGCCCCAGGTGAACGCCAGCGCCTCGTCGTCGGGCATGCCCCAGCCGGGGCCGAAGGCCCACGCGGCGGCGATGGACGCCACCGGCACGCACGCCAGCGCCCATCCGCTCCTCTTCCAGCGCAGTTGTCCCTGGTCGAGCCGGTAGAGCACGGTGCCGGCGAACATGGTCGCGAGGATGGCGAGGCTCTCCCAGGCCCCGACCCGGCTGTTGGCGCCGAGCAGCACGAGAGCCAGCACGGCGGCGGCCGCGGTGCCGCACACGCGCAGCCGTCCGCGGAAGGCCAGCGACGCGGTCGCCACGAGCAGCACGACCGCCGTGATCACCACGACCTGGGCGGTGCCCGCGCCTCTCGACAGCGCGCCCGCCGGAAGCAGCCCGCCCACGGTGACGGCCGCCGCCGCGAAGGCGAGCATGCCGATGGCGCCGACCCGGTGCATGCCGGCGCGGCGCCCGCCGGCACGGGGCGCCCCCGCGTGGTGCGCGCCCAGCACGAACAGCGCGGTCACGAGCAGGTAGAAGACCATCTCGTACGACAGCGTCCAGAACACGTTGACGACGCTGACCACCTGGAGGAGGTCCTGCAGCATGGTCAGGTGCGCCAGGGCCGAGATGCCCGGGTTGTCGGCCAGCTGGTCCGGCAGCGTCGCGTACACGCCCACCGCCCCGAACACCGTCCCGGCCGCGGCGGCGACGAGCCACAGGGGATAGAGGCGGAAGACCCGGGTGATCCAGAACCCGCCGACGCTGCCGCGCCGTTCCAGCGAGACCGGCACCACGTAGCCGCTGACGAGGAAGAACACGAGCACGCCATATTGGCCGAAGTTGAACCACTGGCTCGCGCCCGCGCGCACCTCGGGAAACAGGCCGTCGAGGCAGTGCTCGAACACCACGACGAGCGCGGCCACGCCGCGTAACGCGTCCAGCCATCCCTGTCGCGGCGCCGACGACGACGGCTGCGACCGCGCGGGTGACGCCTCCTCCCTGAGACGGGTCCGGTTCCTTTCCACGGCATCGACGAACATCCGGTCAGGGTAGAGGGTCAACCTGGGTGAAACGTAAACACTCCCTGAACGCCGCCGCGCTCAGGGAGCGTTCACCTGCCTCTATGCCAGATCCGCCCTCTATGCCAGATCCGCCCTCTATGTCAGGTCCGCGCGATCGCGCGCGCCGGCGGCCGCTCTCCAGTCCCCGCCCGGCTACGAGGCGGCCCTCTCGGCAGGCGCGGAGTCATTGGCGGCGGTTCCGGCGCGGGGCAGGACCCGCAGGACGGCCTCACGTGACCCCGTGACCCGCAGGCCCCGCTCCTCGGCTTCGGCGAGGCCGAGGCCGCCGCTGAGCAGGGCCAGGACGCGGGGCGGCGGGCCGGTGACGGTGGCGTCGGCGTCCGGGTCGGCGCCCAGGCGCATCGAGACCCGGCCGGCGTCGGCGTCGATCACCACGGACTGGTCCCCGGCGCGGATCTGGATCGACGACGCCGGCCGGTCGGGCTCGTGGTCGGCGAGGAACATCCGGACGGGCAGCCGCAGCCAGTGGCCGCGGAAGGCGTCCTCGGGCCGGTGGTCGCGCATCAGAGGCACGCCCCAGCGGCCGAGCGCGTCGATCACCGGCTCCAGGCCGGCGCCGCGATCGGTGAGCCGGAACAGGGTGGCGGCGATCGGCGGCGGAGCGTCCTCGCGTTCCACGAGACCGGCGGCCTCCAGCTCGCGCAGGCGGTCGGCCAGCAGGTTGGTGGCGATCCCCGGCAGCCCCGAACGCAGGTCGGTGTAGCGGCACGGGCCACGCGACAGGAGCTCGCGCACGATCAGCAACGTCCACCGGTCGCCGACGACGTCGAGCGCTCTCGCCACGGAGCAGTACTGACCATAGGAACGCATGACCACAGCCTACCAAGCGACTTGAAACAATCACGCTGTCGCTTGACTTTCTTTTCTAAGAACTTTAGAAGTGCGTCATGACCAATCGTGAACGGCGGTCGGCCGCGAGCACGTCTCTCGGCCCGCCGCCCGTGGCTCCGGTCCCCTTCGCTCCCCCGCAAGCGCGCCGTTCGCCGGCAGGCTCGCGCAGCGCGTCGGACCCGGGCTTGTCGGCGGCGCGGGCGCCGCGACCCTCCGCCCTCGCATTCATCCGGCGCCCCGGCGGGGCGGGTTTCCTCGGAGGTTCCCGATGAACGAAGAGATCGCGGCGCTGTCCCGGGCCGCCACGTGGCCGAACGCCGACCGGCGCGTCAGGATCGTGCTGGCCGCCCAGTTCACGGCGGCCGGCCTCGACGCGGAGGGGTTCCGGTTCTTCGCGGAGCTGTCGTCGCGGACGCCGGGCGACGGGCTGCTGCTGGCGCTCGCCGGCGCCTTCCAGTCCCGGCTGGACGGCCAGGCCGAGGAGGCGATCGCCAAGCTCGACGCCGCCACCGAGCTGGACCTCGGGCTCCCCCACTACTACCGCGGGATCTCCCTGGCCGGCCTGCCCGGGTGCGCGGGACGCGCGGAGACCGTCGTCGCGGACCTGGAGTTCGTCCTCATGGTCAGGGACCAGTTCCCGCCGGGCTTCATGCGGCCCGTCCACGCGGCGCTGTCACACGCGTACGAGCTGCTCGGACGCGCCGAGGACGCCGCGCGAGCCCGGGCCCGGGGTGGTCATCTGATCACCGGCTACTGGGCGAATCCCGGGGACGGGTTCCGTT
The DNA here is from genome assembly GCF_012034195.1 of Microbispora sp. CL1-1. Lineage (NCBI taxonomy): Bacteria > Bacillati > Actinomycetota > Actinomycetes > Streptosporangiales > Streptosporangiaceae > Microbispora > Microbispora sp. CL1-1. The sequence goes on from NZ_JAATEK010000015.1 coordinate 150,678, forward strand.
TCGTCCCCCCGCGCCTGGTCGAGCACGCTCCGGGCGTCCACGTGGCGCAGGGCTACGACTTCGCCGACGTCGGCTTCGTCGTCACCGGCACGGGTGTGGTCGCCGTCGACGCGGCGAGCACGCCGGGGCACGCGGCCGCGGCGCTCCGCGCGCTCCGCGAGGTCACCGAGCTGCCCGTCACCCACGTGATCCTCACGCATGCCCATCTGGACCATGTCGGCGGCCTCGACGCCCTCACTGCCGACGGCGCGATGGTGATCGCCCAGGCGAACTTCCCCCGCGAGCTCGCGCTGCAGAACTCCGGCCCGCCGCCGCTGGGCTACTACCTGCCCCAAGGCCACGGCCGCCAGGCCCACGTCGCCCCCGGCCTGCTGGTGGACGCCGTGGAGAAGCTGACCATCGGCGGCGTGGACTTCACGCTCGTCCCGATCGCGGGAGGGGAGACCGACGACGGGCTGGTCGTCCACCTCCCCGGCCTGGACGTGGCCTTCGTCGGCGACATGTGCATGCCCTATCTCGGCTCGCCGACCCTCGCGGAGGGCTCGCCGCAGGGGCTGTTCGACGCCATGCGGACGGTCATGGACCTGCGGCCGCGCACGCTCGTCCACGGGCATCCGGCGCTGACCGAGAACTTCCCCGTCGAGGCGTTCCCCGGCCTGCTGGCCGCACTGCGCGACCTGGAGCGGATCACCATCGCTGCGATCTCGGACGGTCTGACGCTCGCCGAGATCCTGCGGCTCGGCCACCTGCCCGACGTCCTCCGGGACCATCCCGCGGCGGTCATGCCGTACCTGGTCAGCCGTGACACCTTCGTCCAGCGGGTGCATCGCCTGCGTACCGGCTACTGGCATCACAGCGGCGAGGGCGTCGAGCAGTTCACCTCCGCCGAGCTGTCGGCCGCGCTCGACCTGCTGGGCGGCCGGAGCGCCGCGGCCTTCGCCACGGCGGGGCGGGAGCTCGCGCGGCGCGGCGAGCATCCGCTGGCCCTGCACCTCGTCGACCTGGGACTGCTCAGCCATCCCGGCACTCCCGAGCTCGCCGGCCTGCGGCAGAGCCTGCTGGAGTCGATGGTCGCGCGCAACCAGCTGCTCGACCCGTTCAAGTTCATGCACTACGCCGCACGCGCCGGCCTCGAACTGGACCCGGCCGGGTGACGGGCCGTAGCGACACCGCCTCGTGAAAGTTTCGGCTCGTCCGGCCCCGGCGGGCGGCCGGGGCCGAGGTCATCGCGCACGGGCCGGCAGGCGGGCGGGCCGGGTCTTGATCGCGTTGCCGGACCGTGTCTAAGGTCCGGGGAGCCCCGAAGCCGAAGATCGGCACTCCGTCCCCGTGACCACGTGACGCCCGACGCTTCGCCCGGCTCTGCCCATGGCCACGCCCGACCGTCCATCCCCCAGGTGAGGCACCCATGAGACGCATCCGCGCGTGGTTCACGGCCCTCGGCACGACCATCCTGCTGATCGCCGGGCTGTTCGCGCCCGCCACGGGGTCCGCCGCCGCCGTGACGCTCCATCCCGGCGTCATGTGGTACGACACGGCGGGCAACCGGCTGCAGGCGCACGGCGCCGGGTTCTTCAAGGTCGGCTCGACCTACTACATGGTGGGCGAGGACAAGAGCGCCGGCGCCACGTTCACGGCGGTCGCCTGCTACTCCTCCACGGACCTGGCCACCTGGACCCGGGTGGGCAACGCGCTGAGCCGGCAGGGCAGCGGCGACCTCGCCGCCGGGCGGATCGTGGAACGGCCGAAGGTGATCTACAATTCGGCGACCGGCCAGTACGTCATGTGGGTGCACATCGACAACTCCTCCTACAGCGACGCGCGGGCGGGCGTGGCCACCAGCCCGACGCCGTGCGGGCCGTACACCTACCGCGGCTCCTCGCGTCCGCTGGGATTCGAGAGCCGGGATCTGGGCCTGTTCAAGGACGACGACGGCACGGCCTATCTGCTGACCGAGGACCGCAGCCACGGCCTGCGCATCGACCGGCTCTCCGCGGACTACACCCAGGCGGTGAGCACGACGGCGGTGCTCGCCGACCTGGAGTCTCCGGCGATGGTCAAGGTGAACGGACGATACTTCCTGTTCGCCTCGCACCTGACCGGCTGGTCCACCAACGACAACGCGTACGCCACCGCGACCTCCCTGTCCGGGCCGTGGAGCGGATTCACCACGTTCGCCCCTCCCGGCAGCCGCACGTTCGACTCCCAGACCTCCTCCGTCGTGCCGGTGACGGGTTCGTCGGGCACCACGTACCTCTACGTCGGCGACCGGTGGAACCCGAACGACCTCAACAGCTCGACGCCCGTGTGGCTGCCGCTCACGATCAGCGGCTCCACCGCCTCGATGAACGCGTTCTACGACTCCTGGACCATCGACGCGGAGACCGGCACCTGGGCGGCCCCGCAGGCCCCGCAGAGCTTCACGCTCGTCGGCGCCCAGTCGGGGCGCTGCCTCGACGTCGCCGGCGGCGCCGCGACCAACGGCTCGACCGTGCAGATCTACGACTGCCACGGCGGCGCCAACCAGAAGTGGTCCCTCACCTCCTCCGGGGAGTTGCGCACGTTCGGCGGGACGAAGTGCCTGGACGTGTTCGACCAGCGGACCACGGCCGGCGGGACGGTGGGCATCTGGGACTGCAACGGCGGCGCCAACCAGAAGTGGACGGTCAACTCCACCGGCACCATCGTCGGAGTCCAGTCCGGCCTGTGCCTGGACGTGAACGGCAACCAGACGGCCAACGGCACCAAGGTGCAGACGTGGACCTGCAACGGCGGCGCGAACCAGCGCTGGACCCGCGGCTGACGCTCCCCGGCCGCTGCCGGCGACCAGCGCGGTCCCGGTGACGTACGTGCTCGGCTCCCGTGGTTCCCCGCCGTCGGCGGGGAACCACGGGGCCGGCTACAGCGACCTCCGGCTACAGGGACCTCCGGCTACAGCGACCTGAGGAAGGCCAGGCCGTCCGTGGCGAGGGAGTCCTGGGTCGGCGCGAGCGGCCGCCAGATGGAGGCCGCGGTGGCGATCGTCTGGTTGTGGGCGGTGAAGGACTCGATGACGAGGGGGCCCGTATAGCCCACGTCACGCAGGGCCTGGGTGAAGGCGGGCCAGTCGAAGCGGTCGGCGCCTGGTGTGCCCCGATCCGTTCCGCAGACCTGCACGTGCGCGATCCGGCCGGCCGCGGCGAGTACGGCCTGCGCCGGATCCTTCTCCTCGATGTTCATGTGATAGACGTCGAGCGCCAGGCCGCATCCGCCGGGCAGTGCTTCGAGTGCCTGCTCGACGGTGTTGAGCAGACTGGTCTCGTAACGGTTGAGCGGCTCCACCGCGATCGTCACACCTCGCTCGCCCGCGTAGCCGGCCACGGGCTCCAGGTTGTTCCGGAGCTCGGCGTAGACCGTCCGGCGCTCGTCGTCCGACATCCGCCAGGTCCTGCCGACGGAGGCGTAGGCGGGCCCGCCGATCACCGGGGAGCCCACGACGGCCGCCACGTCCACGCAGTGCCGCAGGTAGTCCTGGGTCTCCTCGACGACCCCGGCCGTGGCCGCCACGAGCTCCCGCCCCGGCGGCATGACCAGCACCACCGACGCCTTCAGCCCGTGCTCGGCCAGCAGCGCCGCGGCCTTCTGGGGATCCCAGTCGCCGGGCCGCTCCACCGGCAGCTCGATGACGTCGAACCCCCAGGCCGCGATCCGGGGAACGAGGGACGCGAGATCGTCGTCCGTCAGCGGCGACACCCACACCCACGTGTTCACTCCGAGAGGGAAAGCGCTCACCCCTTCTTACCGCCCCACTGCTCGGGGAATCCCGGCATCCCCTCACAGCCGCACAGCGCGTAGTGCAGCGGCGGCATGTTCGGCTGCAGGTAGCGGTCGAGGGTCTCCTGCGTGATCTTGGGCTGCGGCAGGTTCCACACCTTCGGCACCTCCTCACCCTTGAGGATCTTCAGGGCGGCGATGATCGGTGTGCGCCACTGGTAGGTGGGGTACGTGGGAGCGACGGCGGTGAGACCGTCGTCCTTCCACTTGCGCAGGAAGTCCTGCTGGTCTTCCCCGGTCATCGGCGGGACGGGCATGCCGGCGTCCTCGAACGCCTCGGCGACGGCCACGGAGGTGGCTCCCGAGTCCATCCAGACGCCGTCGAGCTTGCCGTGCCGCTGGATGTAGTCGTTGACGATGCCCTTGGCCTTGGCCGCGTCGCCGTCGGTGAACTCCACGCCGACGACCTGGAGGCCGCTCGCGTCGAAGGCGACCTTCGCCGCCGACCAGCGGGTCTCCAGCACGTCCACCCCGGGGCTGATGCGCAGCGCCAGGATCTTCCCGCCCGCCGGGACCTTCTCCACGAGGAACTCGGCCGCGTCGGCGCCGAACGCGTAGCCGCCGATCGGCTTGATGAACGTCACCGGGCAGTCGGTCTCGACGCCCCGGTCGAAGACGATGACCGGGACCTTCTCGCAGGCGGCCTTGACGGCCGGAGTGAGCGTCGCCGTGGTGTTGGGCGAGACGATCAGCGCGTCGCAGCCCTTGGCCTGCAGCTCGGAGATGTCGGAGATCTGCTTGTCGTCCTTGCCCTCGGCGTCGAGAGCGGTGAGCTTGGAGATCTCCTTGTGCAACGCCACCTCGGCCTGCATGGTCTTCCAGCCGACCTGCCGCCAGGGATTGTCGACCGCCGCGTTGGAGAAGCACAGGTTGTAAGGCCCGTCCTTCTTGTAGTCGGCGGTGGAGACCATCTCCGGCGCGATGGCCTGCTCCCAGGGCTTGTCCGCCGGCCCCTCCGGCGTCTGCGAGCGCATCGCGAGCTGAGCGTCGTAGTCGGCCTGGACGAAGAACTTGGACTGCTCACCGGTTCCCGAGGCCGGCGCCGCCGAAGCGGCCGCGGTCTGCGCCGTGTCCGCGCCCGTGTCGGCGGCCGTGGTGGTGCTCGGCTTGTCGCTGGTGCAGCCGCCGACGGCCAACACCGTCAGAGCCGAAGCGGCGAGGATGAGCGGTCTACGAAACCGCATGGGCGTCTCCTTTAACTTTCGGGGCATCGAGGAAGGGAAGACGGATGGCTCCTGCCGCGACGGCGGCGATGAGGATGACGCCCTGCACGGTGAACTTCAGCGCCCCGGAGACGCCGTACAGGTTCAGCAGGGTGAACAGTGCCTCCAGGGTGAACGCCCCGGCTATCGCGGCGATGACCGTGCCGCGGCCACCGCCGAGGACGACGCCGCCCAGGACGACCGCGGTGATCGCCTGGAACTCCAGCCCCTGGCCGACCTGAGCGGACACTCCGGCGAACCCGCCGAGCAGGATTCCGGCCACCGCGGCGGACAGGCCTGAGAGGATGAAGGCGATGATCCTCACCCTGGTGACCCGTACGCCGGACAGGGCGGCCGCGCGCTCGTTGTCGCCGATGGCGATGAGCGTCCTGCCGAAGTTGGCCCGCATCAGCAGCACGGCCGCGACGGCGACGACCACGAGGATGAGCACGGCCCATCCGGTCTGCCTGCCGAACATGCGGAAGGCTTCCGAGAGCGCGCCGCGCGGCGCGCCGCCCGTCCACAGGAAGACCGCGCCGGACAGCACGAGCATCATGCCGAGCGTGGTGATGAACGAGGGCACGCGCAGGAGTGTCGTCACCGCGCCGTTGACCAGACCGACGACCAGGCCGAGAACGATCAGCAGGGCCAGCACCGGCCAGGTCGCCGCCTCGTCCCCGTCGATCAGGCGGGCGGCGACGACAACCTCGACGGTGACCAGCGATCCGACCGACAGGTCGAACTCGCCGGCGACGATCACCAGGTACTGCCCGGCGGCGAGGATGACCAGGGGCGCGGCGCGCCTGACGAAGGACAGGAACCCGGCAGGCTCGATGAAGAACGGGTTGACGATCGCGATGGCGGCCAGCAGCACCGCCAGCACCGCGAGAATCGGCAGCGCACGCTTCACGTCCGCCTCCTTCCGACCAGGCCCGTACGCCGGGCGTAAACGGCGACGGCGACGACGATCACCACGCCTCGTACGACGTCCTTGAAGAAGGAGTTCACTTCCAGCTGGTTGAACACGCTGTCCAGGACGGCGAGCAGCAGCACGCCGCCCACGGTGCCCGCGACCCCGCCTCTGCCCCCGGCCAGCGCGGTGCCGCCGAGGACGACGGCGGCGATCGACTCGAGGTCGTATCCACCGTCGGTTCCCACGGTCGGGGCTCCGGCGCCGAGCCTGCTGGCCAGCAGCAGTCCCGCGATGCCGGCACAGAGCGAGCACAGCACGTGCGTGACGACGATCACCCGGTCGGTGCGGATGCCGGACAACCTGGCGACCTCGACGTCACCGCCGACGGCGTACACCCGGTAGCCGTACTTGGTCCGTCTGAGCAGGAACCAGGCGACGAAGGCGACCGCGGCCCAGAGCAACGCCGAGACGGGCACGGGGCCGAGCCGGTCGTAGCCGAGGTGCTGGAAGGACTCCGGCACCCGGCCGGCCGGGCCGTCGTAGAGGTCGCTCAGGATTCCCTTGATGATCAGCGAGACGCCGAGGGTGGCGATGAACGCGTGCACGCGCAACTTGCTGATCATCAGGCCGTTGACCAGCCCGACCAGTGCGCTCACTCCCATGACGGCGACGACCGCGAGCACGATGTTGGAGTCCTGGCCCGCCATGGTCACCGCCGCGACCAGCGAGGTGAGGCTGATCAGATAGGCGACCGACAGGTCGAGCGATCCCGCCATGATGGCCAGCGTCTGGCCCACCGCGACGATCCCGAGCGCCGCCGAGCGCTGCTGGATCCCGACGATGGTCTCCAATGTGAGGAACTGGCCGCCGTCCACGGCCACCAGCGCCCAGCCCACGAGGATCACGCCGGCCAGTGCCAGGAAGACGACACTCGTGGGGTTCGCCAGCGCGGCGAACCTGGCCCTGCGGCCGGCGAGCACGTTCGGGGTCATGCGGACACCTCGCCCGCGGCCAGGCTCATGATGGCCTCCTCTGAGGAGCCCGCGGGGAGGGTGCCCGCGATGCGGCCCTCCCGGAGCACGACGATGCGGTCGCTCATGCCGATCAGTTCGGGCAGCTCGGAGGAGATCATCATGATCGCCATGCCGTCCTCGGCCAGCTCGCGCATCAGGTCGTGGATGGCCGCCTTGGCGCCCACGTCGACCCCGCGGGTGGGCTCGTCGAACAGGAGCACCTTCGGGGCGACGGTCATCCACTTGGCGAGCACGACCTTCTGCTGGTTGCCGCCGGACAGGTAGCGAACCTCCTGCTCCTCGCGGGGCGGCTTGAGCCGTACACGTTCCAGCAGGTCCCGCACCCCGCTGCGGCGAGCGCCACGGCCCATCGCGCGGGTCACGAGCAGGGCGTTGTCGCGCACCGACTGACGCAGGGCCAGGCCCTCGCTCTTGCGGTCCTCGGTCACCAGACCGATTCCGGCCCGGATCCCCTCGCGGACCGAGCGCGGGCGCACCGGCGTCATCTCGCCCCGGGTGAACGGCTCGGCGCCGAACAGGGCCTTCGCCAGCTCCGATCGGCCGGATCCCTGAAGCCCTGCGATGCCGACGATCTCTCCCGCGTGCAGCTCCAGGTCGATGTCGTGCAGCCGGTCGTTGCCGCCGCCGGTGACCCGGAGCCGTGTCTCCCCGGCCGAGGTGGAGCGTGGCGGGAAGTAACCGTTCAGATCGCGCCCGACCATGAGGCGGACCAGATCCTCGGACGTGACGTCCCCGGTGGCGACCGTCGTGACCAGCTTGCCGTCCTTGATGACCGTCACGTGATCGCTGAGGTCGAACACCTCGCGAAGCCGGTGAGAGATGTAGAGCACGGCGATGCCTCGCTCCTGCAGGCGCCGCACCAGCCGGTAGAGCAGTTCGACCTCGTGCTCGGCGAGCGCGGCGGTGGGCTCGTCCATCACGACGATCCGGGCGTCGAGCGACAGCGCCTTGACGATCTCCACGACCTGCTGCTGAGCGACCGACAGGCGCTTGACCGGTTGCCGGGGACCGAAGGAGTCCTCACCCAGTTCGGCGAGCAGCCGGGCGGTCGCGGTGTCCATCGCGGTCCGGTCGACCAGGCCGCGCCGCATCGGTTCCCTGCCGAGGAAGACGTTCTCGGACACGGTCCGCTCGGGCAGCAGGTTGAACTCCTGATAGATGATCGCGACGCCGGCGCGCTGGGCGTCCAGCGGATGGCCGAACGACACGCGCCTGCCGTCGATCTCGATCGTCCCCTCGTCGTGTGCGTGCACTCCGGCGAGGATCTTCATGAGCGTGGACTTGCCCGCCCCGTTCTCCCCCACGATCGCGTGGACCTCGCCCGGCACGACCGCGAGGTCGACTCCGGACAACACCCGGACGCCGAAGAAGCTCTTGCCGATGCCCGTCATGGTCAGCATCGGGTCTACTCCGCCGCGGGAACGGAAGGGAGAAAAGCCTCACGGATTCGCGTGGCGTGGCCACCCGCGGAGGCGAAGTGAGCAAGGGCCCGGCTATTGCCGTACCGCTGGGTCTGGATTCCCGGCTCGGGCACGCCGTTAACACAGGTCATAAAACTCGCTCCCGGCCCGGCACCTTGTCTGAGAGTGTCAGAACTTTAGGTGCGCCGCCTACATAGTGCCGCGAGCGTATACACGACTTATGACTTTGGTCAAGCAAAAGGGGAGTAGGGTAAAACATAAGGAAACGTCGAGCAGTAAGGAGTGCCAGTGGCTCAGGGCATGCCCGGTGGGACCGGAGCGGGAGCACTACTCTCGATCCTCCGTGACGGGCGAGCGCGTACCCGCGCTGAGCTGGTCCAGCTCACTGGTCTGTCAAGAAGCGCGGTGTCCCAGCGGATCGACGCTCTGCTGCACCAGCGCCTGATCCTGCCCTCCGAGGACACGACTCCATCGGGCGGCAGGCCCGCCACCGCCTTCTCCTTCCACCGTGAGGCCCGCATCGTGCTGGCCGCCGACCTCGGTGTCACCCACGCCAGAATCGCCGCCAGCGACCTCGGCGGGGCCGTCCTGGCGGAACGTGCCGCCGACCTGCGCATCGACCGCGGACCCGTGCCGACCTTGAGCTGGGTTCTCGACACCTTCCGGGAACTGCTCGCCGAGTGCGGCCGCCCGCTGTCGGACGTGTGCGGCGTCGGCGTCGGCCTCCCCGGCCCCGTGGACCACGCGAGCGGCACGGCGGTCAGCCCGCCGATCATGCCGGGCTGGGACGGCTTCCCCGTGCCCGGCTGGCTCGGCGAGCGGCTCGGCGTCCCGGTGCTCGTCGACAACGACGTGAACATCATGACGCTGGGCGAGCACTGGGCCGTCCACCCCGAGGTCGAGCATCTGATCTTCGTCAAGGTGGGCACCGGCATCGGCTGTGGCATCATCGCCGGACGCCGGCTGCATCGCGGGGCCCGAGGCGCCGCAGGGGACATCGGCCACATCCGCATACCCACCATCGACCAGGTGCAGTGCCGCTGCGGCTACGTCGGCTGCCTGGAGGCCGTGGCAGGCGGCGCGGCTCTGGCCGCCCGCCTCCGCGACGCGGGGCTCGACGTCGCCGATGGCCGGGATGTCGTCCGTCTGACAAAGGAGGGCAACTCTCTTGCCATCCGCTTTGTCAGACAGGGTGGCAGAGAGGTCGGCAGCGCGCTCGCCTCGATCGTCAACTTCTTCAACCCCACGCTGATCGTGATCGGGGGCGACCTGGTCGAAGCGGGCGATCACCTTTTGGCGGGCGTACGCGAAATGGTTTACGGCCGCTCGCTGCCACTGGCGACCCAGAGTCTCGGCATTCGCGCGAGCGAGCTCGGTGACCGGGCGGGCGTCACCGGCGCCGCCGTCATGGTTATCGAGCGCATCCTGGATCCCGAAACGGTCGATCGGTCATTTACTACGTGACTTCTGTCAAATACCGCCTTACCGTCTGACCTATAAATCGGACGTACGCCTCGGAATATCCGGGCCACCCCTCCGGCGGAGGGGTGGCCCTTTCCTTTTCCGCTCCCGCCGCCGGTTCAGGACTGGTTGAACAGCGACAGCGTGATGGTGGAGTGGTATTCGCCGGCGGCGACGTCGACCGGGGTGCGCAGGGCGAGGTCGGCGTTGACCTGGGAGGTGCCGATCTCGTCGGCGGAGTTGGCGGTGGAGACCAGCAGCTCCTGGCCCTCCAGACCCACCGTGGGAGCTCCGGAGCCGTCGGAGATGACGCTGGAGACCGGCTCACCGGCCGCCACCGCACCGGTGGAGGAGTCGCTCAGCAGGCGCGGCTTCCAGCCCAGGTACTCCGGGCCGATCTTCTTGCTCGGGTCGTCGGCCGCGACGAACTCGCTGGCCTGGCCCACGACCGCCCAGTACTCGCCCGCGGGGATCTCCTCGGGGGTGCGGGTGTCGGTCACGGTGACCGTCGGCAGGGTGCCGGTGAACTGGCGGGCGGTGGCGTCCGACCCGTTCTCCTGCAGCGACACCCCCGTGTTGTCGGCCACCGTCATCGAAAGCTGACCGGGCGTGCTGGTGGACTGGATGTTCACCGACACGTCGACGCCGCCGGTGCCGGCGGGGTCGTCGTCGGCCGCCGCGGGACCGGCCAGGCCGGCACCCGCGAGGGCCAGACCGAGCACGGACGCGGCGAGCACCTGCGTCGCTCTGTTGATTTTCATGTTCGCTCCATCCATGGGGGGCGGGGCCGGCCTGCCGGGCGGCCGGCCCCGGGTTGAGCTACGGCGGTGACCCCGTCGTGGTGGCGTCGTCGTGGTGACCCCGTCGTCCGAGGTCACCGCCGGTGGCGTGGTCAGGCGCAGCTGATCGCGTTGTAGGCGGCGTCGTAGGTCGCGGTGACCTGCTTGCCGTCGATCGTCGCGGTCCCCTTGACCGTCGCCTTGCCCGCGCCGATCTGCCCGGCACGCGCGTTGAAGGACTGGTAGGCCTGCTTGCCCGGGGCCACGTCGGCCACGGTCTTCGAGCCGTACGGGGTGGTCAGCTCCACCGTCGCCGGCACGTCACCGTCGTTGACCGCCGTCACCGCCACGTACGCCGACGTGCCCACACAGCGGGACGAGGCGGTCACGGTCAGCGGAACGCCGGGAGACGAGGACACCGGAGTGAAGGCGAACCGCTGGTTGTCGTCGTTGCTGCAGGTCCACTGGATCAACGCGGCGCCGTTGGCCGTCGACCTGCCGTTGATGTCGAGGCACAGCCCGCTCACCGCCGAAGTGATCTGGTAGGCGTCTCCGGATGGGACGAGATAGAACCTCTGGTTGACCTGGTCCTGGTGCCCGTCGGGATGGCAGGCGTACTGGACGAGCTGGGTGCCCGTCGCCGTCGAGCCCCTCGGCACGTCAAGGCACTTGCCGCTCTTGACGTTCTTGAGCTGGTAGGCCCCCGCGGTGAAGGGAACGGCCTCCCACTGCTGCTCGCCGCCCTCCGTCGCACTCATCTGCACGATCGGGGCGTCATCTGCGGTGGAGGCGTTCTGCGGCGCGACGAACTTGCCGCTGTGCTTGGCGGAGATGGTGTACACCCCCGCGGCCCCTCCTCCGACCGTGATCGTCGTGACCATGCCGATCCACTTCGTGCCGTCGTAGCCCGAGTGGAACCTGCAGATGACCGTCCAGGTCCCTTCCTTGTCCAAGGTGTACGAGACCGGCGGGCCTCCCGGCGAGACGGCGCCCTTGGTGACCTCGAAGATGTCGCCGGCGTTCGGGTCCGGGTTGCCGCCTGGCGGCACGAGCCAGACATCGTGCGGCATCGCCGCGTCGGGCGCGTTGAAGTGCCAGGTGATGGTGCCACCGCGGGCGATCTCGCAGTTGCCGGGACTCCACGTCGTGCCCATCGCGTAGATGTCGCACGTCGTGGGGAGCGTCTTGCCGCCGTCGGCCACAGTGAAGACGACGCTCTGCGAGGTGGAGGTGTTACCGGAGTAGTCGGTGGCCCGGTAGTCGACGGTGTACTTCCCCGGAGTCTTGAACGGGACCGGCGCGTCGTAGGCGGTCCACTCTCCGCCGTTGACGCGGTATTCGACCTTCTCCACGCCGGCACAGCCGACGTCGTTGGCGGTGAGCTTGAGCGTGGCCGAGTCGATGTAGGTGTTCTGCTGGCCGGGGTGGGCCCGGCCCTCGATCTGGTTCGACACCGTCGGCGCCTGGGTGTCCTCGGCGCACGTGGTCTGGGGCTTGAACTCGATCTTGACCAGCTCCATCTTCATCGTGGAGTTGATCTGGCTGCGGCAGCAGCCGAAGGTCCAGCGCCCCATGTAGAGGGCGCCGTCGGGCCCGAACCTGGTCGGGATCACGAAGCTGTTGTTCGGCGTGCCGAAGTGGTTGACCGGCAGCCAGTCGTTGACCCGGAGCATCTGGTTGTTGTCCTGCCGCAGGCGGACCTCCTTCCAGAACCCGTTGTCGTCCCCACGGTTGGTGATCAGCCACGAGCCGTCGTAGTAGGGCGGGAAGGCGCCGGGACCGTAGCTGTCCTTGTATCGGTAGACCGGGCCGGTGACCGGCTGCATGCCGCCGGAGCCCAGGTCGCCGAAGGCCAGCGGATCCTGACTGCCCGGGTTGCCGGGGTACTTGCGCCAGATCGTCGCCGGCTTGGCGGGGCCGGGGATCTCATCCAGGCCCTGGAACGTGGGCTGCGAGCCCGTGCCCCCCGGCGGAGCCCAGGTGAGGTCGGACGGGATCTTGTCGAGCGAGCAGTCGTACTGCTGGCCGGTCGAGGAGTTGGTCGCGTAGTTCCAGCGCCACGTGGTGTTGGTCTTCGAGTTGTCGCCGACGCAGAACGGCCAGCCCTGGAAGCTCGGCTTGTCGACCAGATCCCACTCACAGGTGCCGGCCGGGGCACGATCGGCCTGGTCCACCGAGTTGTCGTGGCAGTACTCGCCGACGACGACCGTACCCGGATGCGCGGGGTCGACGTGCACCGTGAAGGGCTGCCGGAAGCCCATGGCGTAGATCTCCGGCCGGGTCTTCGCGGTCCCCGGCGGGAACATGTTGCCCTCGGGAACCGTGTAGGTCTTGTCCAGGCCGGGGTCCTCGCCGCTCGGGATGTCGTCGATCGGCTTGATGCGCAGGATCTTGCCGCGCAGGTCGGCGGTGTTCGCCGCCGTCTTGCGCGCGTCCCAGCGCTCCGAGGCACGGTGGTCCATCGGCGGGTAGCGGTTGTGGCCGGGCGCGTTCGGCGAGGTGTCGTCGCCGACGCCGAGGTAGAGGTTGCCCTCGGAGTCGAACACCAGGCCCGCGCCCCCGACATGGCCGGGGCCGTTGTCGGTGGGGCCGCCCGGGAAGCCTGACGGGTTGCCCGAGATCTTCGCCTTGGGCACGCGCAGGATCTCCCGCTCGTCGTACGGATGCGCCGGGTCACCTCCCGCCTGTGCGGGCAGGAACGCGGTGCCGTCCTCGTTCAGCGTGAAGCGGCTGATCACGTTGTAGCCGACCGTCTGCTGGTTGCCCGTGGTCGGCCAGTCGGGGTTGCGCGGGGAGTAGTAGACATAGATGTCGCGCTTGTCCGGCTTCGACAGATCGAAGCCCGGCTCCAGGCTCATCCCCAGCACGCCGTCTTCGGAGTTGCCGTGGTCGGCGCGCGTCGGGATCGTCGCGACCGTGGTCGAGTTGTTCGGCGGGCCGTTCGGGTCGTGCATCTTCACGTAACCCTGGGTCTGGTAGCCCGTCGCGGGACCGATCTCGGTCCAGTAGAGCTTGCCGTCCCGCGCCACGTCGAGAGCCATCGGGCCGTTCGCGTTGTCGACCAGGGTCGTACGGGTGAAGTTCGACCAGACGGTGCCCGAGCAGTCGGTCTTGTCCCCCTCGCCCGCGACCCAGCGCACCCCGCCGACGATCTGCTTGACCAGCGGGTTGTCGCCGCCGTTTTCGGTGTAACGCACGCCGAAGTGACCCTGCGAGGTCACCCAGGTCCGTCCGTCGTTGTAGGGCCGCTGGGTGGCGGTGCCGTCCTTGACCCTGTCGCCGTCGTAGAGCTTGCACCACGTCGTGGGGTGGTCCGCGCCCATCTTCTGGCTGCCGGTGTTGTAGGTGCGCTCGTCGAAGGTCGCGAGCACATGGTGGGTGCCCCGGACGCTGCGGACGAAGTTGTAGTGCTCGTCGGCGATCTGGTAGGTGTCGGGCAGGTCTTTGGTGGAGAGGTGGTTGTGGTCGGCGACCTGGACGGTCGCGGCGTTGCCGGTCGCCGACCCGTTCGAGTGGGCGGTCATCGTCGTGCCGATGAGGCTGTCCGGCCCGCCGTCCCACCAGTCCCACACGGAGGTGCCGGCGCCGGCGTCGGTCATGTTGTGCACGGCCGCGATTCCGCCGCTGTTCTGGGTGAAGCGGATCAACGCGTCGCGCTGGGCCTGGTCGAGGAGCGGTCCGGGCCGGCCGCCGCCTGCCCATGACCAGGATGAGTTCAGGAACAGGATCGCGTCGTATCGGGACAGGTTCTCGTCGGTGAAGATCCGGGGATTCTTGTTCGGGTTGTCGCAGTTGTTCGCGCCGCCGCCGTTGTTGTCGCAGTCCTCCCAATCGACCTCGTAGCCTGCGTCCTCGAGAGCGGCCTGCACCACAGGGCGCCCGTTGTCGATCCCATCGGCGTGCCGGTATCCGGTCGTACCGGTATAGATGAGGATTCTCTTGCTGTCCTCCGCCTTGGCAGGAGCCGCAAGGAAACCTTTGTCGGCCGTCCCGGTGCTCGTCGCAGGGGCGGCAGCAGCCTGGGGGGTGCTCTTCGCTTGGGCAGTGGTCGCCGGGGTGAGCATCTGAGCCCCTAAAGCGACCGTAGTCAGCGCGATCAGAGAACGCCTCACACTCCGCGCGGGCAGCGCGGCGTTCCGCATACCACTCACTTCCTCTCCCTATGCGGCGGCGACCAGCCCCGCGGCCGGAGCGATGTGGTTCGACCGCCCGAGGTTCAGACGTAGCGTCCGCATCTTTTATCCATGTGTCAAGAACTTTCGTCTTGGAAAATGGAAAGTCAGTCTCAATCTGACGTTGATTCCCTCATTGCGGACGTTAGTTGTCTTGATCCAGGCGGTTTCGTCGGTTAGCGTCCCCGCTATGAGCGGGCAGAGAGTTCACCGGCGACTTCTCAGCGTCGCTGCGGCCACAGTGTCGATCACCATCGGAGCGCTGACCCTGACGGGATGCAGCGACGACTCCGGCGAGGCGAAGGCGAAGGGGCGCGACCTGACCGCGCTGCAATGCCCGATGGTGGAGACCGGGCAGAACGGGGGTGCCGACCAGTACAAGCCCGCGGAGAACGCCTTCGACACGGCGGAGCTGCTCGGTCTGGATCTGGCCGAGGCCCGTGAGAAGGCGGCCCGCCACAACTGCGAGATCGTCGTCTCGCGCGAGGACGACAGGAGCCTGCCCGTGCCGATAGAGATCGACCTGGCGAGGATCTACGTCTACACCGCGCACGGCGTCGTCACCCAGATAGAGGGTGTCGGTGGTGGTCTCTGAGGGCGGCGGCCCGATGCGGCTTCTCACCAGGGTTTCGATGATCGCCGCAGGCCGGCGGTCACGGTGGGTCGTGATCGCGGCGTGGCTCGCGTTCGCGATGCTCGCGGTGCCGCTGCAAGCCGACCTCAACGAGCGGGCCGCCGACGAGAGCGAGACCTTTCTCGTCCGGGGATCCGAGTCCGCGGCGGTCAAGAAGATCGTCGACGAGCGGTTCCGGCTCGGCAGCGAGACGGCGGCGGTGATCGTCTACTTCCGCGAGAGCGGGATCACCCCGGACGACGGACGGCGCGCCGACACCGACGCCCTCGCGCTGTGCCGCTCCGCCGCGATCCCGAACCTGAGGATGGTCGCCACCCCATACCAGCGCGCGTGCGGCGAGGCCGACCCGCTCGACATGAGCCCGGGCGCCTCGCTGCTCACCTCACCCGACGAAACCGTCATCTTGAGCACGGTCCTGATGGCCGACGACTCGACGCCCGACATCGAGCAGGCGGTCGCGGCGATCCGCGAGGTCGTCCCGCCGGCCACCGGCGACGAGAGCGGGCTGAGGGCCTTCGTGACCGGCCGCGCCGGATTCGAGGCCGATCGGAACGCCGCGCTCGGAGGGGTCAACGGAACCCTCCTGGCGGTCACCGTCGCCGTACTGCTGCTCCTGCTGCTCGTGACCTACCGCTCGCCGCTGGTCGCTCTGGTGCCGCTGGCCGTCGTCGCCCTCGCCTACCTGGTCACCTCCGGCCTCGCCTACGGCCTCGTCGCCGCCGGGGCCACCGACATCAGCGGGCAGACGACCTCGATCCTGGTCGTGCTGATGTTCGGCGCGGGCACCGACTACTGCCTGCTGATCGTGGCGCGGTTCCGCGACGAGCTGCGCCGGACGCGGGACGTCAGAGAGGCGATGGTCGCCGCCGCCCGGCGCACCGGCCCGGCGATCGTCTCCGCCGGAGCGATCGTCATCGGCACGATGACGATCCTCGCCCTCGCCGACTTCAACGCCACGCGCGAGATGGGCCCGATCCTCGCCCTCGGCGTCGCGGTCATGGTCTGTGCCGGCCTGACGCTCCTGCCCGCGGTGCTCACCGCGCTCGGCCGGCGGGCGTTCTGGCCGGCGGTCCCCCGCCTCGATCCCGGGTCCGCACCCGCGATCACGTTCTGGGAGCGCGTCGCGGGCCTCGTCCACGCACGCCCGGGGGTGATCGCCGCGGCGGTCGCCGCCGTCCTCGCCGCGGGCGCGCTGGCCGGCCTCGGCGGGCGTCCGGCGCTCGACTTCTCCGAGTCCTTTCGTGAGGCGCCGGACTCGGTCCTCGGCCAGCAGGTGATCCGCGACCACTTCATCCCCGGCCGGGCGGCGCCGCTTCGCATCGTCGTGGCCGACGATGTGGCCGGGAAGGTCCAGAGCGCTCTCACCGAAGGCACGCACACGCCGGTCGCCGACATGCACGCGGTGGCGAGGTCGGTCGGGGCGGACGGCTCCTCCCCGGGGGCGGAGGCGCAAGGCCGGCCGGGTTCCGCGAACGACCTGATCACCTTCGACGCGGACCTGCGGATGGATCCGTTCTCGGAGCAGGCCACCGACGCCGTCCCCGCGCTGCGCGAGGTCGCCGAGCGCGCGGCCGGCGGCCGGACGGTCATGATCGGCGGGACCGTGGCAGAGAACTACGATGCCCGCCAGGCACTCGGCCGTGACACCGGGCTGATCGTCCCGGTCAGCCTCGCCCTGATCCTCGTCGTCCTCGCCGTGCTCCTGCGTGCGGTGGTGATGCCGCTCTACGTGATCGCGACCGTGATCCTCTCCTTCGGCTTCGCCCTCGGCGTCAGCTCCCTCGTCTTCACCCACCTCATGGGCCAGCCGGCCTCGGACCCGAATCTGCCGATATACGCGTTCATCTTCCTCGTCGCCCTGGGCGTCGATTACAACGTGTTCCTCCTCGGCCGGATCCGCGAGCAGCGCCGCAAGCACGAAACCCGCCGTGCGGTGACGGAGGCCCTCGCGCGGACCGGTGGCGTGATCACCTCCGCGGGCCTCGTGCTCGCCGCCACCTTCGCCACGTTGATGGTGATCCAGATGGAGTCGCTGTTCCAGATCGGCTTCGTGGTGACCCTGGGCCTGCTCGCCGACACCTTCCTCGTGCGGGCCCTGCTCGTCCCCGCTCTCGCGATAATGCTCGGCGAGCGGAACTGGTGGCCGTTCAACGCGACAGCGCTCCCGCCGGAAGCGCCCGCCCACGGTGAGAGCCGCCGTCAGCCTGGGAGAATCGTGAGCGCTTCCAGAACACTGCCGCGCTGAGGGGCGCTCACGCGCCTCCGTGCCACCCCGGTTCCGTACCGGAAAGAGCCGGGCGGGTCAGAGCGGGATGTTGTTGTGCGCTCCCCGCGTGGCCGGCGCCGCGGCGAGGGCCTCGGCGAGCCGCCGCCGGGTCGTCCGCGGGTCGATCACCTCGTCCACGACCTGGAGGTCGAGCGCCCGGCGGACGCCGCCCGACAGCTCCTCGTGTTCCCGCACCAGGTCGGCGCGCAGCCGCTCCCTGTCCTCCGCGGAGGCGGCCGCGGCGAGGCGCCGGCGGTGCAGGATCTCCACTGCCGCCTCGGCCCCCATGACCGCCACCTCCGCGCCCGGCCAGGCGAAGACGGCGGTCGCCCCGAGCGAGCGGGAGTTCATGGCGATGTAGGCGCCGCCGTAGGACTTGCGGACGACCACCGTCGCCCGCGGCACGGTCGCCTCGGCGAAGGCGTGCAGCAGCTTCGCCCCCCGGCGGACCACGCCGCCCCACTCCTGGTCGACTCCCGGGAGGTAGCCGGGAACGTCCGCCAGCACGACCAGTGGAACGCCGTGGGCATCGCACATACGGACGAACCGGGCGGCCTTCTCCGCCGACAGGGCGTCGAGGCAGCCGCCCTTGCGGAGCGGGTTGTTCGCCACGACGCCGACCGTGTGCCCGGCGAGGCGGCCGAGCCCGACGACGATGTTCGGCGCCCAGCGGGCCTGGATCTCCACGAACGCGGCACCGTCCTCGCCGTGGTCGAGCAGCGCGCGGATCACCGGGCGGATGTCGTACGCGCGGCGGGCCGACTCGGGGAGCAGGGCGGCCGGGTCGCGGTCGTCGGTCAGGCCGTCCAGGGCGTACCCGCCGATGTCGGCCAGCAGGCCGGTGAGGGTGCGGGTGCGGCGGTAGGCGTCGTCCTCGTCCCCGGCGACCACGTGCACCACGCCGGAGCGGCGGCCGTGCGCGTCGGCGCCGCCGAGCCCCTCCATGTCGATCTCCTCGCCCGTCACGCTGCGGACCACGTCGGGGCCGGTGACGAACACCCGGCCCAGGTCGGACATGACGATCAGGTCGGTGAGGGCCGGTCCGTACGCCGCCGCGCCCGCCGCCGGGCCCACGATGACGGAAATCTGCGGCACCCGGCCCGAGGCGCGGATGTTCGCCTCGAAGACCAGTCCGGCGCCGTGCATCGACTCCACGCCGTCGGCGAGACGGGCCCCGCCGCAGTGCCACACGCCGATCACCGGCACCCGGCGCCGCAGCGCCTCGTCCACGGCGGCGACGATGTGCCGGGCCCCGGCCAGCCCCAGCGCCCCGCCCATGACCGTCGCGTCGGTGCAGAAGGCGACCACCGGGGAGCCGTGGACGCGCCCGGTGACCGCGAGCACGCCGCTGCCGTCCTCCGCGTGCAGCGGCGTCATCGAGTCCCCGTCGAGCAGGCGGCCGAGCCGGGCCACGGGTTTGCGGACGTCGCGGCTCTCCTGCGCCGCCACCGCCTCGGCAACGGTCATGGATCTACCCCCATCGATGTGCGTGCGCTCGCGTTTCCCCGGAAACGGTAGGCGGGCCGCACCATCGGGGTCCAATTACGATTTCCGATGGAAATATATAAAGAAATCATTATGAATGAGCCGATATGCCGTGATGGGCGTCACAGTTGACTATCGCACGAAATTCGTGCAAATGTCGATCAGGTTGGCTGGGCCGGAGCCACGAGCTCCGGACGGGAAGCGCGGGTACGGCGAAAACCGCGCCGCCGCTGCTCAGCGCTCTCCGGAAAGGCCTCCCGCGGGCGGACCGGGCTGTTTCCTTTTCCGTTTCGGCCGTGGAATAGGGACAGCCCGGGCCGTACCACCTTCCACGGTGAGGGAAAGCGGCGAATGCGGCCGGACCGGTCGCGCGTTCACGCGAGCGAGCAGGCGCGAGACCTGAAGCGGCGAAAACGACGACAGGCACGACGAGAAGCACGGGCACGACGCGAGGGGACGGATGTTCACCATGGACGAGGCGGTCGGCTACGGCGAGAACGCGGTCGCGGTGGTCGGGCTCGCCTGCCGGCTGCCGGGAGCGCCGCACCCGCGAGACCTGTGGGACCTGCTGCGCGCCGGGCGCGACGCGGTCGGCCCGCCCCCGGAGAGCCGCGTGGCGGGCGAGCCCCGGCTCGCCGGCCTGCGAGGCGGGTTCCTGGACCGGGTCGACGAGTTCGACGCGGGGTTCTTCGGCGTCTCGCCGAAGGAGGCGGCGGCGATGGACCCCCAGCAGCGGCTGACGCTGGAGCTCGCCTGGGAGGCGCTAGAGGACGCCGGCATCCGGCCCGGCGATCTCGGGGGCATGCCGGCGAGCGTGGTCATCGGGGCGATGGCCGCCGACTACGCCACGCTCGTCTACCAGCGGGGAGAGGCGGCCATCACCCGCCACACGCTCGCCGGGCTCACCCGCGGCATCCTGGCCAACCGCGTCTCGTACGCGCTGGACCTGCGCGGGCCGAGCTTGACCGTCGACACCGCGCAGTCGTCCGCCCTGGTGGCGGTCCATCTGGCCTGTGAGAGCCTGCGCTCGGGTGAGGCGGCCGTCGCGCTCGCGGGCGGGGTGAACCTCAACCTCGTCCCGGAGAGCACGGCGACCGCCGGGCGGTTCGGCGGCCTGTCCCCCGACGGGCGGTGCTTCACCTTCGACGCCCGGGCCAACGGCTACGCGCGCGGGGAGGGCGGCGGGATCGTCGTGCTGAAGCCGCTGCGGCAGGCACTGGCCGACGAGGACCACGTCTACGCCGTCATCCTGGGCAGCGCGGTCAACAACGACGGCGCGACCCCCGGCCTCACCGTCCCCGACGCCGCCGCCCAGGAGCGGGTCGTACGACTGGCCGTGGAAAGGGCGGGCGTCGATCCTGCCGCCGTACAGGTCGTCGAGCTGCACGGCACCGGCACCAGGGTCGGCGACCCGATCGAGGCGGCGGCCCTCGGCGCCGCGCTCGGCGCGGCCCGGCCCGCGACGCGGCCGCTCCTGGTCGGGTCGGCGAAGACGAACGTCGGCCACCTGGAGGGAGCTGCCGGGATCGTCGGGCTGCTCAAGGCCGTGCTCAGCATCCACCACCGGGAGGTTCCGGCCAGCCTGAACTACGAGACGCCGAACCCCGGCATCGACCTCGACGCCCTCAACCTGCGGGTCGCCACCGAGCTCTCCCCCTGGCCGCGCCCGGACGCGCCGCTGGTCGCCGGGGTCAGCTCCTTTGGAGTGGGCGGAGCGAACTGCCACGTCGTCCTCGCCGAGCCGCCGCCGCGGCCCGCGGCCTCCGGGCCGGGAGCGCCGGCTCGGGACGAGATCGCCACCGATGCCGGGCCGGCCCGGGAAGGCGAGGATGCCGGCCCCGGCGGGAGCACCCCGGAGGTCGTCCCTCTCGTTCTGTCGGCGCGCGACCCGGCGGCGCTGCGCGAGCAGGCCGCCCGGCTGAGCGGCTCGGCCGCACTCGACGCCGACCTGTCCGACGTCGCGCTGTCGCTGGCCACCGGTCGCACCGCGTTCGAACACCGGGCGGTCGCGGTGGGCACGGACCACCAGGACGTGCGGAAACGGCTGCGCGCGTTCGGCGCGGGCGACCTGGCGTCCGGGGTGGTGCAGGGCAGGGCGCGCGACCTCGGCGGCACCGTGCTGGTCTTCCCCGGTCAGGGCAGCCAGTGGGCAGGCATGAGCAGGGACCTGGCCGACGCCTCTCCTGTCTTCGCCCGGCATCTGGCCGAGGTCTCCGAGGCCCTCCAGCCCCACGTGGACTGGTCGCCCCGGGACGTGCTGTGGGATCTGCCGGGCGCGGCGTCGTTCGAGCGGGTGGACGTCGTGCAGCCCGCGTTGTTCGCCGTCATGGTGGCACTGGCCCGGCTGTGGGAGCACTTCGGCGTCCGTCCCGACGCGGTCATCGGCCACTCCCAAGGGGAGATCGCCGCCGCGCACGTCGCGGGCGCCCTGTCGCTGGAGGACGCCGCCGCGATCGTGGTCCTGCGCAGTCAGGCGCTCGCCGCGATATCGGGCCGCGGCGGGATGGCCTCGGTCCCGCTGCCGCGTCCCGTGGTCGAGGCGCGGGTGGCCGAATGGGCGGGACGCCTGGAGATCGGCGCCGTCAACGGCCCCTCGGTCACGGTCGTCTCCGGTGACGCGGACGCGCTGGACGAGCTGATCGCCCGATACCAGGCCGAGGGCGTCGCGGTGCGGCGGGTGCGGATCGACTACGCCTCCCATTCGGCGCACGCCGAGGCCGTACGGGACCGGCTGCTGGCCTGTCTGCCGGGGCACCCGGCCCGGCAGAGCGGCGTTGCCTTCTACTCCGGGCTGACCGGCGGGCGGCTCGACACCGCGGAGCTGAACGCGGACTACTGGTATCGCAACCTGCGCCACACCGTGCGGTTCGACGAGGCCGTCGCGGCCGCGCTGAGTGACGGGCACACGGTGTTCGTGGAGGCCAGCCCCCACCCGATCCTGGTTCCGGGAGTCCGGGAGATTCTGGACGCCACCGACGCCGCGCCGGGCCTCGGACGGGTGGTCACCGGAACGCTCCGCCGCGGCAGGGGGGACCTGGGCGAATTCCTCCGGGCGCTCGGCACGCTCCACGTCAACGGCGCGCACGTCGACTGGAGCCGTGCCGTACGGCCGGGCGCGCGGCGCGTGCCGCTGCCCACCTATCCCTTCCAGCGTCGCCGGCACTGGATCGACACCGTCGCCGCGCCGGCGGACCCGGACGCGCGGCCGGCACCGGCCGATCCCGTGCCGGGAGAAAGCCGGCAGGAGACACGCAGCAGACAGGAGACACAGAGCCGGCAGGAGGCGTCCCGGGATCCGGAGGTCGCGAGGAGCGAGCAGGCGTCGCTCGATCTCGTGCTTTCCGCCACGGCGGCCGTCCTGGGGCACGCGGACGCGCGGAGCGTCCCACCGGACCTCTCCTTCAAGGACCTGGGGCTCGACTCGCTGGGCGTGGTGGAGCTGCGGGACGCCCTGGCCACGGCCACCGGCCTGACGGTTCCCGCGACCGTCACCTTCGAGCACCCTTCGCCCCTCGCGCTGGCCCGCCACCTGCTCGCCCTGTCCGGCGGCGGGACGACCGCTCCCTCGGCGCCTCCCGCACCGGCGTCCGGGGAGGGGACGGCCGACGAGCCGATCGCGGTGGTCGCCATGGCCGGGCGATACCCGGGCGCCGACAGCCCTGAGAGGCTCTGGGACCTCGTCCTCGACGGCGCCGACGCCGTCACCGCCTTCCCCGCCAACCGGGGCTGGGACGTGGAGGCGCTGCACGATCCCGCCGCGACGCGGCCGGGCACCTCCGTGACCGGTGAGGGCGGCTTCCTGCACGACGCCGACCGCTTCGACGCGGAGTTCTTCGGCATCAGTCCCCGCGAGGCGGCGGCCATGGACCCCCAGCAGCGTCTCCTGCTGGAGGTGGCGTGGGAGGCCTTCGAACGGGCCGGTGTCGTGCCGCGGTCGCTGGCCGGGACCCGCACCGGCGTGTTCGTCGGCATGATGCCCCAGGACTACGGCCCCCGGTTGCACGAGGCGGCCGGAGGATCCGAGGGCTACGCCCTCACGGGCATGGCGACCAGCGTCGCCTCCGGGCGGATCGCCTACACCTTCGGGCTCGAAGGGCCTGCGGTGACGGTGGACACGGCCTGCTCGTCGTCGCTGGTCGCGCTGCACCTGGCCGTACGGTCGCTGCGGTCGGGCGAGTCGGACCTCGCCCTGGCCGGCGGGGTGACGGTGATGTCGTCACCCGGCATGTTCACCGAGTTCTCCCGGCAGGGCGGGCTCGCTCCCGATGGGCGGTGCAAGGCGTTCTCCTCCTCCGCGGACGGCACCGGCTGGGCCGAGGGCGTCGGCCTGCTACTGGTCGAACGCCTGTCGGACGCATGCAGAAACGGCCACCCGGTGCTGGCCGTCATCCGCGGCACCGCCATCAACCAAGACGGCGCCTCCAACGGCCTCACCGCGCCCAACGGCCTGTCGCAGCAGCGGGTGATCCGCCAGGCCCTGAGGGACGCCGGGCTCGGTCCTTCGGATGTGGACGCGCTGGAGGCGCACGGGACGGGCACGAGGCTCGGCGACCCCGTCGAGGCGCAGGCGCTGCTGGCGACGTACGGCCAGGACCGGCCCGCCGACCGGCCGCTGTGGCTCGGCTCGCTGAAGTCGAACATCGGCCACACCCAGGCCGCCGCGGGCGTCGCCGGCGTCATGAAAATGGTGCTGGCCATGCGGCACGGTGTGTTGCCGAAGACGCTGCACGCCGACGAGGCGTCCCCGTACGTCGACTGGTCCGCGGGCCTAGCGCTGCTGACGGAGCCCGTTCCCTGGCCGGAGACCGGCCGCCCGAGACGTGCGGGCGTTTCGTCGTTCGGGATCAGCGGCACCAACGCCCACGTCATCCTCGAACAAGCACCCGAGCGGGACGACACCCCGCAGGCGTCTCACGCCGTCTCGCCGAACGGTTCCCTGAAAGCGTCCGCTGGCCAGAACGATGGTCACTCCCTCGCCGCCGCATCCGACGGTCGTCGGGAAGGACCGGCCG
>NZ_JAATEK010000150.1:0-857 GCF_012034195.1 Microbispora sp. CL1-1
ACCCCAGCGACGCCCCGGGCATCGTGCCCGCCGACGCACCCGGAGCTGATCCGGGTGACGCCCCGGGAGCTGCTCCCGGTGACGCACCCTGCGACGCTGCTTGCGCCGTCCCCGGCGTCCCACGCCCGGCTCCCGGTGTCCCCGACATTTCCGCTGCCCCGGTCGCGCAGCAGCAGCGTGCCTCACCGTCGCACCGGCACGTGTCCTGGCCGTCGCACCGGCACGTGTCCTGGCCATCGCACCGGCACGTGTCCTGGCCATGCCGGCAGTCCCCCGCAGGCCGAGGCCCGGCGTGGGTGTGACGTGCGGAGGCGTCCTCGGGAGGAGGATCCGGCCACGCCGCCTCCGAAGACGCCGCCGCCGAAGACGCCGCCTGAGATGGCGCTGCCTCCGAGTGCTCTGCCTGCGATGGCGACGCGCCCCAAGACCCCGCGCCCCAAGACGCCGTGTCCCAAGACGCCGTGTCCGAAGGCGCCGTGTCCGAAGGCGCCGTGTCCGAATGCCCTCCACGGTCGGCTGGCCATGCTGCCCCGCGCCGTGTGGTGTGCGGTGCTCCAGACGGGGCCGCAGCGCGGTCGCCGTCGCCGCCTGTGGCGGGCGCGGTCTCGTGGCGCTCGGCAGAGCTGGTGCTGACGGTCTCTCCGCCCTCGGCGGAGGCGGTGCTTGCGGTGTGGTCGCCCTCGGCAACGGCGGTGCTTGCGGTGTCGGACGGCTCGCACTCGCCGGGCCGCCGCTCACTGGCATCGCTACCCGTACCGGCACCTGCCTCGGCCTCGGCAGTGTCGAACTCGTCGGCTTCGGCGGGCGCAGGGTCGCCAGCGTTGTCGGCGTCGGGGTGGTCGGTGCCGCCCGCAGTG
>NZ_JAATEK010000151.1:0-842 GCF_012034195.1 Microbispora sp. CL1-1
TCTCCCAGAGCTGGCGGGCGTTCGCGCGGTCCGCTTCCTGTTCCTCGTGGTGCTTGCGCAGCAGAGTCACGAGCTGGCCGGGCAGGCCGATGGTGCGCCGTCCGGCCCTGGACTTGGTGTCCGCGGTTCCTGGTTGCTCTGTCTGCGCTCCGGGCAGTAGCCCGCTTTCCGGCCGCAGGTGCCGCCGCAACCGTGCTGATACTTGGGCCGTTGGCGGCCCCGCCGTACGCGGAGAACGCCCTTGTCTAGGTCCACGTCCATCCACTTGAGGCCCAGCGCTTCGCCCTGCCGTAGGCCAAGAGCGAGCGCGACATCGGGCGCTGTTCCTCGGCAGGGCGGCAGCGGCTTTCAGGAGCCGCCTGACCTCGTGGATCTCGTACGGCTCCACCTCTTCCTCGGTCAGCGTCGGCGAGCTGGGGTTTCTTCTTGGCCTCGTGCCGGGCCTGGGCGCGCCGCTCCCGGACCTGGCCGCGGGAGCGCAGTTCCCGGTACATGGTGGACGGGGAGGCCAGGTACACGCCGCGGTCCAGCAGCGCCGCCCACACCTGGCGCACGGACTTGTCGCGGAACTCCTCGCTGTTGAGCACCGCGATCAGCTCGTCGCGTTGCTCGGCGGTCAGCGCGTTCGGCGGGGCCGGCCGGGCCGCCGGTTCCCCGGTTTCCGTCCTCGGCGGTTTCGGTGTGCGCCGGCGGTACAGCGTCGACCGGTTGATTCCGGTCAGAGCGCAGGAGGCCTGGATTCCGAGGTGGGGTTCGAGTTGCTCGCGGGTGTCGTCGCGAAGCTCGGTCACGAGTTCTCCGAGTCCGCGCTCTCGGACATCGTCTCCAAGGTCGAGTTCTAG
>NZ_JAATEK010000152.1:0-825 GCF_012034195.1 Microbispora sp. CL1-1
CGAGGCTCCCCGCACCCGCGCTCACCCTTCGGCTCCGGCTCCGGTGCGGCGCTCTGGCCGTGCCCTCGCTCAGACTCCGGCGCGCCCCTCCGCCCGTGCGCGTACGCGTTCCCGTCCTCCGGCTCGGGTGCGGCGCTCTGGCCGCGCTCGTGCTCGTGTTCAGGCCCTGGTTCGGGTGGGGTGCTCTGGCCGCGCTCGTGCTCGTGCTCGTGCTCGTGCTCCGGCTCCGGCGCGGGTGCCGTGACCCGGTCGCGCCCGTGTTCGTGCTCCGACTCGGGTCCGGTGCTCAGCCTCCGCTCGTCCTCCGACTCTGGTTCGGGTGCGGCGCTCCGGTCGTGCCCGCGCCCGTGCTCTGGTTCTGGTGCGGTGCTCCGGTCGCGCTCGTACGCGGGCGTGGGTTCGGTGCTCGTCCTCTGCCCGGTCTCCGGTTGTGGTGCGGTGCTCTGGGCGTGCCCACGCTCCGGCTCCGGCACGACCCTCCGCCCGTGCCCGTGCCCATCTTCCGGCTCGGGTCGGTTGCCCGAGCTCCGCTCGTATTCGCGCTCGCGCTTCGGCTTCGGCTCGGGTCGGGAGCCCCGCCCGGGCTCGTGCTTCGGCTCGCCTGCGGGGGTACCGGCGGAGCCGGCGGGGCTGGCGGTAGTGCCTGCGGGGGCGTCAGGGATGCCGGTGGCGGCGTCAGATGAGCCGGCGGGGTCATCGGCCGAGCCGGTGGAGCTGGGGGTGTCGTCAGAGGTGTCGCCGGGGGTGGGATCGCCGGGTTCCACAAGGGGGTGGGCCAGGACATGGGTGACGATCTGCTCGTCGGTCAGGCCTTCGAAGGTGCCG
>NZ_JAATEK010000153.1:0-815 GCF_012034195.1 Microbispora sp. CL1-1
GCCTGCGTGGCGTGGGTCCTGGCCCGGATTCGTACCGACCTGCCCGACCGACACACCCCGTCAATCTGCAGGCAGGCCAGGTGGGGGAAGAGGACCGCGAGCAACTCCGAGAACGTCACCCAGCATGATCAGCAACACCCGGCAGCCGAGCGCCAGAAGATCACGAAATTAGTGCCAGAGCCAGTTTTCAGGATCCCCCGACAAGGTGAGCGAGCGATACAGCAGGCCCACGTAACGGAACTCGTCGGCACCCGTTGATCTGGCTCTGCACGCTCTACCCGCGTTCACACCGAAGAGGTCACTGGTTCGATCCCAGTATCGCCCACCACGTTCGTGCAGATCAGGAGGCCGGGCCGCTATCCAGCGGACCGGCCTTTTGCTTTGCCTGAGTGACCACCGTTTCGGTGGCTCGCCGTTCCACGGATCGGTTGCACCATCAGCCCATCCAGTGGAACCAGACGTCGAAGATCGAATAGTGCGGCCCGTCGCCGAGGCTCGTACCGATCTTCAGGCGGGGCAAGGCCGGGTGAAACATTCGCGGTGCCGCACCTGCGACCGTGGTGTCCGATTCTGTCCCGGTCCGGGCAGGAGGCGGTTGGCGAGGCCGAGGCGACGAGCTCGCGGCCAGAAGCCGGTTCTCGCGTTGAAGGAGCGGTTTTTCTGTGCCGGAGGAGAACCTGGGAGATCGCGAGAGGTGGCTTGGTCCTACTCGCGGACCCGGCGAAGCGTGCGGGCGTACGCTTACGGCATGAGCCAGACCATCTCCTTGACCGCGACCGTCACCCCCGACGAAGAGGGTTGGTATGTCGGCGCGC
>NZ_JAATEK010000154.1:0-813 GCF_012034195.1 Microbispora sp. CL1-1
GGGCACGCCCAAAGCGCCGCACCACAACCGGGGACGGAGCAGAGGCCGAGCACCGGAGCCACGCCTGCGTACGAGCGCGACCGGAGCGCCGCCTCCGAACCAGCGGCAGAGCACCAGCGGAGGCTGAGCACCGGACCCGAGTCGGAGCACGAACACGGGCGCGACCAGGTCACAGCACCCGCGCCGGAGCCGGAGCACGAGCACGAGCACGAGCGCGGCCAGAGCGCCCCACCCGAACCAGGGCCTGAACACGAGCGCGGGCACGACAACAGCGCCGCACCCGAACCGGAGGACGGGAACGCGTACGCGCACGGGCGGAGGGGCGCACCCGAACCGAGGCAGGAGCGTGAGCACGGCCAGGGCACCGCACCAGAGCCAGGGACGGAGCAGAGGCCGAGCACCGGAGCCACGCCCGCGTACGAACACGACCAGAGCGCCGCACCCGAACCGGAGGACGGGCACACGCACACGCACGGGCGGAGGGCCGCGCCGGAGTCTGAGCGAGGGCACGACCAGAGCGCCGCACCTGAGTCGGAGTCGGAGTCGGAGGGTGGGCGCGGGTGCGGGGAGCTTCAGCGGTCGCAGGGCCGCCTTGGTGGTGGGCCTGGCGCGACATCGTGGTCGGTGCCGGAGATACGGGTGGAGCTGACGACGTTGCTCGGGCACGATGAGCACCCCGCGCACCTGCCCGGCTGGGGCATGGTCCACGCCGCCCAGGCACGCCGCATCGTCACCGGCATGCTCGGCGGGCAGTGGCGCTATGCCATCTGCGCCGACGACGGGCACCTGCTCCTGGCCGGCATCACCCGGCAG
>NZ_JAATEK010000155.1:0-804 GCF_012034195.1 Microbispora sp. CL1-1
GATGTTCGAGAGGTTCACCGACCGTGCGCGGCGGGTTGTCGTCCTGGCCCAGGAAGAGGCTCGGATGCTCAACCACAACTACATCGGCACTGAGCACATTCTTCTTGGTTTGATCCATGAGGGTGAGGGTGTGGCGGCCAAGGCTCTGGAGAGTCTTGGGATCAGTCTCGAGGGGGTGCGCCAGCAGGTCGAGGAGATCATCGGCCAGGGGCAGTCGGCGCCTTCGGGTCACATTCCTTTCACGCCGCGGGCCAAGAAGGTTCTTGAGCTGTCGCTGCGCGAGGCGTTGCAGCTCGGGCACAACTACATCGGCACCGAGCACATTCTTCTGGGCTTGATCCGGGAGGGTGAGGGTGTCGCGGCGCAGGTGCTGGTGAAGCTGGGCGCTGATCTGAACAGGGTGCGTCAGCAGGTCATCCAGTTGCTGCACGGGTATCAGGGCAAGGAGCCGGCGGCGGCGGGCGGGCCGCAGGAGTCGGCGCCGTCGACGTCGCTTGTGCTGGATCAGTTCGGGCGGAATCTGACGCAGGCTGCGCGGGAGGGCAAGCTCGACCCGGTGATCGGCCGGGACAAGGAGATCGAGCGGGTCATGCAGGTGCTGTCCCGCCGGACGAAGAACAACCCGGTGCTGGTGGGTGAGCCCGGTGTGGGCAAGACCGCCGTGGTGGAGGGGTTGTCGCAGAAGATCGTCAAGGGTGAGGTGCCCGAGACGCTGAAGGACAAGCAGCTCTACACCCTCGATCTGGGTGCGCTGGTGGCGGGTTCCCGCTACCGCGGTGACTTCGAAGAGCGCCTGAAGAAGGT
>NZ_JAATEK010000156.1:0-781 GCF_012034195.1 Microbispora sp. CL1-1
ATCGCGCTGGCCCGGCGGTTCGTCGAGGAGGGCAGGCTCGGCGAGATCCGGCACGTGCGGGCGCAGTATCTGCAGGACTGGATCGTCGACCCGCAGTTTCCCCTGGTCTGGCGGCTGCAGAAGGACAAGGCGGGATCGGGCGCCCTCGGCGACATCGGCGCCCACATCATCGACACCGCGCAGTTCATCGTCGGCCGGTCGCTTACCGGGGTGAGCGCGCTCACCGAGACCTTCATCAAGGAGCGCCCGCTCGCCGAGGAGTCGGCCGGCCTGGCCGCCGAAGGCGGCAGTGAAATGGGCGAGGTGACGGTGGACGACGCGGCGCTGTTCATCGGCCGCTTCGAGGGCGGGGCACTGGGCTCCTTCGAGGCCACCCGCTTCGCCACCGGGCGCAAGAACGCGCTGCGCATCGAGGTCAACGGCTCGGCGGGCAGCCTGGCCTTCGACTTCGAGGCGATGAACGAGCTGTGGTTCTACCAGGCCGACGAGGGGGACGCCGGTTTCCGGCGGATCCTCGTCACCGAGCCGGACCACCCGTACGCCGGGGCATGGTGGCCGCCGGGCCATGGCCTCGGTTACGAGCACACCTTCGTCCACGAGACGAAGGACTTCCTGGAGGCGATCGCCGCCGGCACCGACCCCACGCCGTCCTTCGAGGACGGGCTGCGGGTGCAGCGGGTGCTCGCCGCGGTCGAGGAGAGCGCCGCCGCCGGGTCGGGCTGGATCTCGGTGTGATTGTCCACAAGGTTGTGAGAGCGGGAGTGAGATGACGCGACCGATC
>NZ_JAATEK010000157.1:0-761 GCF_012034195.1 Microbispora sp. CL1-1
GTCGCGCTGGCCCGGCGGTTCGTGGAGGAGGGCAGGCTCGGCGAGATCCGGCACGTGCGGGCGCAGTATCTGCAGGACTGGATCGTCGACCCCGAGTTCCCCCTGGTCTGGCGGCTGCAGAAGGACAAGGCGGGATCGGGCGCCCTCGGCGACATCGGCGCCCACATCATCGACACCGCCGAATTCATCACCGGTCAGCTGCTGACCGGGGTGTCGGCGATGACCGAGACCTTCGTCAAGGAGCGTCCCCTGGCGGCCAGCTCGGCCGGGCTCTCGGCCGGCGGCGGAGCCGGGAGGGGCCCGGTCACCGTGGACGACGCCGCGCTGTTCATCGGCCGGTTCAGTGGTGGCGCGCTGGGCTCTTTCGAGGCCACCCGCTTCGCCACCGGGCGTAAGAACGCGCTGCGCATCGAGGTCAACGGCTCGGCGGGCAGCCTGGCCTTCGACTTCGAGTCGATGAACGAGCTGTGGTTCCACGACCACGCCATCGGCAGCGCCGAGCACGGTTTCCGGCGGGTGCTGGTCACCGAGCCGGACCACCCGTACGCCGGGGCATGGTGGCCGCCGGGCCACGGCCTCGGTTACGAGCACACCTTCGTCCACGAGGCGAAGGACTTCCTGGAGGCGATCGCCGCCGGCACCGACCCCACGCCGTCCTTCGAGGACGGGCTGCGGGTGCAGCGGGTGCTGGCGGCCGTCGAGCAGAGCGCGGCTGAGGGCAGCCGCTTCACAAGTGTGGAGGATTCATGACCAGGCCGGTG
>NZ_JAATEK010000158.1:0-758 GCF_012034195.1 Microbispora sp. CL1-1
GCAGGAGGCCGCCGCCCGCAACTTCAACGCGGCGATCCCCGGCATCGTCCAGTCCAAGGCCAACAGCGGAAAGCACGTCCACCTGGTCGACATGCACAGCAGGCTGACCACCGGCGACCTCATCGACGGCATCCATCCCACCGCGAACGGCTACGACAAGATGGCCGCCGCCTGGTACGCCGCGCTTCAGTCGGTCGACGGCAGCATCGGCCAGCCCGGCGGCACTCCCAGCCCGACGCCGACCGCCTCCACGAGCGCCATCCGTGGCGTGGGGTCGGGGCGCTGCCTCGACGTCACCGGCGTCTCGCAGGCCAACGGCGCACAGGTGCAGATCTGGGACTGCAACGGGCAGTCCAACCAGCAGTGGACCTCCACCAGCGCCGGTGAGCTGCGCGTCTACGGCAACAAGTGCCTCGACGCGTACGGCGCGGGAACGGCCGACGGCACCAGCGTGATCATCTGGGACTGCAACGGCCAGAACAACCAGAAGTGGCGGTTCAACTCCGACGGCTCCATCACCGCCGTCGGCGCGAACAAGTGCCTCGACGTCCCCAACTACTCGACCGCCAACGGCGTCAAGCTCCAGATCTGGTCCTGCAACGGACAGGCCAACCAGCGCTGGACCCGCGTCTGACGGTGGTGTCCCGCCTTCGCCGTGGTGACCGCGGCGAAGGCGGGACGGCCCCGGCCGCACCCGTCACGGAGTCCGCCGGACGGCTGACTCCCCGACCCGACTGACGACGAGGAACCATGGTGAT
>NZ_JAATEK010000159.1:0-748 GCF_012034195.1 Microbispora sp. CL1-1
AGCGCCGACGACACCAACGCCTACGCCCCCGACGCCACCGGAAGCGCCGACGACCCCAGCCAGGCCGACGACGCCGTCTCCGACGTGATGGGCGATCCGGGTGCTGCGGGCGGCACCGACGGCCCCGAGACCCCGGACGAGCTCGACACTGCTGAGGCTGTCCCCGCCACCGACCCTGCCGCTGGCTCCGGCGACGTCGCGACCGGACTTCGCGATGAGGAGCCTTGTGGCTGGGGAGCGGGTGAGTGCGGGGCCGGTGAGCGGCGGCGTGGGGAGTGCGAGCCGCGCAGCACCGCGAACACCGCCGCTGCCGAGGGCGACCACACCGCGAACGCCGACTCCGCCGAGGACGACGACACGGCGAACGCCGACTCCGCCGAGGACGACGACACCGCGAGCGCCGGCTCTGCCGAGTGCGACGAGACCGCGCCCGTCAAGGGCGATGGCTGCGTTCGCGGCGCGGCCCGGTCCGGAGCAACCCACGCCCGGCGGGGTGCGTCAGCATGGCCTGCTCACGGTGGCGGGCATTCGCACACAGCCCCTTCGCACGCTGCCCCTTCGCACGCTGCCCCTTCGGACACAGCACCTTCGGACACAGCCCCTTCGGACACAGCCCCTTCGGGTGCGACGGCTTCGGATGCGCCGCCATCCCAGGCAGCGCCCTCGGAGGCAGCGCCATCGGAGGCGGCGCGGCCGGATCCTCCTCCCGAGGATGTCTCCGCACGTCACACCCACGCTGGGCCTCGGC